>DFYA01000273.1:5693-6739 GCA_002382525.1 Opitutaceae bacterium UBA4094
CCGGCGTAGAGGCCGATGGTCGTGTCGAGCTCGGCGGCGTTGCGTCCGGTGAGCTTGAGCAGGTTGTTCACCGCGCCCCAGGCAAAGAAAAAGGCGACGAAGGTCACCGCGAGCACCACCCGCAGCGGCATCTCGTCGATGATGTGCACGATTACGCTGTCGGACGACGGGCGCGTGGGGCGGTCTTTTTCTACTTCGGGACTTTCCATGGCAACGGGGAGCTGAGACGGGCGACTGACTTGTTGAGAACTCTAAAGTGGAGGCGTGCCCCAAAATGCAGGCGGTTGCTTGGCAGGCATTAGGTCGATTGACGGCGATAGGTCACGAGGTAACGGGAGCTGCGCGGCGCGGTCTTGAAGTCCGCAGGGGCAATGCCGTCGACGCCGAAACAGATGCGCAGCCGGTCGCCCGCGAGTTGATAGATCGCCGGGATNNCGCCGCGATCATGGGCGACGCCGGCAAAACTGACCGTGTAGGCGTCGGGCTCAAAGAGCAGTTCCATGCGCTCGAGCGCGAGCGCGGGGGCGGCTTCGCCGTCGAGTTCGGCGCGGATCGGATGCCAGGTGCCGTGGAGGTTGGTCATGGGTTAAAAATTGTTCTCGTCCTCTTACTCGTTCTCGTTCTTCGCGTGGTTCAGGTTTCGGAATGAGAACGAAGAACGAGTGAGAGAACGACTGTCGGAGTTAGTTTTCGTCAATCGTTGCCGCGGGCAGGGATTTTTTGGCCCGGGCGCCGAGTTTTTTGAGGTCTTCGACTTGGGCGAGCAGGTTGCCTTTGCCCGTCTTCAATTTGTTCATCGCCGCGTCGTAGGTTTCGCGGGTGCGGCCGAGTTGGTTGCCGATGGCTTCGAGGTCGTCGATCAAGCCGGCAAACTTGTCGTAGAGAGCGCCTCCGCGGTCGGCGATGGCTTGGACGTTTTTCGTCTGCCGGTCCTGTTTCCAGAGGCTGGCGACGGTCTTCAGCGTGACGAGCAAGGTCGGCGCGGTGCAAAGAATCACGCGGCGATCGAAGGCCCATTCGTAGAGTTGGTGGTCGGTTTCGAGCGC
>DFYA01000273.1:6769-7529 GCA_002382525.1 Opitutaceae bacterium UBA4094
GCGGCGGCGGCGCGGGCGATGTCGTCGGACGCGTTGACGGCGCGTTCGTAGGCGAGCAACGAGACTTTCGAGTCGATCACGAGGTGGCGGGCGTCGGGCAGGCGGAGAATCACGTCGGGGCGCAGGCGGCGGCCGTCGTCGGTCGTGAGCGACTCTTGCGTGAGGTAGTCCTGGCCTTTGATGAGTCCGGCGGAGTCAAGGAGGCGTTCGAGGATGAGTTCGCCCCAGGCGCCGCGAGCCTGCGACTGGCCTTTTAACGCGGTGGTGAGGGCGCGGGCTTCGTCGGTGATGCGCACGTTGAGCTGGCGCAGTTGTTCGATCTGGGTCTTGAGCGCGGTGCGGTCTTCGCCGTCGGTTTTGTAGACCACATCGACGCGTTGGCGGAAGTCGGCGAGTTGTTGGCGCAGCGGGTGGAGGAGCGCTTCGACTTGGGTCTTGTTGTGGTCGGTGAACTTGGCGGATTTCTCGTCGAGGATTTTGGAGGCGAGCGCTTGGAATTCGGTTTGGAGGGTGGCCTTGAGTTTTTCGGCGTCGGCGAGGTAGCGGGCGGCGAGCTGTTCGCGTTCGGCGAGGCGTTGTTCGCCGGCGGCGAGTTGGGCGGCGAAGGAGGCGCGATCGGCGGCGAGGCTGGCGGAGAGCTGGCTGTTGGTGGTCGAGAGTTGCGCGGAGGCGGACTCGGCGGCGGTGAGCGCGGTGGTGAGGCGGGAGACCTCGGCGTCGCGTCCGCGCAGGCGTTCACCGAGCTTGGCGTTCAAGAAAA
>DFYA01000260.1:0-7795 GCA_002382525.1 Opitutaceae bacterium UBA4094
AGGCCGGCGCGGTAGGCGTAAACGAAGGTGGCGCTGAGGCCGAAGGCGCTGATGATCTCGATGGCGGGCGGGAGGGCCTTGGCGTATTTGACCACCTTCATCTGGTAGGTGAGCAGAAGCTGCGTGGAGACGCCAAAGCGCTTGATTTCGCGCTCCTCCAAGCCGAACGCGCGCACCTCGCGGGTCGCGGCGATGTTTTCGCTGAAGAGTCCGGTGAGGGAACCGAGCTCGGTCTGGAGCTGCTTGGCGCGGCGCACGAGTTTTTTGCCGGCAAAATGAACCGGAAGCACGCAGAGCGGGACGCTGAACAAACAGACCAGCACGAGACCGACGCCGCTTTCCTTAAAGGCGAGGTAGGTGACGAACACGATGGCGCCGACCAAGGTGGCGGGTTGTTTGACCAGCACGTTGGCGAGGTTGCTGATGGTGTTTTGGAGCTGGTTGGTGTCGGCCATGCCGCGCGAGATGAGATCGCCGGATGCGTTGCGTTGGAGGAAGGCGAGGGGGAGGACCTGGAGTTTGCTGAAAAATTTCAGTCGCAGCTGTTCGAGCACGCGGGTGCCGCAGTATTGGATGAGGTAAGTGTTCAGGTAGTCGGAGACGCCGCGGATCGTGAACACGAACGGAAGCCAGAGTGCGATTTTGAGGACTTCCCAGTTGCTGAGGACGGGAGCTCCCTCGGCGAAGACCTGCGGGAAAACGGTCTTCATCATGTAGGGCAGCCCGAACCCGCTGGCGGCGCCGAAGATCAGGCCGAACAACAAACCGCCGGCCAATTGCCAGCGAACGGATTTGAAGAGAGCGAGGTAGGGAAGGAAGCGGCGCATGACGGAGGCCTGCCAATCGCGAGCAACCTCGCTCGCACTAGCAAGCTTCAATCTTTCGCGGCGCGGACGTCCAGGGCGTCACGAAGGCCGTCGCCGAGGAAGTTCAGAGAGAACAGCGTCAGCGAGAAAACCGTGCCGGGGAAGATGAGCAGCCACGGATACTCTTCCATGCGCTCGGCTCCGTCTTTGATGAGCACGCCCCACGAACTCATAGGCGGTTGCACGCCGAGACCGAGGAAGCTCAGGAACGCTTCGAGCAACATGACGCCCGGGATGGTGAGCGTGGTGTAAACAATGATCGGCCCGAGGATGTTGGGGATCATGTGGCGGAAAATGATGCGGCGCGTGCCGAGACCGAGGGAGCGGGCGGCCTCGATGAATTCCATGCGTTTGATGGACATGATTTGTCCGCGCACGATGCGGGCCATGGTGAGCCATTCGACGGCGCCGATGGCGACGAAGAGCAAGATGATGTTTCGCCCGAAGAACACCATGAGCAGGATCACGAAGATAGTGAAGGGCAGGGCGTAGAGGATATCCACGATGCGCATCATGGCGCGGTCGAGTTTGCCGCCGAAGAACCCGGCAATGGCGCCGTAGATCACGCCGATGGTGAGGGCGACGAAGGTCGCGACGAGGCCGACCATGAGCGAGATGCGTCCGCCATACATAAGGCGCGTGAGCAAGTCGCGTCCGAGTTGGTCGGTGCCGAGCCAGTGTTCGGCGGACGGAGGCGAGAACGTATTGTCGAGATTGGTTTGCTGATACTCGTAAGGGCTGAACCACGGGCCGACTACGCAGAGCAGCGACAGGAAAATGAGCACGACGCCGCCGAAGACGGAGAGGTGGTTGCGACGAAGCCGGTGCCAGGCGTCGCGCCACGGAGAGACGCCGCGCTCGAGCTGGGCGGGGGCGACGTCGGCGGACGGGAGTTTGTCGGGAGCGGGGGAGAGCATGGCGGCGCGCGGCTTATTCGAACTTGAGCTTCGGGTTGAGCCACACCTGGACCACATCGACGATGAGGTTGAGGGCAATGATGAGGACCGCGTAGAGGATCACGGTGCCGAGCACCAAGGTGTAGTCGCGGTTGAAGGCGCTGTTGACGAATTCGCGGCCCAGGCCGGGGATTTGAAAGATCGTTTCGATGACGAACGAACCCGTGAGGATGCCGGCGATGGCCGGGCCGAGGTAGGAGACGACGGGAAGGAGTCCGCCGCGGAGCGCGTGTTTGAAAATCACGCGGGCCTCGGAGGCGCCCTTGGCGCGCGCGGTGCGGATGTAATCTTGGTTAAGCACTTCGAGCATGCCGCCGCGGGTGAGGCGGGCGATGCCGGCGGCGTAAACGATGCCGAGCGTGAGCGACGGGAGCACGCGGTCCTGCCAGTCATACCAACCCGACGCGCTGAACCAGCCGAGATGGATGGAGAAGATGAGGACAAGCAGCGGGCCGAGCACAAAGGTCGGCACGCAAATGCCGACCATAGCGAACGACGACGCGGTGTAGTCGATCTTGGTGTTGCGTTTAACCGCCGCGAGGGTGCCGGCGGTGAGGCCGAGGATTAACGCGATGAGCAGGGAAAGACCGCCGAGTTGGAGAGAGGTCGGGAGCTTGTCGGCGATGATTTCGTTGACCGTGCGGCTCGCGTATTTGGTGGAGCGACCGAGGTCGCCTTGAGCGATCGCCTTGAGGTAATTGAAGTATTGCTGGTGAAGCGGGAGATTGAGGCCGTAGTAGGCTTCGAGGTTGGCGCGGATTTCCGGCGTGGTCGCTTTCTCGCTGTCGAACGGGCCGCCGGGAACGAAGCGCACCATAAAGAAGGTCGCCGTGATGATGATGAACAACACGGGGATCGTCTCGAGGAGGCGTCGTGCGATGAAACGAAACATGCGGAGTTAACGAACGCGTAAGGGGGCGCGGGGCAAATTGTTTTGTGGGAACTCGAGCAGGTGGTTTGCGACGTATCGGTGGTGCGGGTGGGGATGGTCGGAATCGCGAGCAAGCTCGCTTCCCACGGTCGGAGGGGCGGCGCGTTTAGTTTGCTAGGTCGATCCACTTCCAGGCGCGGTTGTCGAGCGGGGTGGTGATCCAGTTCTGCACCTTCGGGCTGATGGCGTAGATGCGCGTGTAGAAATAAATCGGGATGACGGGCACCTCGTCGGCGAGGATAGTTTCGAGCTGTTGGTAAACGGCCATGCGGTCGGCCTCGGTCTTGGATTCAAGCGCGGTGCGAAGGAGGCGATCATAGTCTGCGTGAGACCAGCCGGTCTGGTTGTTGCCGCCGCCGGTGATCCACATGTCGAGGAACGTGTGCGGGTCATTGTAGTCGCCGATCCAGCCGGCGCGGGCGACCTGGTAGTTGAGCGTCTGTTGGGAATCGAGATAGACCTTCCACTCCTGATTCAAGATGCCGGCGTTCACACCGAGGCGCGTGCGCCACATCTGCTGGATGGCCTCGGCGATTACCCGATGGCTTTCGAGGGTGTTAAAGAGAATCTCTACACGCGGCATGCCCCGACCCTCGGGATAACCGGCCTCGGCGAGCAGGCGTTTGGCTTCGGCGAGGTCGCCGGCGATACGGGCCTCGGAGGTGAACTTGTCGGACGGCGGCGTGAAGTTGAAGGCGGGGGTTTGGCCGGCGTCGCGAAGGATGTTTTTGATGATGGATTCGCGGTCGATGGCGAGGGCGAGGGCGCGGCGGACGCGTTTGTCGTCGAGGGGTTTTTGGGTGACGTTGAGCCGGTAAAAGTAAGTGCCGTAGTAGGGCGTCGCGCGATAGGTGTCGGGGTGATTACGCCGGTAGGTCTCGATCTTGGAGAGCGGCAGGCTGTAGGCGACGTCGAGGCGGCCCGTGCGGAATTCGCGTTCCTCGGTGTCGGAGCTTTCGATGGCGAAAAACTCGATGCCGTCGAGGCTCACGTTGGCGGCATCCCAGTAGGTTGGCGCTCGTGTGACGGTGATCTTTTGATTCGGGCGCCAATCGACCAGGTTGAACGGGCCGTTGCCGACGAAGTTGCCGGCGCGTGTCCAGAGGCTGCCTTTGCGCGTGAGGCCGTCGAATTTTTGGACGGTGGGCAGGTGGACGGGGAACCACGCATAGTGCTTAAGCGATTCGAGCAGAAAGGGCGTGCGGTGCTTGAGCGTGAGCTGGAGCGTGCGGTCGTCGAGGGCCTTGGCGCCGACTTGGGAGAAGTCGGTGAGTTTGCCGAGGTTGAACTCCTCGGCGCCGACGAGATGGAATAACTTGTAGGAATATTCGGCGCCGAGGGTGGGCGTGAGGATGCGTTTGAAGGAGCCGACAAAATCGTGCGCGGTGACGGGGTCGCCGTTGGACCACTTGGCGTTCTCGCGCAGATGGAACGTGTAGGTGAGCCCGTCTTCGGAGATATCCCAGCGCTCGGCGACGCCGGGTGCGGTGTCGCCATCTTTTGAATACGTGACGAGACCCTCGATGAGCGACGTGATGATCTTGTGTTCGCCGACGCCGGTGACGACGTGCGGGTCGAGGTCGGTGGGCTCGGCGCCGTTGCCGACGCGGAGGATCTTCGGTGCCGAGCCGTCGGCGGAGCGGGATGACGCGGAGTCTTTTTTGCCGCAGCCGGAGGCGAGGATCAGGGCGAAGGCGGCGGTAGCAAGGAGGGCGGCGCGGCGGAGTTGCATGAGTTGGAAGAACGGACGGTTAATACGCGGATGCGAAAGAGGCGGAGGGCTCGTGAAGGGGAGTATCATTTTTCCAGCCAGACGTGTTTGTAGGGGTGGTGATCGAGGAGGTTGGAATGCCAGCCGCGCACAGAGGGGTGTTTTAGGAAGACGTGGGTGTAGTGGTAGATCGGGATGAACGGGGCGTCGGCGATGAGAAGGGACTCCGCTTGCTGGAAGAAGTTGCGTCGCTCTTCGGTATCGGCGGCGCGGGCGGCGTCGTGGATGAGCTGATCGTAGGCGGGGCTCGACCAGCCGCTGTGGTTGTTACCACTGGTGGACGTCCAGACGTTGAGGAACGTGGCGGGGTCGTTGTAGTCGCCGATCCAGGAGGAGCGGAGGATCTGAAAATCCCGAGCGCGACGGGCGGCGAGCACGCTTTTGCCCTCCATGTTGTTGAGGCGGATATCGAGACCGAGTTGTTCGCGCCAGGTGGCTTGCAGGGCCTCGGCGATGATTTTGTGGTTTTCGGACGTGTTGAGCAGGATATCGAGGACCGGGGCGCCTTGGCCCATGGGGAAACCAGCTTCGGCGAGTAGGCGGCGGGCTTCGTCGAAATCGGTTTCGATGCGGGCGGTCGGGGTGTAGCCGGCGGTGTCGGGCGGGGTGAACGCGTGGGCGGTTGTCTGGCCGCCACCGAGAATTTTTTCCACGACGCCGGCGCGGTCCACGGAGAGGGCGAGCGCGCGGCGGATACGAACGTCGGCGAGGAACGGGTGGTTGACGTTGAGCGTGTAGTAATAAGTGCCGAGGTAGGGATCGATGCGGAGGAGGTCGGGGGCGGAGGCGCGGTAGGCGTTAACTTTGCCGACGGGGAGCGCCTCGGTGAGGTGGAGTTGGCCGGAGCGGAAGGCACGCTCCTCGGCGCTGAGGTCCTCGATGGGATGGAAACGAATGCCGTTGAGGCGAACGGTGGCGGCGTCCCAGTAGGTGGGCGATTTGGCGACGTCGATGTGTTGGCCGTTGCGCCATTCTTTGAGGGTGAACGGCCCGTTACCGACAAACGTGCCGACGCGCGCCCAGCGGTTGCCTCGTTCGTAGGGCGAGCCGTGTTGCGCGAGCGTCGGGAGATGCACGGGCCACCACGCCCAGTGCTGGAGCAACGAAAGGAAATAGGACGCGGGGTAGGCGAGCGTGATCCGGAGCGTGTGGTCGTCGGGGGCGACGAAACCGACTTGGGTGAAGTCGGTGAGGGTGCCCTTGTGGAAGGCTTGGGCGTTTTGGACGATGTAGAGGAGAGANNGGGTCGCCGTTGGACCACTTGGCTTCGGCGCGGAGGTGGAACGTGTAGGTGAGGCCGTCGGGAGAAACGTCCCAGTGGGTGGCGACGCCGGGGACGGGGGCGAGGGTTTCGGGGTGTTCGGCGACGAGGCCCTCGAACAGGGCGGAGAGGACGGTGTAGTCGTTGGCGGTGGTGCCGAGGTGCGGGTCGAGATCGGCCACTTCAGGGCCCATGCCGCGATGAAGGATCTGATCGCGAATGCCGCGCTCGGCGGCGGTCTCGCGTTTGGCGCAGCCGGTGAGGCCGAGCGCGATGGCGGATAAGGCGCCGACAAAACAAAGGAGAAGAGGCGAGAGGCGGCGCGGCGAACGGAGGAGATTGATCACGGATTTTTTAACCACGAAAACACACGAAATACACGAAAAGCGGAAAGGGACGGAAGAGATGGAGCGATCACGGAGTGGATGCCCACGGAACACACGGAATACACGGAAGAATCGGAGCGGAGAGGCACGGTGTTTTGGTGACCACGAAACACACGAAAGGGACGGATTAAGCGGATCGTGTGATCAGGGCGACGGCGTGGGCGGCGATGGCTTGGCCTTGGCCGATTTGGTCAACGCCCTCATTGGTGGTGGCCTTGAGGCCGACGCGGTCGATGGGAAGGCCGGTTGACTTCGCCAAGCCGGCCTTCATCTCGGCGAGGCGCGGGTAGATCTTGGGTTTCTCCGCGATAACCGACGCGTCGATGTTCACGATCTGCCAGCCGAGCTTGGCGAGTTCGGCGACCACGCGCTGGAGGAGGACCTGCGAGTCGATGTTTTTGTAGGCTGGATCGGTGTTCGGGAAGAAGTGACCGATGTCGGGCAGCGCGGCGGCGCCGAGGAGCGCGTCGCAGATCGCGTGGGTGAGGGCGTCGGCGTCGGAATGACCGTCGAGCCCGTAGTCGGTTTCGAAGCGCACGCCGCCGAGGACCATGGGGCGACCGGGGACGATACGGTGAATGTCGTAGCCGTGGCCGACGCGGAGGTTGAGCGCGCTCACGATTGCTGGAAGAGCAGGTATTCGAACCACGCGATGTCGGCGGGCGTGGTGAGCTTGGGATTGGCGTGCGGGTTTTCTAGAATGGCGATGGGGTGCTTCAAGAGTTCCACGGCGGCGGCGTCGTCGGTGATGCGTAGTTTCTTTTTGGCTACACGTTCGTAAGCGGCGACGATGAGGTCGCGAGCGAAGACCTGGGGTGTTTCCATGGCCCAGAGTTTTTCGCGCGGGAGGGACTTGAGGTGGCCGGTGTCGCTGTGCTGTTTGATCGAGTCGGTCACGCGGTGGGCGAGCACAACGGCGTCTTCGCGCAGGACGATTTTGTGGAGGGCGATGAGCTGATCCACGCGCACAAAGGGGCGGGCGCAGTCGTGGATAAACACTTTGCCGATGTCGGGCGGGAGCGCGGCGAGGGCGGCGGCGACGGAGTCCTGACGGTCGGCTCCGCCCGGGACAAAGAGCGCGGGCGTCGGCGCGTAGGCGGAGAGTTCGAGCATCTGCTTCTGGTCGCGGTAAACGATGACGTAGAAGTCGGCCACGCCGCTCTCTACGAAGACCGTGGCGGAGTGCAGGAAGAGCGGGCGACCGCCGAGCGGGGCGAGGATCTTGTCCTCGACGGTTCCGTTCATGCGTTGGCCGCTACCGGCGGCGAGGAGGATGGCGGCGGTGCGGGGCATAGGTTTTAGGCGTTTTTGAGATCGGTGAGGATGGCGCGGGTGGCGGCGACGGGGTCCTTGGCTTTGAGGATGGGGCGGCCGACGACGATGTAACTGGAGCCGGCGCGGGCGGCGTCGGCGGGGGTCATGATGCGCTTTTGGTCGTCGCCACCGGCATCGCCTGCGGGGCGGATGCCCGGGGTGACGAGTTGCATGCCGGCGGGGAGTTGTTGGCGGAGCATGCCGACTTCCAGGGGCGAGCAAACGAGTCCGGTGAGACCGGCGTCGGACGCGAGTTGGCCGAGGCGGGAAACCTGGGCCTCGGGCGTGACGCCGACGCCAAGTTCAAGCA
>DFYA01000260.1:7874-14096 GCA_002382525.1 Opitutaceae bacterium UBA4094
AAGATGTTGAAGCCTTCGTCGGCGACCGCCTTCACGTAGTCGGGACCGTAGGCGGTGAACATTTGCAGGCCGATCTTTACCCAGCGCAACTCGCCGCGGAGCTGGCGGAGCAGGGGGGCGGCTTCTTCACGGGTGGGGACGTCGAGGGCGAGGATGAGATCGCAAGGCATGGAGGCAGGGAAAGTTCCAAACGCCCAAATGCCAAATCCCAAAAAACACTGAAATCGGGCTGGCGGGCGGCGGCGGGTTGGGCGGATGCTCGCGGACACGCCGCCGCCATGATCGTTCTGCATAGTCCCGCAAAATTGAATCTGTTTCTCGCCATCACCGGCCGGAGGGAGGACGGGTTCCATAATCTGGTGTCGGTCGCGACGCCGGTGGAGTTTGGCGACACGTTGACGGTGGAACCGCGCGAGGCGGGCTTCTCTTTGGCGTGCGACGAGCCGACTTTGGAGATCGACGAAACGAATCTCGTGTTGCGGGCGGCGCGGGCGTTTGCGGAGGCAACCGGTTGGACCGGGGGGGCGCATTTCTCTTTGGAGAAACGCATCCCGATGGGCGCAGGTTTGGGAGGCGGGAGCAGCAACGCGACGACGGCGTTGGTGGCGTTGAACAGGCTCGCGGGCGGTCGACTCGGTGCGGAGGCGATGGCGCAGGTGGCCGCGAACCTCGGCTCGGATTGCGCGCTGTTTTTGCAGGGCGGGCCGGTCATTATGCGCGGACGAGGCGAAGTGGTGCATGCGTTGCCTGAGCACGCCGCGAGCCGATTGCGCGGACGGCGGGTGTTGATTTTTAAACCGGCGGTGAGCGTCAACACCGCATGGGCGTATCGTCAGATGATGAAGACGGTGCCCTCGCCTTACTTGCCTTCATTCAAAGCGGAGGAGCGTTTGGCGGGATGGATCGGTCGGTCGGTCGCACCCGCAGAAGAGTTGCTCTTTAATAATATGGAGGCGTCGGCCTTCGCTAAATACATCGCGCTACCCACGGCTTTAGGGTGTTTGCGGGAGGAGTTTGGGCTGGCTCCGCGCATGAGCGGGAGTGGCAGCGCGTGTTTCGCGTTTGTGTCGGACGCTACGCCTGTTGCGGCGGTGGCGGCGCGTATCCACGACCTTTGGGGGCACGAAGCTTTTGTGATCGAGACGCGACTGATGTGACTTGTGCGCAAAAAGCCGGCGTCGATTAACAAAAGCGAGTTGACCCCGCGTGCGCCGGAGCCGTTATCGTCTGGCGTCCTGAGTCCAACCCCGGTCAGACGGACACTTTTGAATGCCCACGGACAAACGCGGTAAAACCGAGATCATGGTGCAAGGCATCCCCGCCTCGCACGGAATCGCGTATGGACAGGCGTTTCTGTATCTTCAGAGCGACGTCGAAGTGCCGGCCTATCAGGTCGAGGCGGACAAATCTTTGGGTGAAATCGCGCGCTTCGAGCAGGCTATCTTGGTCACGCGCCAACAGATCCAAAAGATCATGTCCGAGGTGGACAAAAATCTCGGGCCCGAAGAGGCGAGGATCTTCGATGCGCATTTGCTGGTGCTGGAAGACCAGGCGCTGATTTCGGAGACGATTCGTGAGTTCGAGTCGAGCGGCCAAAACATCGAGACCTGCTTCAACAAAGTTTCGCAGCGCTACATCAAGGCGTTCTCGGAGATCGACGACGAATACCTGCGCGAACGCTCGGGAGACATTCGTGACGTCGCTCAGCGCGTGCTACAGAATCTGCTCGGTCACTCAAGCCAGAGTCTCAGCCAACTCGTCGAAAAGCGAGTTGTGGTGGCCAACGACATTTCGCCCTCGGACGCAGCGGGGATCGATAGCTCCCAGGCACTGGCGATCGTCACCGATTCCGGCAGCAAGACCAGTCATGCAGTCATCGTGGCGCGTTCGATGAAAGTGCCGGCGGTGGTCGGCGTGCGCGATCTGACGACGCAGGTGCAGCAGGGAGACTGGATTCTTGTGGACGGTTACGAGGGCTTGGTGGTCCTGAACCCGACGCAGCAGACGCTTTTCCGTTACGGGCAGATTCAGCTTCAGAAAAAAGGGTTCGAGCAACGCCTGATGGAAGCAAACCGGCGTCCTGCGGTGACGCTGGACGGTGTGGCGATCACGTTGCGCGCGAATATCGAGAAGGCCGACGAGACGGCGTTGGTGAAAGAATATCTTGCTGACGGTGTGGGCCTCTTCCGCACCGAGTTTCTTTATCTCAACGCGGGTTACGTGCCGAGCGAAGAGGAACAGTTTCGCGCTTACAAAGACGTGGCCGAGGCGCTCGCGCCGGCGCCGGTGGTCATTCGCACGCTCGATCTCGGCGGTGACAAACCGATGGCCGGACACACTCACCTGTTCCCGAAGGAGGATAATCCATTTCTTGGATACAGGGCGATTCGCTTCTGTTTAGACAATCCGAAGATCTTCAAAGACCAGCTGCGTGCGGTGCTCCGGGCGAGCGCGTTCGGCGACATCCAGCTGATGTATCCAATGATCAGCGGACGCGAGGAACTGGCCCGCGCGAACGCCGTGCTTGCGGAGTGCAAAGAGGAACTCAAGGCCAAGAAGATCGCTTTTAATCCCAATCTCGAAGTCGGCACGATGATCGAGATTCCGAGCGCCGCTATCACGGCGGACCTGCTGGCGAAAGACTGTGATTTTTTCAGCATCGGGACGAACGACCTGATCCAGTATCTCCTGGCGGTGGATCGCGTGAATGATCGCATCGCTCATCTTTACGAACCGACTCATCCGGCGGTAGTGCGCATGTTGAAGTTCATCATCGACTCGGCGCACAAGCAGAAGATCAAGGTGAGCGTGTGCGGCGAGATGGCGGGCGACGCCATTTATGCGCCGTTGCTGTTGGGCCTCGGCGTCGACGAGTTGAGCATGACGCCGCCTTTGATCCCGGCGGTGAAATACCTGGTGCGTTCCATGAAGCTCACCGATGCGCAGGCGCTCGCCGACAAGGCGCTCACGCTCGGCTCGGCTAAGGAAATTCTCACCCTGTGTGACGAGTTTAGTCGCCAGCGCGTCAAGCTGACGTAGCAGGAGGACCAGCCGGCGACGAGCCCCGCCGGGGCTGTCACTTCACGAACCGGTTGATCAGGTATTTTTCGAGCTCGACCAACACGAAGACGGCGGCGCCGATGCCGAACGGTATGAACCAATGGCGAGCTTCCGGTGGCACGGTGCGGAACAAATTGTTCATAAACGGCGCATAAACGAAGACGAGTTGGAGCACGGCGAGCACGGCGACCGAGATCCAGATGGCGCGGTTGTCGAAGAGGCCGTGCAACGTGAGGCTGCTGGCGCGCAGATAGCGGCTGTTAAACAGATAAAAAACCTGCGCGCAGACCAGTGTGTTCACCGCGAGCGTGCGCGCGACCGCGACGGGGGTGCCGACGCTTAATTCGTGGAGAAACACGGCGATGGTGGCGCCGCCGATGAGCACGGAGACGAAGCCAACGCGCCAGAGCATGTGTCCGTCGATCATCGGCGCGTCGGCCGAGCGGGGGCTCCGTTGCATGAGACCCGGCTCGGCCGGCTCGAAGGCAAGCGCGATGGCGAGGGTGACGGCGATGACCATGTTGACCCACAGGATCTGCACGGGCTCCAGCGGTAGTGTCCAACCGAATACAACCGCGCCGAGGACGACGAAGGCCTGGGCTCCATTGGTGGGCAGGATGAAGGCGATCGCCTTGCGCAGGTTGTCGTAGATGACGCGGCCTTGCTCGACGGCGCGTTCGATGGAGGCGAAGTTGTCGTCGGCTAGAACGATCTCGGCGGCTTCCTTGGTGGCCTCTGTGCCTTTGATGCCCATGGCGATGCCGACGTCGGCGCGCTTGAGGGCGGGGGCGTCGTTGACGCCGTCGCCGGTCATGGCGACAACCTCGCGGTTGGCCTGAAGGGCGGTGACGAGGCGGAGTTTGTGTTCGGGACTGGTGCGGGCAAAGATGTCGTGGTCGCGCACGACCTGGCGGAGTTGTTCGTCGGAGGCGGCCTCGAGTTCGGCGCCGGTGATGGCGTGGTCATGGTCGGTGATGCCCATTTCGCGGCCGATGGCGGTGGCGGTGCCGGCGTGGTCGCCGGTGATCATTTTCACTCGGATGCCAGCCTCGCGGCAGATCTTGATGGCCTTGATGGCTTCGGGGCGCGGCGGATCGGTGATGCCGACGAGACCGAGGAAAACGAGTCCCGTGTCGCGGTCGGAATCGAGGTCGTCGAGCGAGAGATCGGTCTTGGCGGCGTCCGTGTCGCGCGACGCGGCGGCGAGCACGCGCAGGCCGAGCGAGGAGAGGTCGTGGAGGGCGTGTTCCCAGAAGGCGTGGTCGAGGATTTCGGTGGAGCGGCCGTCGGCGGCGAGTTGTCGGGCGCAGCGGGCGAGGAGCCGGTCGGGCGCGCCTTTGACGTGGAGGCGCAGGGCGGGGTGGTCGGGCACGCGGTTGAGCGTGGCCATAAATTTATTGTGGGACTCGAAGGGGATGGCGGCGATGCGCTCGTGGGGCGCGGGATCGAAGGCGGCTTTGCGGCCGAGGGTGACGAGCGCGCCTTCGGTGGGTTCGCCGGTGACGTGCCAGTGGCCATCGGTGTTGAGGCCGATGAGTGAATCGTTGCAAATGGCCATGGTCTCGACGAGGGCGCGGAGGTCGGGGTGGTGGGAAAGCAGGGCGTCGGACTGATCGCGAGTGAGTTTACCTTCTGGATCGTAGCCCGAACCGGTGACCTGGTAGGAGGCGGCGCGGGTGATCACGTGGCGGGCGGTCATCTCGTTGCGGGTGAGGGTGCCGGTTTTGTCGGAGCAAATCACGGTGACGGCACCAAGAGTTTCGACGGCGTCGAGGCGGCGGGTGATGGCGTTACGGCGGGCCATTTGTTGCACGCCGATCGCGAGGGTGATGGTGAGGACGGCGGGCAACCCCTCGGGGATGGCGGCGACGGCGAAGCCGATAGAGGCGAGGAAGAGGTCGGCGACGGCGTAGTCGTGAAACCACCAGCCGATGGCAAACATGAGCACGGCAAGCGTGAGAATCGCGATGGAGAGGATCTTACCGAAGGCGGCCATCTGACGGGTGAGCGGAGTGGCGACTTTTTCGACGTTGGCGATCATTTGGGTGATGCGGCCGAGTTCGGTGGCCGAGCCGGTGCCAATGACGACGCCGACACCGCGGCCGGCGGAGACGAGGCAGCCGGAGTAGGCCATGCCGTGGCGGTCGCCGATGCCGGCCTCGGCGCCGGTGGCGTCGGTGGATTTGGAGGCGGGCACGGATTCGCCGGTGAGAGCGGATTCTTCGATGCGGAGGTTGTTGGTGTCGATGAGGCGGAGATCGGCGGGCACGCGGTCGCCGGAGCGGAGTCGCACGATGTCGCCGGGGACGAGGTGTTCGGCATCGATTTCGGACCAGACGCCGTCGCGGCGGGCGTGGGCGTGGAGGGAGAGCATCTTGCGGATGCCTTCGAGGGCCTGCTCGGCTTTGCCCTCCTGAATGAAACCGATGACGGCGTTAATAACCACGACGCCGAAGATGACGGCGGTATCGAGCCAGTGGCCCAGAAAAGCGGTGATCAGGCCAGCGCCGATCAGCACGTAGATCAGCAGGTCGTTAAAATGTTTGAAGAACCGCTTAAAGGCTCCGTCGCGCGGGGGCTGCGGGAGGCGGTTGGGGCCGACGGCTTCGAGACGCCGGGCGGCTTCGGCGGCGGAGAGGCCGTCGGGCGTGGAGTTGAGTTGGCCAAGCACGTCCGCAGGGTCGAGCGTGTGCGGAGTGGCGACGTGGAAGGAATCCGAGGAAGGCGTGCTCATGAGATGTCGTGAGTCTTGACCGCCCGATTGGCGAGAAGTGCGCATGGCAATTTATGCGGAGTAACGGCTTCCGCTTTGCCGCGCGCCCGTTCTACTTCCCGGCGAATGACGTTACTCGCTCCTCCCAAGCCGCGGTTGTGGATTTGGTTCATCTGGATCGCCGGCTTCTACGCGACGTGGAGCTGGTTGGTGTTTGGCATGGACCAGTGGGCGCAAGTGGTGGCGCATTGGCCGATCTCGGTGGCGATGGCGTTGGGCAGTTATGTAGCGGGCTCGACGCCGATGGGCGGAGGCACCGTGGGATTTCCGATTTTGGTGCTGCTGTTCGATCAGCCGGCGAGCATGGGGCGGGATTTTAGTTTCGCGGTGCAGTCGATCGGCATGGTGAGCGCGAGTATTTTTATCATCTCGCGTCGGCAGCCGCTGGC
>DFYA01000130.1 GCA_002382525.1 Opitutaceae bacterium UBA4094
AGAACACCACCTGATCGCTCGTCGAGGCGTCGGGGACATCGGAAACGAGGCGGACGGCAAGGTGGGTGTGGCCGGCGGAGCTGGCGGCCTTGGCGGCGGCGGTGATGTCGAAGCTGACGCGTTGGCCGACGACGAGCGGGGCACCGTCGACAGCGGCGATCTCGGTGGCGGAGGCGGATGTGTCGTCGAGGGTGACGCCGCCGTCGCCGGAGGCGTTGAAGGCTTCGACGATGACGCGGCCGGGGCCGGTCCAGCCGTGACGTTGGGAGACGGTGAGGTGGAGCTGCACGGACTCGGCGTAGGCGAGTTCGTCGGCGAGGCCGGGGAGGTAGAACTCGATGACGGAGACCCAAGTCTTGTTGGGCGAGTCGCTGGTTTTTCCGACGCTGAGGGAGTTGGAGGTGGCGTCGGTGGTGAGAAGATCGTCGCTGCGGATACGGCCGGAGGCGGCGCTGCCGTGGGCGGCGGTGCCGGTGAGACGGTCGTAGCTCACATAGAGCGGGAGGGTGAACCCCCCGGGGGCGCCGCCGAGGCGGAGCGGGGTGTCGGACGGGAGGAGGTCTGCGGTGACGCTGTCGCGGGTCTCGCGCAGAACGACGGTGTGGGTCGGGTAGTTGCCGGAGTTGTCGCGCTTGCGCTCGACGGCGACGTAGGCGACGCGCGCGTTGTCATGAGAAAACGGATACTGTCCGGGGTTGGCGCCACCGAGGTCGGTGACGTTGACCACGCCGCCGAGGACCTCGGTGAAGCCGCCGTTCTTGGTGTGCAGGTAGGGGCCGTGTTCCTCGCCGAATTTGAAGCCGCGGAGGGTGAGCACGCCGCCGTCGTTGATGACAAAGGGCACGGAGGTGTGCGTCATGCCGTGGGAGGAGCCGAGCAACTCGGTGTTGAGCTGAAGGGCGTGGGCGGTCTGGCCGGTGAGGGTGATGGCGGGCAGTTCGAGTCCGTTGGCGTCGGCGTAGTGCGGGTTGACGAAACTGTTCACGAAGAACACGCGACCGGTGGCGGCGGCAGTGTTTTGGTAGAACGGCATGAACTGGCTCTGGATGTTTTCGAGAACGAGATCGCCGGAGCGTTGGTTTTCGACGAACACGCAGGTTCGCAGGCTCCAGAGGTTGCTGTTGTCGATGCCGGAGAAAGAGACGACCGGGTGGACGCCGTCGACGAAGCGGAAGACGGGCTGGCCGGTCGCCTTGTTGAAGGGCGAGCGAACGATCACCTCGGCGCCGAGTCCGAGGATGCGACGGACGTTGCCGCCGACGGTCACGGTGCCGGTGAGGTCGATGATTTTCTCGGGAGCAAAGGCGATGGTGCGCGCGCCGCTGTTGAGCGCGGCTTGGACGAGGGCGGTATCGTCCAGCCAGCCGCCGGTGGAGCTGAGGCGCGACCCGTCGACGACGGCCCAGACGCCCGGGTCGGAGATGGTGGTCGTGGGGATGTTGGCGGGATCGTCGTAGAGGACGAAGCCGGTGGGGGCGTCCCACGCGACGACGGGGACGGGAGCGACGGGGATGTCCAGTGAACGGAACGGCGTGGAGGCGTTGAGCGAGAGAATTCCGTGGGAGACGAATTCGCCGGAAGCGTTGGCGTTGGAGACGGTGGTGGCGCCGTCGGCGTAGGCGTGGGCGTAACCGGTGACGGTGTTGTTGCGCAGGAAGACCTGGGCGCCGGCGGTATTGTCGATCGCAGGAACCGAGGCGGAGCCGCCGAGGAGAAGCGAATCGACGATGACGATTTGCGCGCCCGGGGAGACGGTGCGGAGGAACGGGACTGAGTTTTCGCTGACGCAGTCGAAGAACGAGAGCGGCTTGTCGTTGTTGAGCACGGCGACTTCGGACTGGCCGGCGAATTCGCAGGCGTCGAAAACGAAGGCGACGTGGAAGTGTGCAATGTGTGCGCCGGTGCGGAAACCCTCGATGCGCAGGTTTTGGAGGAGGCCGATGCCGGCGAGGTTGCGCGTGATGGCGAGGCCGGTGTGGGCGGTGGCGGGGCCGCGCAGTGTGACGTTGTTTACGCCGCCGCCGTTGTTGGTGTGGAAATCGAGGGCGACGGCGCCGGGATTGTTGGAGCCCACGTCGATGGTGAGGTGGGAAACGAAGTTTTGAAACGCGTCGTTCGCAGCCGGCGCGTCGAGGAGGCGGATGAGGGGTTTGGGCGTGGAGGCGTTGCCGAAGCCTGCGGCACAGTCGACCAGCCGAAGGACGGTGCCGGTGCGGCTTTGACCCTGGAGGTGGAGCCGGCTGCTCTGCGCGCCGCTGGTGCCGCCGGTGATCGTGTCGGCGAGGTAGTAGATGCCGTTTGGGACGTGAAGGATTTTGCCGGCATGCGCGCCGCCCGGGCGGGTGGCGGCGAGGGCGGACTGGAAGGCGGCGGTGTTGGCGGCGGCAGAGGCGGGGTTGTTGTCACCGGTGGCGCCGTAGGTGGTGACATCGAGGACGAGGTGGGCGTTGGCGGGATAGGAGATCGTTTGTGCGAGCGCGGGGGTGAGCAGCGCGGAGGTGAAGCATGCGACGAGGACTACGGCGCGACGGAGGAATGACGGGGTGGTCATGACGGGCAGGGGGGTGGGGGGTGAACTCGGCGAGCGAGCGCGGGGCGGTCGGCGCGAGCAGCCTGCGCGTCGCGGACGCGGCGACAAACGAGGCGTGGCTTTAGAGTAAAGAGCGCGCTGGCTCCCGGTGCGGCGGCGCGTCGGGTTAACTCGGTGTCTCATGAGCGAACCACGGAAGGCGCCGAACATTCTGTTTTTGATGACCGACCAGCATCGTTGGGACTGCCTTGGGCGGGCGCGGCCCGAGGTGAAGACGCCGCATCTCGACGCGTTGGCAGCACGCGGCGTGTGGTTTGACCAGGCGGTGTGCCAGAACCCGCAATGCGTGCCGAGCCGCTACTCGCTGACGACGGGGCTGTATCCCTCGCAAGTCGGCGTGCGGAACAACAACCAGGCGATCCATAGCGACGACTTGATGCCGGTGCCAACGTTGTTCCAGCGTTTGCAGGCGGCGGGTTATCTGACGATCGGCTGCGGGAAAACGCATTGGTATATGCCCACGCGCCCGGGGCGCGACATCCCGGTGCCCGAGCGCAGCACGCGGGGCTTTGATTGGCGCTACATGAGCGGATCGGCGAACACGATGTGGCACGAACCGCACACGGTATTTCACCGCGAGGATGATCCGGAAACGGCGCGGCGATCTGAGGCGTGGTGGCGCACGGTGAGTCCCAACTCGGGCGGAGAAAGTTTCGAGGGATATGTGGGCCGGGTGGGTGACTGCACCGGGGCGGAGATGCGCGAAGGCTGGCTCATGACGAAGGCGCTCGACGCGCTGCGCCGGGCAAAAAAACGTGGCGGTCCGTGGCACCTATATCTGTCCTTCGAGGCACCGCACGCGCCGTTGGAGGTGCCGCAGGATTATGCGGATATATATTCGCTCGACGATGTGCCGGACGTGGAGTTGCCGCCCGAAGGCGCGTCATTGCCGCGGCACTACAACATGTATCACTCGGACGAAATCATGACCCGTTGGACGGCGCTGCCGGAACGCGAGCGGCGCGAAGTGTGGCGGCGGTATTACGCGCTCTGCACTTACGTGGACGCGCAGTTTGGCCGCGTGTTGGAACACCTGAAGAGCACGGGCGAGTTGGAGAATACGTTCGTGCTCTTCACTTCGGACCACGGCGAGAGCCTCGGGGAGCGGTGGCGGTTCAGCAAATACTCGCTCTACGAAGCGAGCGTGCGCGTGCCGTTGATTATGGCCGGACCGGGCATCGAAGCGGCGCGGGTGGGGAGCCGCGATTCACGGTGCGCGGAGTTGGTGGACATCGTGCCTACGCTACTCGAAGCGGCCGGTCTGCCGCATCCGCAGGAGTTGCCGGGCGAGAGTTTGTTGCAGCCCTCGTATCGACGCGGCGGGTTTGCGGAGTTTCACAGTCACGGCTACGAGGAGATTCTGCATGCGCCGGCTTACATGTGGCGCACGCCGGAGTGGAAACTGATTTTGTTCTTCGACGGCTATCTGAATGCGGCGAGGCGCGGCGACGGGCCGGTGTCGGGCGAGCTCTACGATCTGCGCGCGGATCCCCGGGAGCGGTGTAACCTCTATGAGCGCGCCGAGTGCCTAGTGGTGCGGGAGCGGTTGACGCGGGAGATGCTGTATCAGTTGGCGATCAACTGGAGTCAGTTCCCTCGGTATGCGAGCCACTCGAGGAATCGGTGAGGGGAGGCCGAGCTGGAGCTCGGCGTTCCCGGGGGAGAGAGCCGGATCTTAGGTCGTTTAGCGATTTGTGAAAAAGCCGGGGACATCGAGGAGCAGGCGGCCTTCGGTGACGGGAAGGGCGAAGCCGCCGTCGGCGGTGCGGGCGAGGGGCTCGCCCGTAGCGGCGTCGCGCACGGCGGCAACGTGCGCGGGGAGGCGGAGCGTTTGTCCCGCGAAGCTGAGTTTTTCCGAGATGATGTCTTGGTTTAAGGCGCGGCGTTCGGCCACGTAGTGCAGGAGCGTGAGCTTGAGGTCGCGTCCGTGGCGCAGCGGATACAGGCGCACGGTGCTCTTTAATCCGTGGCCGTGGGGCGCGGGGCCGATGAGGCGGGTGAGCGTGGCGGCGAAGGCGCGGGCGACGGCCAAGTTGGCGCTCTGCCGGTATTCGGAAAAAATCGGGTCGGCGAAATAGGCCCAGGTGTCGGCTCCGGCGACGGCGATCTCGCCGGCGATCTTGTCCTGCGGCGGGGCTTGGAAATGGGAGCAGAAACGCAGGTCGCTGCGCTGGAAATAGGGCGCGACGCGGTCGGCCCAGACGGAGACGCCCTTGGCGGCTTTGACGCGCAGGCCGCGCTGGTAGATGACGCGGTCGTCGGCGCCGAGCGCGGCGGCGAGCGGGCCGGAGGCGCGGGCGCGCAGGTAGGCGGGAGCGAAGGCGCCTTCGCCGAGGCGGGTGAGGCCGGAGAACGGGCCCCAGCCGGGCGTGCCGGGTTCGGTTGAGGTGAAAACGGTGTCGGCTGCGGCGAGGATTTTGCCGCCGGCGGCGGCGTAGGCCTCGAGGTGGGCGCGGAGTTTTTCGGTGAGGCGCGTGCCGTCGCCGAGGAGAACGAGATCGAAGGGGCGCAGGTCGTCGGCTTCGTTGACCACGGCGCAGTCGTAGTGGTTTTCCTGACACAGAGCGACGAGGCCCTCTTCGACGAGGGTGGAGCGGTGTTCGTCAACATCGGGGTCGTGGGGGCAGACGAGGGCGACGGTCGGGCACGGGCGGGCGCCGGCGTAGAAGGGCTCGGCGACGGCGCATTGGGCGAAGACCTCGCCGATGAGCTGGTAAGCGCCTTCGTCGAGGGTGCCGCGCGGGTGGAGTTGGTCGCCGACGGAGTTGGCTCCGCCGAGGGCCTGGGTGCGGAAGCATTCGAATTCGAGGGCGGGCACGGGTTTGATGCCGCCGAAGTCGCCCCACATTTGTTGAAAGCGGCCGGTCATGCCGATGAAGGGGGCGCGGGCGCGGAGGTTGCGGGCGACGCGCGGGAAGTGGTGGTAGTTCCACATGCCGGCAGGGAGCGACTCGATCTCGAAGTGGGTCTGGTCGGCAGCGCGGCGGGTGGCGCCGAGGTCGGCGCGGGTGAAGAGACGGTTCTCGGCGTTGTAGAAGATCGAGGCGCGCGGGGCGCGGGCGCGGATCTGTTTGCTGAAGCGACGGGTGAAGGCGGCCTGCGCGGCGGCTTCGTAGCGGGCGTGGGTGAGGGCGTCGCCGCCGAGGAGCCCGTGTTTTTTGCGGAAGGCGAGGGCGTGGTCGCTCCAGTCGGCCTTGGGGTGGACGACGAGCATATCGAGCCAGAAGCCGTCGCAGGGGTAGTTTTTGAGCAACTCGTCGAGGTGGGCCTCGTAGTAGTCCTGGTAGTCGGGGTGGAGGAAGTTGAGCCAGCGGTAGCGTCCCGGTGCGGAGGAGAAGCCGTCGGAGGCGCCGGCGTTTTGGGCGAAGGTGCCGTCGGCGCAGAGCTGCATCCAATCGGGGTGTTTCTGGGCGAGGTTCTCCTCCCAGCCGATGATGGTGTAGATCGGCGCGCGGATACCCTCGCGGTGGAGGGCCTCGATCAGCTCGCCGAGGAGATCGCGGCCCTTGAGGGCGGGGTGGGGCTCGACGATTTTGGACGGATAATAGCCCATGCCGTGAACGCATTTGGAGAACACGTTGACGTTGGTGACGTGGGCGGCCTTGAAGCGGCGGGCGAGGGCGGTGGCGTCGAAGTCGGCGGCGAGATCGGTGATGTAGGGCGAGTTGTGGAAATCGAGGTGAATGTGGCGCTGGTGACCGTTCCAGGGATCGGAGGGCGCGGCGGTGGTGGTGGAACGGGCGGAAGTGCGGGAGCGGGAGGGCATGGCCGGGGGAGCGCGGCGTGGCCGCGCAGGTGAAGATAAACGGTGAAGATGAAAGGTTGGAGCCGGAGCGGACGGTGTAATTAAGATTTGGATACGCTGGCCCGATACCAGTCGGGCACGATGACGCCGGGGGCCTCGAACCACTTGGGCACGTCGGGGATGGAGTGGAGGACGATGTTGCCCCAGGGGTTAAAAGCGCCGGTGCGGACGATGATTTTGGCGCGTTGCACCAGTTGGGTCATGATGTCGGCGTGCGGCACGAACTCGACGGGCAGGCCGGGAAAAATGCGGGTGAGCTCGCGATGGAGGGACGGGTTGTAGTCGCGCACCTCGTGGCCGACGGTGAGTTTTTCGAAGACGCACTCGGCGGCGATGGCCTCGAGGACGGGTTCGAGGCGGGGCAAGTCGCGGCAGACGGCGAGGTCGATGCGGCGGGCGTCGTTCGGCACGGGGAAACCGGCGTCGCAGACGATGAGCAGGTCGCCGTGGCCGAGGCTGGCGAGGGCGGCGGAGAGGTCGCGGTTGAGAATGGTGGCGCGTTTCATGGCGGGGTCGCGGGGCGGTTGGAGCGGGCTCAGGCGGGGAGTTTGTTCTCGAAGCGGTAGAGGGTTTTGGCCCAGTCGCCTTCGAAACCGGCGAGGGACGACGCCGTGACGCCGTGGTCGCAGAGCTGGCGGAAGAGCTCGTCAAAGATGATCACGCCGGACGCGCCGGCCACGAGGGCGGCCTCGGCCTGTTCGAGCGTGCGGATGCTGGCGGGGAGGATCTCGGTTTTGAGGCCGTGGCGGGCGTAGAGTTGCGCGACGGTGGCGATGAACTCGGCGGGATCGCGTCCGCTTTCGCCGAGACGAGCGTAGTAGGGACAGATGCTCGCGGCGCCGGCGACGGCGGCGAGGTAGGCTTGGTTGACCGAGCACACGGTGGTGACGAGGACGGGGATGTTTTGCGTGGCGAGCGCGCGGCAGGCGACCAGGCCCTCGGTGGTCGAAGGAAGCTTGGGCAGGATGAGCGGGGAGAGGCGGCGGAGCGCGGCGGCCTCGGCAAGGAACGTCTCGGCGGACGGCCCATGGAGCTGAATGTAAAGCGGCAGCCGGGTTGCGGCGACGAGGTCGGCCGCGATGTCCTCGATGGGCCGGTTTTCTGCGGCGGTCCACTGCGCGACGACGGTGGGA
>DFYA01000028.1:0-2743 GCA_002382525.1 Opitutaceae bacterium UBA4094
GCCCGGTGCGACGGCGAGCATCTCGGAGAGAAAAGCTTGGTCGGGTTGCAACGCCAAGGCGCGTCCGCCGACCGCACCACTCAGGTTGCTGCCGGGAGCGAAGACGGCGTCTTGTCGGTCGGTGCGCGTGTAAACGCCGGCACCGCGCAGGCCTGCCGCGAACGAGGTGTTGAGTCGCCCGAGCACATTGCCGCGTGCGAGAGGGGAGTCCCCCGGGGCCAGCGGGGGAGCGGAAGCGACTGATGACGACATGGCCGGGATCGGCTTAGCGGGCGCGAATGCTGAAGATGGCGGTGCGCCACTTCGGCAGGTCAAATGACAAGCCGCGTTGAACGAGCTCGGCGGCGGTGCCGGTGAAGACCACGCGGTCTTGTTCGTCGACGAGTTGGAACGATCCTTTCACCGTGAGCCGCGGGAAGACCTTGGCGGTGCCGCTCTCGCCCGAGCGACGATACACGAGCAGGTGGCCGGGGCCTTCGATGAGCTGCAACTCGGACGGAGTTTTTTCGTCGAGAGCGAGGCCGGCGCCCTTGAGGAACGTGGCGAGTTGTTCGCGTGAGAGCTTGGCGGCGTCGTCGATGACGAGCAGCGGGAGTTTGCCGCCCCGGAGCAGGTCGAGCGCACGGGAATCGAGGTTGCGCGTGTCGACAATGGCGGCCTTGTAGCGGAGCCCGGTGGCGATCTGTTCAACCTGTTCGAGTCCGACGGCCATCTGGACGAGACCGGTGCCGAGGAGCTGGTCGTCGGTCATGTAGTGGACGGGCGCGAGGTGAAGATCGAGGGCGAGCTTGGCGAACGGCACGCAGGCATGGTTGAGACCGTTGGCGACGGGAACCGCGGCGGGGTTTTGCACGAAGAGCACTTGCGCGCTCATCTGATCGATCGGGCCGGCGGCATACACCGGGGCGAACTTGCGGTAGGCGATTTCGTAGAGATCGACGACGGGATCATAGACGGTGTTGTGGCCGGTGAGGGTCCAGCCGAGCGAACCGGTCCAGCCGGAGGCGTAGGTTTGGAAGAGCTGCGCCTCGACCATGAGAGACGTGGCATCGCGGCGATCCATGTCGGGCAAGAACGAGCCGTAGCCATGTTCGCCGGATTCGCCGTTGAAGATCGGCGCGGGTGCGGCGCTGTTGGGCAGTGCGGCGGCGAACATCGAGTGGTCGAACGTCGCGGCAACATCGCGGGCGAGCCACGGGGAGTGGCGGCTCTTGGCGTCGGAGCGGAGCGCGACCGGACCATTGCCGAGGTAATGGTGCGGAGTGATGCCGGTGAGGTGGTCGGGCAACATCCACGTGACGGAGTTGAGCACGTTGCTGTGCCCCCAAGCGGGCGGCATGCCGAAAGTCAGGCGCGTGGGATCCTCGGTGATGATGGGGAGAACGGTGTCGGCGGTGAGGCGGCGCCAGGCGAGGTCGGCGGAGTCGGTGACGGAGTGCGGTTCGTTGTAGGGCGCCTCGAAGCCGAGGATGTTGCCGTTGCCCTTGAAGTGGCGAGCGAGCCAGCGGTTGGTGTCCGCGATGGCCTTGGTGTGGGCGGCGCTGCCGGGCTCGGCGGCCTTCTTGGTTTCCTGGTCGTAGAGCCAGGCGATGCCGCTGCCGGGTTTGCCTTCCTTCTGCTCGTTCAAGTTGCCGCCGACAAAGTAGCGGTAGGGATCGGTGGGAACCTCGTGCCAGTCGATGATGACGCGGATGCCGTGGTGGCCGGCGACGGCGACGAAGTAGTTGAAGAGCTTGAAGAAATCGGCGTCGAGTTTGTGGCCTTTGATGATGCCATCGTAGTCGGGGCTGTCGGGGAACACGCCGGGGCGCGGTTGGAACATGCCGAGGTGGAGCGGCACGCGCAGGGCGGTGATGCCCCAGGAGCCGTAGCGGCGGAGATCCTCGGCGACCGTCTGGTGGTTGGCGCGGCCGGGCAGGCTGAATTCCAGGAGGAATCGCGTGTAATTGAGACCGAGGAACGCCCAGGGTTTTCCGTCCACGATCAAGTTGCGACCGTCGCGGGAGACGGAGGGCAGGCGCACGTTGTGCTGAAGAACTGGATACAGGTAGACGGAGGCGTCGGCGGACCAGGCGGTGTCGCCCCCGGAGGCGGGACGGGTGGCGGCGCGAAGGACCAGCGGGCCCGCGGGCAGGGCGGTCGGGTCAGCTTGGAACGAGAACCGTCCGTCGGCGCCGGCGGTGATGCGCCAGTCTTTCAAGACGCGACCGTCGGCGGCGCGGGCCTGGACGATCACCGAAGCGCCGGGAGCGGAGCGGCCGTTGATGGTGAGCGGCGCCGCGGGGTTGTAGGCGTCATGCTGCGACGGATACACCGCCACGGCGACTTTTTCGCCGACGGAGAATTCGTTGATCGTGAGCGCGGGCACGCGGGGGGCGGCGGAGAACACCACGCGGACGGCCTCGATCGGGCCGGTGGGCAGCGAGGCGGGCAGAGGGAACTCGATCGAGCCGGGCTGGTTGGCGACGAGCTTAACGGAAGGACCGGAAACGGGGGCGGACCAGTCGCTGGAGCGCACAAAGAGTTGCGAGCGCAGCGTGACGTCGGTGGCGGAGGTCACGGTCACGTTGGCCAGGTGTTTGGGGCCGGCGGGCCATTGGTCGGCGGCGGGACGACGGTGTCCCCAGAAGGTCCATACGAAGTTGGCTTCGTTTTTGCCGGTGGCGGGGAGTTGGACGAACTCGGTGCCTTGGGCGTTTTTCTCGAACGTCGGCGAGGTGCCACCGTAGGCGGAGACGGTGCC
>DFYA01000028.1:2748-5657 GCA_002382525.1 Opitutaceae bacterium UBA4094
AGGAGACGGTTGAGGTCGATCATCGAGGGTCTGGAGGACGGGAGGGGACGTTAAAGAGGCGCGGTTCAGCGTTTGTTGGCCGGCGCGGTTTGGCCGACGGACCAGTCGGAGATCTTCAGCTCGGGAATCTTGGTGTAGGCGTTGAAGACAATACGGATGTTCTGGATCGGCGCGGTGGCGGGGGCGTCGGGCAGGACGATTTCGACGCGGGTGGGTTTGTTGGCTTCGAGGACGATTTCCGGTGTGGGCACCAGGGCGGACCAGTCGTCGGAACGCACGGTGGTGCGAAGGTTCAGCGTAACGTCGGCGGCGCTTTCGAGGGTGAAGACGGCGCGGGCTCCGGGGCCCGACGGCCACTCGGAAGAGTCGGGGCGACGGTGCTGCCAGAAGGTCCAGACGAGGTTGAGTTCTTTTACTTCGGAGGCGGGAATTTTAATCGTCTCGGTGCCTTCGACGAAGACCGGCGTGATGTTGGCGTAACTCGACAGCGTGCCGATTCCGGCGCCGTCGCGCGGCGTGAGTGTGATCTGTTGCGAGTAGGTGTCGGGGGCGGAAACCAGTGCGGCCGGTGCGGACATGAAGACAGCAAGCGAGAGCAGTCGTGAGCGTAAGTCGAAGCGGCGGGGGAGGCGGGAGGACGGAGAGGAGGCGGATTGAGGGGACATGGGCATGGAGGGGAAGGGGTGGGAATGAGACCGTGCGCCGAATGCGGCCTGCGGGGGTGGTGAGCGGCGCGAAAAGGAGAGTAACGATCGGGCGGCGGGCGCGAAGGCCGCGGGCGCGTTACTGTAAACATCCCTTGGTCAGGGGTTCATCAGATAGGCGCGACGGTTCTCGTGGAAGTCGCTTTGGGGGATCGCGCGCACACTGCCATCGAAGAAGGCGGCGAGCACCGAGCCGGACGCACGGGCGGAGGGTTGGAAGTTGCTGAATGTGGTCGGGCGAACGACGTAGGCGGCGGCCTCGACATACCACGAACCGACACTGCGGCCTCCCGAGACCTCTTGCGCGGTCATCACGCTGACGGTGCGCGCCGGGTTGACGATGCTGTTGTAAAGAGCGGCTTGCGGACCGCGGACAATGAACACGGTGTTGCTACCGTAATCGCCGTAGGGGTGGTGTTCGTCGGCGCCGAGTGTCGGATCGACCATCGTGGCACTCAGTTCGTAGCGCGAACCGTTGAACGCGGTCAGGCCCGGGGTGACGGCACCGATATAGGGGGAGAGTTGCTGCGACCAGAAGGGCATGATGAACGGCGCGCCGAGACCGTCGGATTGGTTGTGTTTGGGGAGGCGGCCTTGGTGATCGTTGGCGTAGATGAGAAATCCCTGGCCCAGCATCTTGAGGTTGGACAACGAGTGGGACTGGCGGGCGCGGTTTTTGGCGGAGGTGATCGCGGCGATGATGATGGCGGCGAGAAGGGCGATAATCGCGATGACCGTGAGCAGTTCGATCAACGTAAACGCGCCCTGGGCGGGGCGTCGGGGGCGAGGGAAGGCGGGGGTATTCATGGCGATGACTCAACGAAGACGCCTGCGCCGGGCGTGAACGCGAGAGGCGGGTGCAGGCCAGGCGCCTCTCCCGTGGCGGGAGATTCGGAGGGTAAGGCGAATTGCCCCGAGAGCAGCGGCGGAGGGTGGCTCCGCCGCCGAGCGGTTAGCGGCGGCGATTGCGGCGGACCAGGGCGAATGTGCCGAGGACGGCCGCGCTGAGGAGGGCGGTGGAGGACGGTTCGGGGATGGCCGCGCTCATCACGGCCACGTTGCCAAAGGTGGCGGCGCCGCCTTCAACGATGCCTGTGCCGGTGTTGAAAGAGCCGATGGCGAAACGAGAGACGTCGTTGTCGCCCAAGGTTGCCTCGGTGAAACGGGTGAAGGAGCCGGTGATGGTATTCGTGCCGGCTTCGGCTCCGGTGGTGAAC
Organism: Opitutaceae bacterium UBA4094; assembly: GCA_002382525.1. Classification (GTDB taxonomy): domain Bacteria; phylum Verrucomicrobiota; class Verrucomicrobiia; order Opitutales; family Opitutaceae; genus Rariglobus. The sequence goes on from DFYA01000028.1 coordinate 4,670, forward strand.
GTGGCGCCGGTGAGGGTGACGGTGAACGTGGAGTTGGCGCCGTCGATGGTCCAAACGATGTCGGTCGGTGCGGCGGTGATCACGCGATTGCCACCTAGCGGGTTGGCGTAGCCTCCCACGCCGTCCACGTAGCCGCTGTCGAGGATCTGCAGCTGGAATTGGGCGGTGCTGTTGTATTGAAGGATGGAAAGGCCGAGGGCACCGCCAGTCCGTCCGGTGCCGCCATAACCACCGCCGCCGGTGGAGTAGGTGGAGGCGAGGGCGCCGGTCGCCGCGCCGCCGGTGTCCGTCGGCAGGTGTCCGACCAACGCGTAGAGCGAAATTGGGTTCGTGCCGGGCGTGCCGGTGAGGCCAAGACCGTTGAGCGTAATGGTCAGCGCGCCGGCGAACGGGTTGATGTCGGTTTGGTGGGAGAGCAGCGCGTTGCGGGCGGTGGTTTCCTGATTGGTATCGAGAGTGACCGCGCCGGAGTTGAACGTGGTGAGGCCGAGGGAATTGGTGCTGCCGTTGGCCCAGAGCGAGGTGTTCACGGCGGTGCCGTTGAAGTCGTCAGTGATCAACGTGGTTTGGGCATGAATGCCGACGCACACGGCGAGTGCGGCAAACGAAGCCGCGGTCCGGGGAAGGAGTGAACGCGCAACGAGGCGCGGGAGAGCAGATACAACGGTGTTCATCGTGGGGGCGGGACGGTATCGGGGTTGGGGAGGAGCCGTTCACGAGCGAAACTCGTGGCGCGGCAAAAGATAGAAATAAAGGAAACGCGGCGGAGGACTGCCGCGGGCGACGCGATGTCGGGCTGCGTATGTGACGTGGTCAATCTGTGCTAGTATAGGGTGAGGTCAAGTAGTATTGGGGGTGGGCGTGACTTAAATGGGCCGTTGTTCAGCGATTATAAACGGTATCCTCTGTCCCCGTGGGTGGGCGCGCGGGAGCTGGGGCGGTCCTTTGGCGTTCAGGGCGTTGCCGTGGCGGCTTGAGCGACGGCCGC
>DFYA01000004.1 GCA_002382525.1 Opitutaceae bacterium UBA4094
GCCTGCGTCAACCGCGTGGCCGGCGCGCGCCCGTCCACCGCGCGCACCACCGCGCGCATCGCCGCCAGCGCGAGTCCCGTGCCCGAGCCGTCGTCGTCGATCAACCAACCCCAGCCGCCGCACATAAACGTCGCCCCGCTCGCGTCGCGCCCGAGGCAATTGCTCCCCGTGCCCGCGATGAGCGCCACGCCCGCCCGCCCCGCCAGCCCGCCGGCCAGCGCGTTGTGAAGATCGTTGGCCACCGTGATCTCGCCCGCCGGCGCGAGCCCCGCGTTCTCCGCCGCCGACGTCAGCCGCGCCAGGTCCACCGCCGCCTTCATGCCCGCGCTGCCGATAAACGCCGCCGGCGCCGCTTGGAATCGCAAACCCGCCGCCGCCCACGCCGCCTCCGCCGCCGCGCGCAAATTCGCACCGGCCGTCTCCAAGCCGACGTTGTGATAATTGCACGGCCCGGCCTCACCCGCGCCGACCACGCGCCCGTCGCCCGTCACCAACACCGCCCGGGTGTGTGTGCCACCGCCGTCTATGCCCAAGTAGGGGTTCATGCCGCCGAGACTGCCCTTGCGCCGACCCGCCGCAAGCGACACAACAAAACATAACACAAACGGGACCACCATAACATGCACCTCACGCCCGCCGCCCGCCATCAACGTATCCTCGCCCTCCTGCGCGACCACGGAAGCGTGCGCCTCGAACGTCTTCATCGCGAACTGGGCGTCACGCCCATGACGGTTTGGCGCGACTTGCGTGTGCTCGCCGAACAAGGCCTGCTGCGGCGCGTGCAGGGCGGCGCGCAGGCCTTGGGCGGCGCGCTCGCGGAACCCGATTTCGAGACGAAGCTCACCGCCGCAGACCAAGCCAAACAGCGCATCGCCGCCGCCGCCGCGCGGCGTTTTGTGCGTCCCGGCGACGTGATCGCGCTTGAGGGCGGCACGACCGTCGCTGCGCTTGTTGATCATTTGCCAGAATCGGGCGTCTCTGCCCTCACCAACAGCCTACCCATTGCCTTGCGTTTGCGCGCGCGCCGCCCCGCCCTGCCGGTGCATGTGGTCGGCGGTTGGCTCAGTGCGATCTCCGGCAACACCACGGGACCCGAAGCGCTCAAGGAAATCGCCCGCCGCGAGGCCTCCGTGTGTTTTATCAGCGCAACCGGTTGGGACGCACTGCGCGGGCCGCTTGACCCGAACCCTTTAGAAATCGAGGCCAAACGCGCCCTCGCCGCCTGCGCCGAACGGGTCGTCATGTTGTTCGACGCGGCCAAGTTCACCCGCTCCGCCGCGTGCGTTACCCTACACCCGAGGCGTTTACACGCATTGATCACCGACGCGCCCCCGCCCAAACCGATTCGCACCCAGCTCCGCGAAGCCGGCGTCGAACTGATCCTCGCCGACTGATCGGGAGGTGTCACAGGCATTCCTGCCTGTTCGGCACGATTACTAATCGTGTTCAGTGCCACAGCCATTGCGCGTGGTTCATCTCCGGCCCAACTTCCAACCGAAGACTTCAATCAACCCCTGCCACCCCTTCCGTCCATGAACAAACACCTCCTCCTCCCCACCGTCGCCGCCGCCTTCGCGCTGGCCTCGTCCGCCTCCGCCGATATCCTCTCGTTCACTGCTTCCCAAGACACCTTTGTCCGCCTGGACGGCCCGAACAACGCCTACGGCGCCGACACCACATTGCTTGTCGGAGGTCACGCCACCGTCGGTCCATTCAACTCGTTCTATAAGTTCGAGAATCTCAATCTCTCCGCTCTTTCTGGAGCGACGATCAACTCGGTCACGCTCCGACTCACCTCCGTCAACAGCGCCGGCGCCGGCACGGTCAACATCAACCTCTACCAGCTCTCAGCAGCGAACGCCGACTGGAAAGAAGGCACCTCAGGCATCGTTCCCACCGGCACCTCCGATACCGGCGCCACCTTCAATAACAAGTCCGGCCAAGGCGCCTCCGCGGTCACTTGGGCGAGCGGCAATACGAATGCCAACTTCGTCGCCGGCACCGACTACGTGAACACCGTTCTCGGTAACTACTCTGGCGCCACCAACACTGGCACCGGCGGCGAGTCCTTCAATTTCGGCAACGCCGCGCTTAAAGACCTGATCGCCTCTTCCATTGGAGGCTCGGTCAGCTTCAACTTCCTGCTCCGCGATCAGACCGGTGGCACGAATTTCCTGCGCATCGCTTCTTCGGAGAACACGTCCTACGCGGGTCCCCAGTTGATCATCGACTACGTCGCCATCCCCGAGCCCTCCACCTTCGCCGCCCTCGCCGGCCTCGGTGTCCTCGGTCTCGCCGCCGCCCGTCGCCGTCGCGCCTAAGTCTTTACCTCGCTCCCGCGAGTTCTTCCCAACGGGGCCGGTCCTGCATGGCCGGCCCTTTTTATGTCCCCCTCCTTTCGCCTCCTCGCCCGCATGACCTCCCACTCCCTCTCGACCGACATCCTCGTCGCCGGCGGCGGCCCCGCCGGTGTGCCCTGCGCCCTCGCCGCCGCGCGCTCCGGAGCCAAGGTCAT
>DFYA01000189.1:0-716 GCA_002382525.1 Opitutaceae bacterium UBA4094
CGGCCCCCACCGCCCCGACGCCCGCGCCTGCTCCGGTCGCTCCTGCGGCGCCGGCCCCCGCCACCCCGGTCGTTCTGCGCCCCTCCGGCGCTCCCGCTCCCAGTGGCGTGGCGTCCGTAAACAAGCTGCCTGACACCAAAAAATTTGTTTCTCCCATGCCGCGCATCGAAGAGGCCGACGACTCCATCCCCGGCTTCCTCCCGATCGTCGCCGGCTTCGCGGCCGCCGCCTCGGTCGCGTTTGCCGTCCTGCTTTTCCTGAAACGCTGATCCAAACCATCATGTCNNGCCACACCACCAACCGCGTGCAAAGCGCAGACATGGCCAACGCGCCCGACTGCGGCAAATGCCACCAGCCGCTGTTTGCAGGCGCACCGGTGGAGCTGGCGGGCGATGCGTTTGACCGCCACATCGGGCGCAACCATCTGCCGGTGCTGGTGGACTTCTGGGCGCCGTGGTGCGGCCCCTGCAAAGCGATCGCACCCATCCTCACCGAGCTCGCCGACGAGCTCGACGGAAAGGTGACGATCACCAAGGTCAACGTGGACGACAACGATGGCATCGCCGCCGAATACGGCGTGCGCGCCATCCCCACCATGCTGCTCTTCAAGGGCGGCGTGCTCGTGGAAACGCTCGTCGGCATGATGCCGAAGGCCACCCTCAAGGAAAAGCTGGTCGCCAAGATCTGATCTCAAGCCGACGCCCCCGCGTCTGCTC
>DFYA01000189.1:731-3500 GCA_002382525.1 Opitutaceae bacterium UBA4094
TGTGCCCAACAACCGGATGAGCTCCGACGGTGTCCGCGCGCGCGCGAGTCTCCTGGTTTGTATCCACCCGGCCGCGACACACACGGCAACGCCTGCGGCCAACATCGCCACATGCCAGGAGCCAATACCGATTGCGAGCAGCGCACCCAACGCGACGCCGTGCGCGCCGACAAATTGCGTGCGCGCAAACGCACGCCCAAAACGCACCACCGACGTCCGCTTTCCGGCCCGCATATCGGTCTCCACATCGCGATAATTGTTAACGACGAGGATATTCGCCGCGAGGGCTCCGATGCCGCACCCGGTGATCCACGCCTCCGAGGTAATCGTGCCCGCCTGGACAAAGTAGGTCGCGCCCACGGCCACCAGACCGAAGAACACGAAAACGAAAACGTCGCCCAGCCCGTTATAACCGAGCGGATACGGACCGCCGGTGTAAGCGACCCCACACACGATGCTCGCAATGCCGACAATCAAGAGCGGCCATCCGCCGTAGCCGAGCAACGTGAGTCCCACCGCAAACGCCACGGTGAACACCCCGATCATTGCCCGCTTCATTGTCACCGGTGCGACCCAGCCCGAAGCCACCGCGCGTCGCGGTCCCACCCGCGCGGCCGTATCCGCACCCTTGATGAAATCATAGTAGTCGTTCGCGAAATTCGTGCCGATTTGGATGAGCAACGCGAAAGCGAGACACGCCGCCGCCGCGAGTGGATCAAAGACGCCGTCACGCCAAGCCAACGCCGACGCCGCCAACACGGGCGCCACGGCGGCGGGCAAGGTCCGGGGCCGCGACGCGCCCACCCAGATGATAAACGGAGAAGGCCGGCCGTGCTGCGTCACGTTTTCACGCGCACCGTCGATTTCGATTTTTTGCTCAGCTGCATCAACCGGCGTTTGGTCATCAGGCTGAACACGACCGGGAAAAAAGAAAGTCCGGCGGCCAGCATGGTTTCACGGAAGGATGAGCGTGCAAACATCACGCCGAATACCGCCTGCAAGCCGGAGAAAACAAACAAGAATGAAGCTGGCCCAGGAAGAACGAGATTAAAGACGCAGATCGCCACGATCGCGAAACACGCGGCCATCCAACCGATGAGCCCGAAACTCAGGCCGAAGACAAAAAAGATCGGCGGGGCGAGCGTCAGTCGTCCCTCAAAGCGGACCATTTGTATAAGCACCGCCACGACGAAGATGATGCACTTCACCATGAAGATCTGGGTGTGCACGTCGGGGTGAGCCTCGGGCGCGGCCTGCAGTGCGGAGTAGCCGATTACCAACGATCCCACCGTTGCCCGAACCAAGTCGATCCAGTTGCGAGGCTTCGCCATTTCCTGCCTGAGGCGGAGCGACACGTCGCCGGGATTGCGCGCGTTGGCGTGGCGATCCGGCCGCCTGGACTGCGCACCCGGTATATATCGAGTGCCGAAGCGAAGCCACTGGCGAGGAAGCCAGAGGAGCACCAACGCAATGGGAAGAATCCAGTAGTTGATGATCACGTGGGAATGGCGAAACGGGCGGCGACTCAGGTCACCGCCCTACTCATCTTAAAGGATCATCCCGGCCGCGACGGTCGCGTTGGTGAACTCGTCGATGAGGATGAAGCTGCCGGTGTTGCGATTGCGCTGATACGGGTCGGCGATCAACGGCACGGCGGTGCGCAACACGATGCGCCCGATGTCGTTCATCCCGATGTCGGTGTCGCCTTCGAGCTTGTGCAGCGTATTGATGTTCACCTTGTAGCGGACGGCCTTGATGACCGACTTCGCCTCGCGCGTGGTGTGGCGGATGATGTATTTGCCATTCGGCACGAGCTTCTTGTCGGAGAACCAGCAGATCATCGCCTCGACGTCCTGCGTGACGTGCGGCGGGTTGTTGGCCTTGGTGATTGTGTCGCCGCGGGAGACGTCGATCTCGTCTTCCAGCGTCATCACGACCGACATCGGGGCAAACGCCTCTTCGAGCACGCCGGCCGGGCCGTGGATCGACTTGATGCGAGAGGTGAGGCCGGAGGGCTGCGAAACGATTTCGTCACCGGGTTTGAATACGCCGCCGGCCACGCGGCCCGCGAAGCCGCGGAAATCGTGGTGCTCGTCGTTGTTGGGACGGATTACGGTTTGGACCGGGAAACGCGCGTCGATGTGGTTCACGTCGCTGCCGATGTAAACGGTCTCCAGGGTGTAGAGCAGCGGGCTGCCCTGATACCACGGGGTCTTGGCGGAGCGGTCCACGACGTTGTCGCCGTGCAACGCCGAGATCGGGATGAACTTCACGTCGGGGATTTCGAGACGCGACGCGAACTCCGAGTAGGCGGCCACGATTTCGTTGAAACGGTCCTCGGAGAAATCGACGAGGTCCATCTTGTTCACGCACACGACCACGTGCGGGATGCGCAGCAGCGAGGCGATGAAGGAGTGGCGGCACGTTTGCTCGATGACGCCTTTGCGCGCGTCGATGAGGATGATGGCGAGGTTGGCGGTGGAGGCGCCGGTCACCATGTTGCGCGTGTATTGNNTCGATCGTGATGCCCTGTTCGCGTTCGGCGCGGAGGCCGTCGGTCAGCAGCGAGAGGTTGAGGTGGTCTTCGCCGCGTTGTTCGGTGGCGCGTTCGATGGCCTCGATCTGGTCTTCGAAGATGGCCTTCGAGTCGTAAAGGAGACGGCCGATGAGCGTGGATTTACCGTCATCGACGCTGCCCGCAGTCGTGAAGCGGAGCAGGTCCATGGCAAGGTAGTGCTGGTCGGTGTGCTGGTGGGCGGGAGCGTTCAT
>DFYA01000017.1 GCA_002382525.1 Opitutaceae bacterium UBA4094
GCGCCGCCGAGCAGGCTCCAAAAAACGGACTCGTTCATGCGTGATCGCGACTACACGTCTCCGTCGGAGCCGAGGCAAGTCTGCGCCCTCGATGATGATGCGCGGCACAAATGAGGCTTGGCCCGCGAGCGAAGGCGTCGACATAAGTGGCACCGCTTCTATGCTCGCCTGTCGCAACCTCACTGTCCGTTCCCGTTCCGGCGCGTCCGCGCTGGTGCATGGCGCCACCGCCCAGTTTTCCGCCGGCGGTCTGCATGCGCTCATCGGTCCGTCGGGTTGCGGCAAGACCACGCTACTCAAAGGCATTCTCGACATACTGCCGTCGGAGGGCGAGGTGTTGCTGCACGGGAAGATGCTCGCCGAGCGCGAGTCGCTGTTGCGCGAGGTGGCCTTCGCGCCGCAGTTCAGCATCTCGCACGGAAAACTCACGGTCTCGGAGGCGGTGGGCTGCGCGCTCAAGTTGTATCAAAAAACCGACTACACGACCCTGGCGGCCCGCAACGCGGAGTTGCTCCGGTTGGTGGGCCTTTCGGAACGGGGCGAGACGCTCGTGGAAAAACTCAGCGGCGGACAATTGCGCCGGCTCGGCCTCGCGCTCGAACTCACGACCGATCCCTCGTGTCTGCTTTGCGACGAGGTGACCAGCGGGCTCGATCCGCGCTCGGAGGATCAGATCATCGCCGTGTTGCGTGAACTCGTGGAGCAGCGCGCGAAGACGGTGGTGTGCGTGATCCACAATCTCGCGAAGCTGTCGCTCTTCGATACGGTCACGGTCGTGTTCGAGGGCGTGATTGTCTGGCAAGGCGGACTGGCGGCGATGTTGGAACACTTTGAAGTCGCCGACGCGTTGGAACTCTACGATCGGCTAAGCGAGCAGCCGCGCGAGCACTGGCAGGAGCGTTGGGCGGCGACCGTGGCGGCCAACGTGGATGGAGACCATCGGGTGGCGTCTTCCGAGTTCGAGCCGACGCCGCCCGGAGGTCGTCATCCACCGCAGCGACCTTCCGCATTGTCGCAGTTAGGCACGTTGTTGGCTCGCCGTTGGCGGCTGTTGGTGCGCGATCGCGGATATCTGCTGCTCACCTTGGCGATCACGTTTGGGTTTCCGTGTCTTGTGGTGATTTTTGCGCTCGGCGGGTTGCCGCAGATGAAGGGTCTGGCGCTCGACGCGACGGGCGGGTTTTTGGAAACGTTGCAGGCGCGCGCCGCCTATCGCGAGTCGGCGGCGGAGACGGCGACGTTGGTTTCCGGGCTCATCATTTTCCAAGTTATCCTGCTGTGTCTGATGGGCAGCAACAACGGTGCACGAGAGATCGCCGCCGAGCGCACGCTCTTTGAGAAGGAGCGCATGTCGGGTCTGCGTCCGGGTGCGTATGCGTGGTCGAAGTTGATTTACACGGCGCTCCTCGGCGCGGCGCAGGGCGCGTGGATGACGGTGTTCGTGAAAGTGCTCTGTGAGTTTCCCGGCGGTTGGGGGGCGCAACTCGCGGTGCTCAGTGCGACCGGGGCCTCGATGAGCGTGGTGTGTCTCGGGTTGTCGGCCGTGTTGTCATCGCCCGACAAGGCGTCGTTGCTCTCGATTTATCTCGTCGGCTTTCAACTGCCGCTGTCGGGCGTCGTGTTGGCGTTGCCGGCGGCGTTGGTGTGGGCGGTGCGACCGTTTATCGCGACGTATTGGGGGTGGTCGGGATATCTCATGGCGATGAAGGATTCCCGGTTTTACGACGCGGTGACCATGATGGACAAAAGCTGGCTGGCGCCGCCCGCGATCGCGGTTGCGGTGTTGGGAGCGCATTTCCTCGTTGGTGCCGCAATGGTGTTTTGGGGTTGCCAGAGAAAATGCTGGCCGTGACGTTTTGCGAGAACCCCATGCCGTTGTCTTCGATGCGCCTTGTGTCTCGTTTTGTGGTGTCTGCGGCGATGGCCGCCTCGTTGTTCCTCGTGTCCGGTTGCCGCCCCTCCGGCGAGCCGTTTCCGGTGCGGGCGTTCCTCACGGCGCCGGACAATTTGCAGGGTAACCGTTACGACCTGGAGGCCGAGATCGACCAACAACTCAACTGGCGCGAAGGCGTGGGGCGGCTCATCGCGGTGCGCACGCTTCAGGGCGACGTGCGGCTGCCGGTGTTTATCTCGGATTCGTTGAACGCTAACCTGCTCGTGGCGCAGCGTTATCGCTTCGAAATCACGGTGCGCAAAGGCGGACTTCTTTACGTCGAACGTCTCAAAAAACTCTAATCATGCGTCGTTTCTCTTTGTTTGCCGCCCTGACCGTGATTGCCGTGCCCGCGACATGGGGCCAATCGAATCCATTCTCCGGGGCGTCCGGAGCTTCCGGGGCGACCGCAGCCGTTGAGGGTGTCGCGGAGAACGCGACGGCAAATCGTTCCGGTTCGCGCGCGGGCGCCGCCGAATCCCTCGCGCGGGCGGTCAACGTGAGCAGTTTGGAAAGCGGCACGCTGCTTCAGATCATCAACAAGGCCTTCGACACCAATTCCGATTCCATCGACCCGGAAAGCGGGACGATGAAGTGGAAGGGCCACTCGTATGACATGGGTCAGTTCCGCGTTTTTCGTGGACGCTTCGAGCGCTACCTGTCGTTGCCTCCCACGCGCGACCAAGACGTCTACGCGGCGACGATCGACGAGGTTTTTAAGCTGCTTTCCACCCGCACCGCCGACGGCTCTCAAGACGCTGTGGTCGAGGCGTGGAAACTGCTGTATCGAGCCTCTGAATACGAATCCGACGGCGGCAACAGCCTTGGCGTGGCCAACCAGATTTTCAACGCGTGGCGCATCCGCGACGAGAAGCAGGCATTCAGTGTCACCCAGACCGAGCTGGAGCGTATCCGCCGCCAGCAGTCGGCGAGCGTGATCTACGGGGCGGACACCATGCAGGCGGAGGCGGGGAGGGCGGCTTCCGGAGCGGCATCGTCGGCGGGCACTGCGGCCGCCAACGCTTCGCCGCGGGTCAACATCGCCAACAACGGTAATGCCAGCGGCGGCGGCGCGGCTTCGGGCGGCGGGCAGACGATCGGCGGCGGCTCGACGGTCGGCATGACCGGGCAGGGGTTTCGCACGCGGGAGCTCGCCGAGACCGAGGCCAAGATCAAAGCGCTCGAGGCGGCCGGTCTGATGTCGGTGACGCAGGCGAAGCTCCAGTTTCAGAGCCAGATCATGAGCCTCTTTCTTCAGCGCCGCTTTCAGCACGCGTTGATCGCCTCGAGTTTCTATCGCTACATTTTTAAAGGCTCCCACCAAAACCTCGAAGTTGGGAAACGTGAACTCGCCTCGTTTCTGCCCTCGACCGACCTGGCGCTCACCGTCGAGACGATCGAATTTCTCTCGCGCGAGGCGATCAACGACATCAATTCCGGCATGGCCTCGGTGCGCTCCAACTACGACGACAACCGCAAAGTGGCCGCCATCGAGCGCCTGCAGGAAACGTTTTTCCTCGGCGAATATATGCCGGCGGTCACGCAGTTCGAGCCCAACCGAAAGACCGAGTTGTTGAATCTTTTCCGCAAGATCGACGAGGCGCGCAAGCTGGCCGACCTCCGCGACTACGACGCCGTGCTGGTGTTGACCGAGGAGATCGGTTCGCTGACGAAGGATTTCCGCACGCCCGAGGTGACCGCCGCAGTGCGCTCGGCGCAGCGCATGAGCACGCTGGCCTTGAATGCCGCGCAGCAAACCGCCGCGACCGGCGACTACGTGCGCGCCCAGGAGTTTGTCGAGAAGGCCGCGCAGCTTTGGCCGCTCAACCCGGCCATCAAAACTTACACTGAAAACATGGCTTCGCAGGCCGACCTCGGCACGCAGGCCGCCGTGGTGTTTGACGACGCGATCAAGCGCGAGGATTACCGCCGCCTCTACGAACGCGGCGCGGAGCTTTCGGTCGCGTTCCTCAACGACGAGGTTCGGGGACCGCAGCTCAAGACGGTGATCGATCGTATGGTCAAGGTGGACATCTTCCTTTCGCAGGCCGAGGAGCTGATCGCGCAGAACAACGCGTTCTCCGCTTGGGAGGCGTTGACCTCCGCCGCGACGTTGGTGCCGAAGGATGTGGTGTTGAATCAACGGATGGCGCAACTGGCGCCGCGCGTTGCCGAGTTTGTGGGACGTCTGGATCAAGCGAACCGCTATGAAGGTGATGGACGCTACGCCGCCAGCCTCACGCAGTTCTTGGCTGCGCAGGATATTCATCCCGCGAGCCAGCTCGCCCGCACGGGGCTCACGCGCGTGAGCGAGGCGATCATGAACCAGCTCTCGGCGCAGATTCCCCCGGCGACCCCGGCTAACGAGTGAGGTTTACCGCCTTGAAAGTGGGCCGAACCTGGCGGGCGCTGCGCGGCGTTTTGAGGTCGCGTTGACGAATAGGGATTTTCCCGATTCGTGTTCGTGCGAGGTTTCGCCGCTTGGAATTCAACCAAGCTGGCGTTACTGAGTTATATCCCTTCAACCCCTCTGCCCCATGTATACCGTCGATGCTCCGGATCTGGCTCTTTACGTTCAAAACAAGCAATGTGGACTGCTGCTTTCGATTCTTGATGAGGTGAGGGAGTTTGTGTTCATCAAAGACACCGACAGCCGTTTCCTATATAACAACCGCGCCCACTTGGGTAACCTCGGGCACACCCAGGCAGAGGTGCTCGGAAAGAACGATTTCGACCTGTTCCCGCGTCCCTTGGCGGAGGCGTTTTATGCGGACGAAACGCGACTTTTTGAAACCCGCGTGCCGGTGATCAAGCTACAGGAGTCTCAGACATCGAAGGGCGAGCGCTTCTTCTCGTCGGCGATCAAGGTGATCGTGGCGAACCCGCGCGGCGAGACGCTCGGCTTGGTTGGCATCGTGCGTCGGATCGCGATGAAGGATGCGAGCGGTTTGGAAGAGACCCGCAAGCACCTCCTCGAAACGCTCCATCGGGAGCCCGGCGTCACCAGCAGCCAGTTGCGAGCGTTCGAGATGTCGCTGCCGGATCTGTTGTCGAAACATTGATCCAAAAACGTGGGTGGAGGAGTGGCGGGCGAGCCGCGTTGGTTCCGACGTGGGCGGCGAGGTTGTTCGCGAAAGGTAGGTGGAAGAAGTTTCAATCGAGCTTACTCCCGATGACGAACAAAGCCCCTCCAGCTCGGCCGTAAAAAAGCCGGCGCCCGGTGAAGTGGCGCCGACTTTTTTGGAGATCAAATCAAGGCGAAGTGCCTTGTGGATGCTTATTCTTTGACGGGAACGATGCGGATGCTCTCAACCTCGACGCGGTCAATGGGGGAGCTCTTTTCTCCGCCGCCGCCGTGGGTGGTCGGGACGGTGGCGATTTTTTCGAGGACAGAGTCACCGGCGACGAGTTGGCCGAAGGCGGTGTATTGTTTATTGAGGAACGCGGCGTCACCGTGGCAAATGAAGAACTGGCAGCCGGCGGAATCCGGGCTGGCGGCGCGGGCCATCGAGAGCACGCCACGCACGTGTTTCTTGTCGTTGAACTCGGCCTTGATCTTGTAGCCCGGGTCGCCGGTGCCGGGGATGCCACGCGCGCCCTTCTTGGTGTTGGGGCAGCCGCCTTGGATCATGAAACCTTTGATGATGCGGTGAAAGGCGGTGCCATCGTAGAACTTCTCGTTGGCGAGTTTTTTAAAATTCTCGACGGTCTTCGGGGCGACGTCGGTGTAGAATTCGACGGTCATTTCGCCGAGGGAGGTCTTGATGATGGCTTGTTCGTTGGGAGTGCTCATGGGAAAAGGTCCAAGCAAGCTCGCGGCGGGGGATTCGCAAGCCTGGAAGGAGCACGCAGGATCGGAGTAAGCGTCGGGATGTTGCCCACGAAACGCACGGACGGATGCGGAGACGGGGCGGAGGCGCGGACATTACGAACGTAATTGAGTGTGACCGTTTTCGGGTTTGGCGTTTGGGGGATTTGGGACTTTCAGTGTGATCCGATGCCCTACTTCGATCACAATGCCACGATGCCTATTGCGCAGGTCGCCCGTGAGACGTGGCTGCGGGCGCAGGACGAAGCCTGGCAGAACCCATCGAGTCCGTATCGCGCGGCGGCACAGGTGAAGATTCGCCTCGATGCGGCTCGGGAGAAATTCGCTATCCTCCTCGGCGACGAAGCGGAGCGTTATATTTTCACGTCCGGCGCGACGGAGGCGGCAAACCTCGTGCTGGCATGGTGGGCCCAGACGCTGCCTAAAGATGCGCTCATCGCGGTGAATCCCACGGAGCATCCGTGTGTGCTGGAGCCGGTGAAACATTTGTTTGGAGGCCGCGTGCGCTGGCTGCCTGTGAACGCGAACGGCGTCGTAGACGTTGGAATGCTCAAGCAGTGTCACCTAATAGGTGACACTTTGGATCGCGTGGCGGCGGTGGTTGTGATGGCGGCGAACAACGAGACCGGGGTGTTGCAGCCTTGGAGCGAGGTCGCGGCGGCGTGCTCGGAGGCGGGTGTCGGATATCTATGTGATGCGTCGCAGTGGCTCGGAAAACTCCCCGCAGGCGGGATTGGTGGCGAAGGTTTTGCCATCGCGGCAGCGCATAAATTTGGCGGACCGAAAGGGGTGGGGTTGCTCAAGCTCGCGCCGCAAAGCGAAGGTTTGCGCGGACAGCTCGGCGGCGGACAAGAACGCGGGTTTCGCGGCGGCACCGAGGATTTTCCGGGGATTGCGGCGATGGGATCGGCGCTCGCGGAAGCGGAGCAAAAAAAGGTGTTTCAGGAGACGGAGCGTCTGCGATGGCGAGACGCGTTCGAACGTGCGATGGCGACGGCGGTGCCCGGGGTGCGCGTGATCGCGGCGGGTGCGGACCGGTTGTGGAATACGGTTTCGTTCATCATGCCCTTCGCGGACAACACACGTTGGGTCACGCGGCTGGATAAACGCGGGTTTCAGGTATCGACCGGGTCGGCGTGCGCGACGGGGAAGGGCGGACCGTCGCACGTGCTCGCGGCGATGGGCGTCGACAGCGAGGACGCGCGACGCGTCGTGCGCGTGAGTTCGGGCTGGGAGACGAGCGAGGCGGATTGGCAAGCGCTCGCGGCGGCGTTCGGCGAGGTAGCGGCGGAGGTGCGTTGACGTGACTGTGAGCGTGAGCTCGGAGGTCGCGGCGGGACGGCGACCGAACTCCCGCGGCTCACGCCTCGGCCATGGGATGAACGCGACGTTGTGCAGGGCGGGCTCGGAATTTGATTCCGGTGGGCGGGGGTTGTCGGCCTAATGCGCGCTTCTCCTTCATGCGCCTCCGCCGGATCACGCTGCAGCACTTTCGCAACATACCGCTCGCCGAACTCGCGTTCGAGAGGCGGCAGCAATTTTTCGTGGGCGACAACGGGCAGGGAAAAACGAATTTACTCGAGGCAGCCGGGTTTGTGAGCGCGTTGCGCTCGTTTCGCACCACCGACTCGCGCGTGCTGATCGCACATGGTCAGAGTGAGGCCGCGCTTGCTTGTGAATTTGAACACGAACGACTCGGCGTGACGAAGCTCGTTATCAAGCTGCGCCCCGGCGGAAAAGAAGTGTGGTGCGACGGCGAGAAGGTGACGCGACTCGGCGACTACCTCGGGCGGTTTCCAACCGTCGTGTTTTCGTCGCAAGACCAGCAACTCGTGCGCGGTGCGCCGGGGCTGCGGCGGCGTTGGATGGACTTTACGTTGGCCGCCATGGACACGGGTTATCTGCGCGCGCTGCAGGGTTACCACAAGGCGCTCGCGGAGCGGAATGCGTTGCTGAAACGCGCGGGTGGCGGCGCCGGGAGCGCGGTGGGCGCGGAGTTGAGTGCGTTTGAAAAACCGCTGGCGGCGGCGGCGGCGGAGTTGTTGGTGAAGCGCGAGGCCGGTGTGGCCGAGCTCGCAGAACATGTTTCGGCGGCCTATGCGCGGATCGCGGACAGCGCGGAGCGGGCGGGCATTCGTTACGCACCCGACGTGACCGCGGAGAACGCGCACGGGTGGCTCGGGGTGTTCGAGCGCGGACGGGCGCGGGATCTGCAGTTTCGCACGACGCTGGCCGGGCCGCATCGCGACGAGTTGTTGTTCACCGTGGGCGAGCGTGCGGCGAAAGAGTTTGGATCGGAAGGGCAACAGCGGAGCCTGGTGCTCGCGTTGCAATTGGCGCAGGTGAGTTTTTTCCGCGCACGGTCGGGCGTGGAGCCGTTGCTGTTGGCGGACGATGTGTTGGGCGAACTCGACCCGCAGCGGCGGCGGCGGTTTTGGGCGACGCTCGGTGAGGCGCGTCAGGTGATCGCGACGGGGACCTCGTTGCCCGATGCCGAGCTGGGCGCGTGGGAGGTGTTTCGCGTGAAGGGCGGGATGTTTACGACGGAGGCGGGGGCGTGAGTTCCGGGTAAAGCCTTTCTTTCTCTTTCCTCTTTATCTTTCTTCTTTCTCCGTTCTTCCGACCTGACGCGCATGACTCCTGACGAAAGAGAAAGATTAAGAGAAAGAGGAAAGACGCGGATCGGGGGCGGCGTATGAACCTCGAGGCGTGGCAGCTGGCGTTGGCGATTTTGGGGGCGCTTTTGGTGGGGCTTTCCAAGACCGGGATCGCGGGGCTGGGGATGCTGTTTGTGGTGATGTTTGCCAATGTGATTCCTGCGAAGGAATCGAGCGGGTTTGTGCTGCCGCTGTTGATTTTTGGCGATGTGGTCGCGGTGTGGGCGTATCGGCTGCATGCGAGGTGGGCGCATGTGTGGCGGCTGATGCCGTGGACGGCGGGCGGAGTGGTGATCGGCTACGTCGCGATGGGGCGTATCGACGACCGGCAGGCGCGGGTGTTGATCGGTGCGATCATCTTGGTGATGGTGTCGGTGCAGGTATGGCGGCGTTCGCGAGCGAAGGCGGACGACGTGGTGGAGCAGGGCGCCTGGTTTGCACCGACCATCGGCGTGCTGGCGGGGTTCACGACGTTGATCGCGAATGCGGCGGGTCCGTTGATGGCGATTTATCTGCTGGCGATGCGGCTGCCGAAGATGGAATACGTGGGCACGGCGGCAGTCTTTTTTCTTCTGCTGAATCT
>DFYA01000299.1 GCA_002382525.1 Opitutaceae bacterium UBA4094
CGCGGCGCGATCGGCGGCTTGGGCCGCGACGGCATCGCCGCAAGCGGTAACCAAGTCGTCATGGGCAGCTGGGATTCCGATCCGGACAACAATCCTTTAACGCCGCCGATTCCTTACAGCGAAACGGTGGCCAAAGATAACATGGCGCTCGCGACCACGGCATTCGACGCCACCCTCAACGCCGGCAATGCCGACGTGCATGGCAAAGCCGCCGTCGGCAGCGACTCGACCGACGCCATTCAGGTCGGGGCGCAAGGCCTCATCGGCCCGTTCGGCACTCCGGTCGGCACCAAAGACCCCAATAGCATCAGCGCCAACTTCTCGGCGGACCTCCCGCTCGTGGAAGCCCCCTCCGGCAGCTACACGGACCTTGGCACCATAAACGCCGGCAAGACGTTACCTCAACCCGGGGACACTCCGAACGCAGACGGCATCTACTACTACTCCGCCACCGAGATCGCCCTGAGCGGCGCAGCGCTCGCCATATCCCCTGGCTACCAAGTTGTCATGAAACTCACCAAACCCACCGGCACCTCGATCAACCTCAGCGGCAAAGACGGTGCTATTACAGTGAATTCATCCTTGATCACCAACACCACCACCGGATCCACGACGTATACCCCTTCTCAACTAAAGATTTATACCAGCGGCGATATCAGCATGACCGGCCAGGCATCCGCCACCAACGTCATCAAGACCCAGAGTTATTCCGCCTCCTCCACGACGACCTCGACTACTATCTCCAACGTCGAATCCATTTACGGCAAAGGGCAGGAGAAAAATACCGTCATCGGCTGGTCTTATACCCAGACCACGATCCACACCACCACCACCACTACCAACACGCCTGAGGGCACCACAACAACGTCCACGTCGTCCACGCCGCCCTTAATCAGCAAATACAAAGTCCTTATCGAATCTGGCGCCACCGAACCCATCGCTGGCACAACGACCTCCACCACCGCTGCCGGCACCTACAAAGATACCGGCAGCTACGTCGGCCAAGCCATTAACCTCCAGATCTACGGCACGCGCGACGAAGAGGATTTGGAAGACTTCGGCGCCCAAACCATCAAGATTGCGGGCAACGGAAATCTGAGCGCCGTCGTCTATGCCCCCAATGCCAACATCGAAGCCAAAGGCGGTGGCAACTCCGGTTTCGTCTACGGCTCCTTGATCGGCAAGAGCCTCAAGTTCACAGGCAACGACTGCTTCTACTACGACGAATCCCTCGGCAGATCCGACGAAGGTGCCCGCCTTGGCATTGAGGATTGGACTGAAATGGTCAGCTACGCTGATCGCGCCACCTACGGCAGTTTCATGAATTTCTAAACCGCCCACCTCACGCCACGGTCCTCACGGCGGGTCGCTCTTCGAGAGCGACCCGCTTTTTTGCGTCCGCTTCAGGCGCCACTCACACGGTTTACCGCGCCGCTTCCGCCCCTGCGGCGATCAGCGCATAAATCGTCTCCCGCGGCAGCGGCACGAAGCTCGCCACAAACCACGGCGACTGCGGATCCGTCGCGTTCTGTTTTCGGAAATCCAACTCCGTGATGAGCGGCAAAGCCTCCCCTCCTGCCGCCACCTCATACCGAGCCCGCGCCCCCGCCACCAACGCCGACGGCGCCTTGCTCGCGAGCGCCGCCACCCAGAACGCCGCTTGCGCCGACGCATCCGATCGCACCGGCTCCAGTGCGAAAAGCCCCGGCGTCCGCCGCAAGCTCGCCGCATCGCGCCCCGCGATCACCAACGCGCACAGTCGATCCGCCTGCGCCACGCTCAGCGGCCCTTCCCTCAACAGCCCTACAAAATTCGCCTGCGCCGCGTCCCGATTCCCCGACACCCGGTCGATGTGATACCGCAACGCCGCCGCCTCAAACGCGCCCAATACCCGCGCGTATCGGTTCAACGCCAGCCCCGCCTCATCCGCCCGCCCCCAGTTCGCCAGCCACTCGACTTGGCAACGCATCGCCAACGGCTCGCCTTCCGTGAAGCGCAACGCCGCCAACCCGCGCACCGCCTCGTCCCGCGCCCCGCGTTGCCACAACGCCAACATCTCCATCAGCCCACGCACCCGCGCCGGGACCCTCTCGCCGCCCACGAGCTCGCCGTCGCCGAGTGTCCCCAGCTTCGCCACGCTCGCCTGCGCCTGCCGAACCTGGTTCAACGCAAACAACAACGANNCTCGCTCAACGCTCCCAATTGCCCTGCGGCCAGCAACTGATCGTGCCACGCGATCGACGCCTCCGCCGCCCTCTCGGGAAACGCCGTCACCACGTCTTGAAAGTAACGATCCGCAAACGCCGCATTTCCCGCCTGCGCCCACAACCGCGCCAGCAACATGCGCTCCTCATAACCACCCCGCCGAAAATTCTCCGCCGTCGTTAGCGCCAACAACGCCACCGCATAATCCCCACGCGACAACGCCTCCCGCCCCTGCGCACGAAAATGCTCCGCCTGCGCCGGCTTCACGCGATCCCACCGGCCCGGCCACGCCACATCCGCCCACGCGATCTGCCGATAACCCGCGCTCTTCCACACCATCCACAACCCGCTCGCCAAGCCAAGATACCCCGCCAAGCCCAGTGCCGCATACAAGGCCAGCGCACGCCCCCAATAGGGTTTCACTTGCGCCGCTGCCACCGAACACCGCCACCCTTCCGGCATGTGCACCAACGCCGGACACACGCGGCGAAAACGCCCGGGGCCGTCCCAGTGCCACACCGCCTCGCACTGCGGACGCAACCCGTCCGCCACATCATATTGATGCTGACACGGCGCACCGCCCCGGCGCCCGCGCAGCACATACGCGGACTTGCGCGCGTTCCAATAAATCAATGCCCACAATGTGCGCAGCCCGTCCCGAAAAACACCCGCACGGCCGCTACGACACCACGCCCGTTCAGGCTTGCCCTCGGGTTCTCCGATCATCGCACACCTTATGCTCCCGCCCGGCGCGTCAACCAGTGCCGACGCCGGGTCGCAATGCCCAGTCCGACCATCATAAACGCGCCCGCCTGCAATGCGGTCGATGCCTCCGGGATGACACCGCCACTGCCATTATAGAAGTTGGTGAAGCCGCCCCCTTGGTCGAAACGCGTCCCGGCATTCGTCGAGTTTGAAAGCGGACCGAGGCCATACACATCTTGGTTCACCGCGTTGCCCTGCGTGGAGCTAAACGCCACAAACCGCAGATAGGAATCGAGCGTGATCGTTTTCCCCGCGAGCTGTGCCTCGAGATACGTCTTGAAGGTGCTAAAAGAGACCGCGAACGTCAGAAACGCGTCCGGATTGGGCTGGTCGGGTTTGTTGGTCGCATAAGACGACCCGTCGTTTGCTTGGATATACGAATAGTTGGAGGCATCCGTCGCGATGGTCCCATACGACGTGCCTAGACTGCTCGTGCTCGGGGAGGTGTTGGCATTCGTCGCCGTGCCGGTCGGATTCTGGAAAACAATCACCGGGGTCTGCCCCTGGCCCGTCGAGATACCGAAATAGAGATCCACGTCGCCATCCCCGTCGCCGTCGACTCCGATGCGAATGTTACCCGAGAACTTGGGGGTGCCTTGCTGGAGCGTCAGTTCGTTGAGACGAAAGCGGAATATCAATGAATCCACGCCGTCGATTTTACCCCCTTTGAGATAAAAACCGTAATATCCGTTCGTGCCATCTCCAACAAAGTCGTCCGCGCCTTGCCCCGTCTGCTGATCGTAGGTCGCATCACTCAGAACCCCTCCATTGAACGCCTCGAGCGTGCCAAACGTGGAGACATGATCGGTCACGGCAACGGTCGAAGCCCACGCTTGGCCGCCGCCCAACACCGACACCAGCAGAACTGCTTGGCCGAGCTTTTTCGCTCTTTTGAGACTCAAAAAAATAGGGCTCATTACTAGGGTGTAATACCTATATCCATTCGGGAGCCCCTGAAACAATCAAGCAAATGAACATGCCCATTCAGGCCCACAACCCAAGGCTTGGGAACCTTTTTTCCACCCGCGCCCATCCATGCGCATCCCTTCTCTTTTCCCTCAATAAAAGAACGTTACGAACCTATGAATCATCGGCAACGGCGCTCGCCATCTCCTCACCGTAGCAACACATCAAATTTTTTGACGATATTTTAACGGGCGTCACGCTCGGCGGAGGGCTTGGTTTTGGGGCCTATAAGCCGGATTATGTGCTCACCTTGCGGCGGCGGTCGCCATTTCTCTCACGTCCGCCTTGCGGCGAACCTGCCCGACTCCCGATGACTTGCGCCACCTGAAGCCGAATGCGGCATACCCGTGGCTATCGGACGAGCAGCCCAGCCACCTATTTTGCCTTGCACCGGAAGGGGTTTGTCGTGCCGCCGTCATTGCTGACAAACGCGGTGGGCTCTTACCCCACCTTTTCACCCTTACCCGACGGTTGCCCGTCAGGCGGTATATTCTCTGTGACACTGTCCGTTGACGCGCCTTAAAACGCGCCACCCGCACTCGCCGTGAAGCTCGTGCGGCATCCTGCCCTACGGTGTCCGGACTTTCCTCTCCATCGATCAAAGAACAACGGAGCGGCGACCCGGCCCCAAAACCAAGCGCGGACGTTACCGACGCGGAATCACGAATGTCGAATGACTAATAATTAAAGTGGCATGCGCATCCGGCCCATGATCCGAAACGATTCGAAGATGAGGCCAATACGGTGCGCAGACCCGATCTGGGGCAGTCACTTCATAGGCAAGAGCCCATGCCACTCAAAAAACCACGATCAGCCGTGATCCCACCACACGATGCGCCCACACTGGTCGCACGTCGGCAGCGCAGCGGCCGCATCGCCTTTGCCGCGGATCGCCGATTCCACCTCAGACGAGACCTTCAGGTGGCAGCCTCCGCAGGTGTTGCCTCGCACCGGCACGCACGCCGGCTGCTGACGCGCAGCGATGCGATCATACACGCGCAGCGCCTTCTCCTCGATCGGTTCCCGCGCCGCCGCCACCTCGCCCTGCATCGCGGTTAACTCCGCCTTCAAGTTTACCTCGCGCTCCTTCAGCGTCCGGATCCGGCCTTCGTGTCCGGCGATGTTCTGCTTCAAAACCGCTTCGGCGTCGGCAAACTTCTTTTTCGCCTCGTCGATCGCATACATGACCTCGAGTTCCTGCCCCTCGAGCGCCGCGATCGCCGCCTCCGTGTGCTCGATCTCCAGACCCAGCGCACGAAACTCGTCGTTTTTACGCACCTGCACCTGCTGTGTTTTGTATTTACCAAGCTTCGTCTCCGCCGAGCCGATCTCGT
Source organism: Opitutaceae bacterium UBA4094 (assembly GCA_002382525.1). Classification (GTDB taxonomy): domain Bacteria; phylum Verrucomicrobiota; class Verrucomicrobiia; order Opitutales; family Opitutaceae; genus Rariglobus. The sequence goes on from DFYA01000299.1 coordinate 5,271, forward strand.
TCTCGATCATCTTCTTTTTCGCTTCGAGCGCCATCCACTCGGCCTTCGCCTCCTCGATGGCGCCCTTCTCGGTCGCGATCTTCTTTTCAACGGCGGCCACGTCACCCGGAACGGCCTTGATCTGCGCCTCCAAACCCAGCCGTTTGCTATCGCGATCCTGGAGCACCAGCAGCTTTTCAAGCGTCGGAGTAAGCATTTCCGCCGACTCTGCCCCCCACGCCCCGACCGTCAAATCCGTTTATCCCACCCCCGGGATTTGGATTTGGGATTTGGGATTTGGGATTTATATCTAAAACGGCCCTGCCTTTTTAGATGTAATACATTTCGTCCGCGCTCTTTGCCGCGAACGTCTCCAGCGAGTAGCTCTTGCACTTCTCTTCCAACGCCGTGCGCACTTCGCGCCAAATCGCATTCACTTTTCGCCCCGAATGTCCCTCGCCCGGACCGTGCAACTCCAACAACTCGCCTTCGATCAACTTCACGATGTCGTAGAGCGAAATCTCCGCCGGCGGACGCGCCAGCGCATACCCGCCTTGTTTGCCGCGACGACTGATAATCAGCCCGCCGTTGCGCAGTTCACTGAGAATTTGAACCANNTCATCCGTCCCGTAATACTTGGCCATCTGGGCCAGCACTCGGCAGGCATAATCGACTTTAACGGAGAGCTTCACGCGGACCGCACGCTATTTCCGAATCTTAGGTCAGCAACCTCAAATACTCGGGAATAACCCCAAAACGGCATCCGGACGGGAACAAAAAATGGGTTGTCGCACCCCCGGTTTTACGATGCTCTCCACCCTTTAGATTCCATCACGTTCTCCCCCACCAAATGTCCGATCTATCCGAGTCCGAAAACAACGCCAAGAATCAAGCGGGTGCCGATGCTTATGGCGCCGACAAGCTCAGTCAGCTCAAGGGATTGGAAGCCGTGCGCAAAAAGCCCGGCATGTATATCGGCGGCACCGACGAACGCGCCCTCCACCACTGTGTTTCCGAGGTCCTCGACAACTCCGTGGACGAACACCTCGCCGGCTTCTGCTCGCGCATCGAGGTCAACATCCACGTGGACGGCTCCATCAGCATCCGCGACAACGGCCGCGGCATCCCCGTCGATATTAACAAAGACTCCGGTCTTCCCGGCGTTGAACTCGTTCTCACGACCCTGCACTCCGGCGGCAAATACGGCCAGGGCGGCTACAAATTCTCCGGCGGCACCCACGGCGTCGGCGCCAAGTGCGTCAACGCCGTCTCCGAATGGTTCGAGGTCGAGGTCTCCCGCGGCGGCGAGGTCCACCACATGCGTTTCGAACGCGGCGTGACCATCAAAAAACTCTCCGTCATCGGCAAAGCCACGCGCACCGGCACCTACGTCTCCTTCAAGCCGGACGCCGAGATCTTCAAAGAAACCACCGTCTTCGTCGCCGCGCGCATCGGTCAACGCCTGCGCGAACTCGCCTTCCTCAACTCCGGCCTCGAAATCGTTTTCACCGACGAGCGTCCGGCCGATCCGAAGCCCGAGATCTACCTCTACAAAGACGGCGTCTCCGAGTTCGTGAAGCAGCTCAACCAGGGCAAAACCGCCCTGCATCCGAACCCCGTCCGCATCACCAAGGAAACCCAGCTCCAGCTCGACGACAAACCCATCGAGATCCACTGCGAGGTCGTTCTCCAATACAACGACACCTACAACGACCAGGTCCTCTGTTACACTAACACGATCCACAACCCCGACGGCGGCACCCACCTCTCCGGCTTCCGCAGCGCCCTCACCCGCGCCATCAACCAGTTCGCCAAGGCCAACAATCTCCTCAAGGACAAGGACCCGCAGATCACCGGTGACGACGTCCGCGAAGGCCTTGCCGCCGTCATCTCGATCAAGCACTCGGACCCGAAGTTCGAATCCCAGACCAAGGTCAAACTCCTCTCCCCCGAGGTCGAAAGCGTCGTCGGTTCCTCCACCTACGAGGGCCTCATGATGTTCTTCGAGACCAACCCGCCCATCGGCAAAAAGTTCGTCGATAAAGGTCTCAACGCCGCCCGCGCCCGCGAAGCCGCCCGCAAGGCCCGCGAGATGACGCGCCGCAAGGGCGTGCTNNACTCCGCCGGCGGCTCCGCCAAGCAGGGCCGCGACCGCCGCTACCAGGCGATCCTCCCGCTCCGCGGCAAACTCATCAACACCGAGAAAGCCCGCCTCGACAAAGTGCTTTCCAACGAGGAAATCCGCACCCTCATCACCGCCTGCGGCACCGGCATCGGCGAGGGCGACGAATCCGTCGGCGGCTTCAACGCCGACAAAGCCCGCTACCACAAAATCATCATCATGACGGACGCCGATGTGGACGGCTCCCACATCCGCACGCTCCTCCACACGTTCCTATATCGTCAGATGAAGGGCCTCATCGAGCGCGGCTACATCTACATCGCCCAGCCGCC
>DFYA01000235.1 GCA_002382525.1 Opitutaceae bacterium UBA4094
CGAGGTGACGGCGTCGACGTCAACGACGGCGGGAAGGGGGACCTCTTGGAGGCCGGCGAGCGCGGCGTCCACGGCGGCGTAGTTCATCTGGACGATCTTGTCGCCCTTCTTGGCGTAGGTCTTCTCGATGGCCTTCTTGATTTGTTTGATCGCCTCGGCCTGCGGAAGGACGCCGGAGAGCGCGAAGAAGCACGTCTGGAGAACCGTGTTGGTGCGACGGCCCATGCCGGCGGCTTGGGAGACGGCGGTGGCGTCGATCACAAAGAGGCGGAGCTTTTTCGCGATGAGCGTTTCCTGCCATTCGCGCGGGAGCTTGGCCCACGTGTCGGTGGCGTTGTGAGGCGAGTTGAGCAGCACGGTCGCGCCGGGTGCGGCGTAATCGAGGATCTTCTGGCGACCGACAAAGTTGTATTGGCTGCACGCGACGAAATCGGCCTGACGGATGAGGTAGGGCGCCTTGATGGGACGAGGGCCAAAACGCAGGTGGGACGTGGTGACGGAGCCGGATTTCTTGGAGTCGTAAACGAAGTAGCCCTGGGCGAAGTTGTCGGTCTGTTCGCCGATGATCTTGATGGAATTTTTGTTCGCGCCGACGGTGCCGTCCGCTCCGAGACCGACGAAGACGCAACGACGCACGTCGGCGGCTTCGAGGTCGAAGGTTTCGTCATAGCCGAGCGAAAGGCCGGTGACGTCGTCGAGAATGCCGAGGGTGAAGTTGGAAACGGGTTCCCAGCGCGCAAGGTTGTCGAAGGCGGCGCGGACCATGCCCGGCGTGAATTCCTTCGAGCCGAGGCCGTAGCGACCACCGACCACGCGAGGCGAGTTGGGCGAAGGCGAGAGGCCCTGGTTGAGCGCGGCGACGACGTTGAGGTAAAGCGGTTCGCCGAGGGAACCGGGCTCCTTGGTTCGGTCGAGCACGGCGATGGCCTTCACGGTCGGCGGAATGGCGGCGAGGAAGGATTTGACGTGGAGCGGCAGGAAGAGGCGCACGGCGAGCACGCCGACCTTTTCGCCTTTGCCGACGAGCCAATCGACGGTCTCGGAGATCGTCTCGATGGCGCTGCCCATGGCGACGATGATGCGGTCGGCCTGGGGATGGCCGTAGTATTCGTAAAGTCGATACTGGCGACCGGTGACCTCGGCGAGACGGTCCATCTCGGCTTGGACGAAGGACGGGAGTTGATCGTAGAACCGGTTGACCGTTTCGCGTCCCTGGAAATAGACGTCGGGATTCTGGGCGGTGCCGCGCAGGGCGGGCTTGTCGGGGGAGAGGGCGCGGGCGCGGAAGTCGGCGATGGCTTGTTCGCTGATCACGGCGCGGATCTCGTCGTCGGAGAGTGTGGCGATCTTGGAGACCTCGTGGGAGGTGCGGAAACCGTCGAAGAAGTGGATAAACGGAATGCGCGAACGGTAACTGGCGGCGTGGGCGACGAGGGCGAGGTCCTGCGCTTCCTGGCCGTTGTTGGAGCAAAGGAGGGCGCAACCGGTTTGGCGGCAGGCCATGACATCGGAGTGGTCGCCGAAGATGGAGAGGCCCTGGGCGGCGATGGCGCGGGCGGAGACGTGGATCGTGAGCGGGAGGAGTTCGCCGGCGATCTTGTAGAGATTGGGGATCATCAGCAGGAGGCCCTGCGATGCGGTGAACGTCGTCGTGAGCGCGCCACCGAGGAGACCGCCGTGCACGGCACCGGCGACGCCGCCCTCGGACTGGAGTTGGGTGACTTTGGGGACCATGCCCCAGATGTTCTTTTTGCCGGCGGCGGCCCATTCGTCGCAGGACTCGGCCATCGAGGAGGACGGCGTGATCGGGTAGATGGCGATGAACTCGTTGAGCCGGTAGGCGACGGAGGCAACGGCCTCATTGGCGTCGCACGTGGTGTAACGTGGGGTGGAGGTGGACGTGGCAGGCGAACCAAAGCCGGGGGATTTCATAAAGCGGGGGACGACGAACGGCGGCGTGCCGGTCGGGGCGAAGGCAAGATGCCAAAAAAGCAGCCAAATCACTGCGCACGCGTTGGCGGGGAGTGTGCGGAAATTGTGAGCACCCCGAAACCGTTCGGTTCCGTGCTAGCGGAGTGCGGTTTTGTCGGGGTTCCAGGCGAACGGTGGAGGTGGGAACTTCCTGCAGTGGGGCGCGGTGAACGCGGAGGTGAGCTCGGGCCGTAACGGTGCCGCGGCAATCGTCGCAGGGGGAGGGGCGTCGGGCATGAAGGCAATCTTGAGCACGATGCGTCTACCGCTGCGCAGGTTTCAGAGCGACCGTCGGTGTTACAGAACGCTGGGAATCCGACCAGACGGCGGTTGCCTTCCGTGGGTGTCGTTTCGCCCTGTGGGAAGAATTTATCCTGAACCTCTAGCAGCCCTGCGGCGTGACGGCGCAGTCGATCAGCCTCGTGCCCGCGCTTTTGCGTAGAAGTCGGCCATGATAAGATCGCGCTCTAGCCGGCGCACCACCCGGATCATTGGCCGTCCCGGCGGGTGGCTCCACGTGAGGTTCTCTTCAAGGACCGGGCTCGGCTCTTCAAACATCTCCGCCACGTCGGGTTGGAGCAGCCATGCCGTCACCGCGATGTCCCAGATCACCTTCGACCATCCGGGTGCGTTGTCGCTATACGAGCGCACAATATCGGTGAGGTAGGCGCCGAGCTTGCTGTAGGGCGCGAGCTGCGCCTCCAGTTCGGGCACGGTGACGATGAGGTGCGAGGCCACCGGCATGCAGGGCACCAGCACGAGCGGCGCCAGCGCTTCAAGCAGGATGCGCGAGGCGTGCGGATCCTGCATAAGATTAAACTCGTTTGCCGTGTTCCAATACGGGGCGTGTCCGCCGAGCCACACGATCACGATGCGTTCCGCAATCCTTGGTTCAAGTAGCAGCGCCGAGGCGATGTTGGTGCACGCCCCGATGGTGAGCACGTAAAGTTTACCTTCGCGCGGCGCCATCGCCCGCCTCACGAGATCACGCGCCGCGTCGCTGTCCACCGGAGTGCGCGCGCCCGGCAGATACTGGTTGCTGCCGCGAAACACGGGCGGTTGGACCTCACCGCCGACGAGACTCAATACGCGGCGAATCTCGTCGTAACTTTTTTCCATCCCATCCTGAGGGCCGGTCGAGCGGTTGTTAAAGAACGGCGCGGCATACACCGCCTCCAGGTTGACGCGATCAGGCGAGAGCAGCAGGTGCGCGAGCGCGAACTGGTCATCGACCTCGTTGTAAGTGTCCGTGTCGAGCACGGCGCAGGGGCGGACGGAATCCGGACTCATAAGAAGAGGGGGCAGGCGTTCACTTGGTTTTGTGGTCATCGAGCCACCTTTGCGGCGGCGCGTCTTAATACGAAAGGAAACACAACCTTTGATTGGCGCGGTTCAAGACTGCCGAAAAAGATCGGTCTCCGATTAGCCTGCGCGATGGGTTTGCCGAGGCCATCCCCGTTTGACCGAACGTCTTTATGATCCGTTTGGACGATTGCATCACGGTGTAATCGAACGAGAGTGGCCGCCCATCATGGATTATTTTAAAACAATCGGCGAAAAACTTTCTGCGCGCTGCGGCGAAGGCGAATTGGGAGCGAACTTCCCCGATCTTGCCGCCGAAGTGATGGCGGAGTTTCCGGTTCCCGCCGGCATGGGCATGGACTACATGGCGGATTGGGCGCTCGGCCGTGAGCGGTTACCGGAGCAGGTCAATTTTCACAGTGGATTCGGCGAGCCTGCGTTGGTCGTTTATGAGGAGCCGCGCTTTTACGCTGAAGTCCTTCACTGGTTTCATGGTCGCACCTCGATTCACGGTCATGGGTTCTACGGGGCTTTTCAGGTTCTGGCCGGATACTCCATCGAAGCGCAGTTTTCCTATCGGCGGGATGAGGAGCCCGCGCCCGGGATTCAATTGGGGGAG
>DFYA01000281.1:0-562 GCA_002382525.1 Opitutaceae bacterium UBA4094
TCCCACGAGATGAAGAGCACCATCAGGTTGCTCGAAAACACCGTGCCGAGCATCGCGCCCATAAAGAGCAGCAGATAACAGTAGAAGCGCCCGTGGTCCTTGTAGTGGTCGTCCAGATAACACGCCGCGTAGAACGCCACCAACACGCCCACGCCCGTCACCACGAACCCGAAGAACATCGCCAGTCCGTCCGGGTTGAACGTCAGCGTCGCGCCGAGGCTCGGCACCCACGCGAATGACACCGGTCCGCGCAGTTCTGGCGGCATCAGGTAAATGCCGAGGATCCCCACGAAGCTCAGCACCGGCGCGAGCAACGCCACCCAGCCCGTGCGCGAGCCGAGTCGCGCGCCAAGCCACGGCATCGCCAACGCGAGCACGAAGGGCGTCAGCAGAACAAAGAGCAGGCGGGTTTCCATGCGTGATTAAAAAAGGTTATGCAAAGTAGCGTGAAGTCTGCCATTTCGGACAGAAGTCCGTCGGCGAAGTGCGGTTACAGCGAGGAAATCACCCCGGGCAAATCCGCAAGCCGGGTGATAAACGCCGAAGCGCCTTGGCGCACCTT
>DFYA01000281.1:666-4859 GCA_002382525.1 Opitutaceae bacterium UBA4094
GCCTCCACCCGTGCGATGCCGAGGTGGTCGGCCAGCGGACGGATCGCCTGGCGAAAGCCGCCGCTGAGAATAAGCACGGTCCACCCCGCCGCGCGGGCCTCATCGATCACGCGCTTCGCGTCCGGTTCGATGGTGTCGATGTAGCGCTGGCCGATCTGCGCGACGTGTTGCGCCTCCGGCAAAATGATTTCCAAGCGCCGGCCAAACACCGCCTCGACGGGGATTTTCCCGTCCATGGCCTCGTTGGTCATGTCTTCGACCCGCTTGAAGATCTCCGGCCCGCGCAGACGGCCGAGTTCGTCGATCCCCTCGATGGAGCTCAACGTGCTATCGCAGTCAAAGATGAGAAGCTTTTGGGCAGACACGCCCGCCACGAAAACGGTCGCCCCCACGCCGCGCAATGCGTTTCGGCCCGACGAAAATCGATTTCAGAAAACGACGTTTCGCGCGGTTCGAGTGTAGTAGCGCTGATGTAGCCGGGGGTCGGCGACCGCGGTCCTGAAACATCACCCAAGCCCGGGTCGGCGACCCCGGCTACACGTTGAATGGAGCCTCAGTCCTCCGCTTCGTCCTCCAAGACGCGCGCGACCGCCTTGAGCTTTTCCCGCTGCTCCTCGCCAACCTCCGGATAAGCCATGCGTAGGCCGCGCATCGTTTCCGTGATCACCTTTGAGATGATCAAGCGCGCGTTGTGCTTGTCGTCCGCCGGCACCACATACCACGGCGCGGCCGCCGTGCTCGTCGCCGCCAACGCTTCGGCGTAAACGTGCTGGAAATCGTCCCAGCGGGTCCGCATGTCCAGGTCTCCCATCTCGAATTTCCAGTTCTTGTCCGGCTTCTCGATGCGCGCCAACAGCCGCTGGCGTTGCTCCTCTTTCGAGATGTGCAGAAAAAACTTTACCACGCGCGTGCCGTTGCGCGTCAGGTAATCCTCGAAGTTCACGATGTCGGAAAACCGCTCTTTCCAGATCGTCTTCGGGTTCACGCACTCCTCCGGCAAACGTTGTCCGGCCAAAACCTCGGGCAAAACCCGCGCGACCAAGACCTCCTCATAATACGAGCGGTTGAATATCCCGATGCGCCCGCGTTCCGGCAGCCGCACCGTCGTGCGCCAGAGGTAATCATGATCGAGTTCCTCCTTGCTCGGCCGCTTGAAGCTGAACACCTGGCAACCTTGCGGGTTCACGCCCGACATCACGTGCCGGATCGCGCCGTCTTTTCCCGACGTATCCATGCCTTGGAAAATCAAGAGCAACGCGTATCGATCATGTGCATACAACACGCGCTGGAAGTCGCTGAGTTCTTCGCGGTATTCGGCGAGCAGCTCGCGGTATTCCGACTTCGATTTGTAGAGCGCCTTGATGGCGGTCGGCCGTTTCGCGAGGTCGAGTTTCTTCCCCGGCGCCACCCGGTAGTCGTTCAGCTTGGTCGTGAGTTTCATGCGGCACTTAAACCGCGAAGACCGAAATCACCACTACCCGAAGGCTTTCGTCTCCAGGCGCGTGTCGCCCGAGGCTTCGCGCGTGAGGTGCCACTCGGTGTGCACGATTCCTTCGAGGAAGGCCTCGTCATGGCTCACGAGCAGCATCGCGCACGGACAATCCGCCAGCGCATCCTCCAGGCACAGGATCCCGGGCAGGTCCATGTGGTTCGTCGGTTCGTCCATCACGATCAAGTGCGGTCCGCGCACAATGCCGAGCGCAAGAAGCAGTTTTCGCACTTCGCCCGGACTCGGCAGCGCGCTTTCCAACAACCGTCCCGGTCGCGAACCGAGCCGGCTGATGGTCGTCATCACGCGCCCGCGCTCGTCGTTCGGCAGGCGTTTCACCGCCTCGAGTAACACGCGCGATTCCTCCGCGGAAATTTCCTGCGGCACGGTCACCATTTTTTCCTCGGGTAATCGCAGATGCCCGAGCAGGTGCCGGAGCAGCGTGCTTTTACCAAGGCCGTTGGCGCCGGTGAGCGCGATGCGGCTTGTGCCGCCAATCTCCAGCTCGGGAAAGATCAGGCGACGCTCCCCGCCGAGCGAGAGTTCGCCCGCCGGCATCCGCAGCAAAAAGTCGCGCGGGATAAACGACGCGCCCTCGACCCAGATACCCGTCTCGTAGCGCTTCTTGAGAGTGAGTTCCGAGCGTTGCGTGGCCATCTTGCCGGCGCGCTGGTTCATCAGCGCNNCGTCGTGGTCGTGCACCGGGATCTTGATCTGTTTGGATCCGCGGGAGGCGGCGGATTTCTGCTCCGCGACGACGCGACGGCGCTGCGCCTCCGCACGCAACCGCGTCTCGGTGCGCCGCAACGCGTCATCGGCACTCCGGGCCGCCGTCTCTTCGTTGTCCTGCTGCGCCATCGCCTGCGTCACGCCGCCGGGGCGCATCACCGCTTCCGGCGGATCGATCACCAGGCATTGCGAGCACAACTCGTCCAACAGCCCGCGGTCGTGGCTCACCAGGAGGCCGATGCCGTTGAAGTCCGTGAGCGCCGCCACCAGCAACCGGCGCGCGTCGGCGTCGATGTGGTTGCTCGGTTCATCGAGCGCCAGAACCGTCGGCTCGCGCCACAACGCCACCGCGATCTGCGCGCGTTTGCGTTCGCCATGACTGAGCGTGTCCCAGCGCTCCGGCCAGTCTTCGCTCACGCGCAGACGCGCCTTNNGCGGCGAGTTCGCCCGATGCGACTTTCAACAGGGTCGTTTTGCCCGCGCCATTCGGCCCCACGATACCCGTCCAACCGTGCGGGAACTGCACCGTGAGTTCGGCGAACAAGGGCGCGGTCATGCCCGGATGCGCGAACTCCACGTTTTGAAATGCCAGTTGAGCGGAAGCCATGAGCCGGAGAACGAAACGAAAGGACGCGTCCGCGTCGAGCGGTCTAAACGCCCCAGGCACACCCGCCCGAGCCCGGGTCAACTCCGACCGCGCAAACCCGATGCCCGCTCCGGTGCCATCGCGCGTTTCCCATCCCCATTCGCCCCGTGGCGGCTCGCGCTCCGCCCCCCATGGCGGGGTCGCGGGAGCAGGGGTATCTTTGCGCCATGGCTGCCTTGTCGCCGCCGTGCCGTGCGTTTCGACGCCCGCCCATACCGGCGGACGTTGCGCCGCAAAACCCTAAATCCCAACACCACTCGCCATGAACTTCTCCCTCACCGTCCCTCGCCTGTTCCTTGCCGGCGCGACGCTTGCCTTCCTCGCCACCGCTCCCGTTTCGGCCCAATCGGGAAAATCCGATAAATCCTCCAAGTCCGGGAAAACCACCGGCGAGTGGTTCGATCCGACCGACTGGTTCGACGCCAACAACGCCAACACCAAGGTCTCCGGATCCGATAAGTATGGAGTTTATGAATACGATTACGCCTATGGCCTCGGCGAAGGTTTTAATTACTCCGTGTGGTCCACCTACGAACGCTGGGACCCAAAGAACAACAACGCCCGCTATTGGGATAAACAGGACTGGGCGGACACGACCAACCGCCTCTCCCGCCCGAGCGGGAAACCCGTTGATTTCGAGATTCACGCCGACGCCTCGCGCAAGCAGCGCGATTCCGGCTCGCCGAAAAAAGGCTCCGCCGACAACCAGCTCCAAGAGGGTCGCAAGCAGGTCGCTCACCTGACCGGCACCATCGAGGGACTGCGCAACGTGGAACTCACCCGCGAGAGCGGCGCCACCAACACCTACACGCTCGCCAAAGTCCGCCTCGACCGCAAAGACAGCACCGTCGTCGCCCTCGGTCGCGCGGCCCAGGTGCAAGATCTCAACTTGAAGAAAGGCGATGAGATTGAGTCGGTCGGCCGCCGCGGCACCATCGACGGCAACGACGTTTTTGTCGCCCACCGCCTCAAAGCCGGCAACCGCACCATCGACGCCATCCCCACCATCCGCCTCGCCGAGCAATCCTCCAAGCGCTCGGCTGCAAAATCAGACAAAGACAAGGATCAGGAAACGATCACCGGCACCGTTGAGCAGATCAAAAAAGCCGCCGGTAAAAACGACAGCACGCTCGTCGAGCTGAAGCAGCGTAACGGCCGCTCCACCACCGTGGACTTCGGTCCCGCCGCGTCGCTGCAGCAGATCAACCTCGCCGAAGGCGACAACATCACCGTGCGCGGCCGCACCCAGGAACGCGGCGATCGCAAGCTCCTCATACCCGAACTGGTGAAGATCGAAAGCGACGGTCGCGTCGCCAGCGACTACTCGTC
>DFYA01000281.1:5001-10607 GCA_002382525.1 Opitutaceae bacterium UBA4094
CTGCTCGCGGGCGCCGTCCATAATCTCGGCCAGCAACGCGGCGATCTCCGCGCGCGGAGTGTCTTTGCGGATAAAGCCTGTTCCTCCCGCCGTGATCGCATCCTCCACCGCCTGCCGGCTCGCCAGCGACGTGAGCATGACAATCGGGCACGTCGCGCCCTCGTGTCGCAAAAGCCGCAGCGTCTCCAGCCCGTCGATACCGGGCATGTTGATATCCAGCATCACCAAAGACGGCTTCGGCGACATCGACCGGTGCAACGCGAGCGCGGCCGTGCCGCACATCGCCTGATGAACGATCACCGGGCCGAGCGTCCTTAAAATGAGGCTGATATAAAGGCGGACGTGCGATTCGTCGTCCACCACGAGGACATGGCCTGTGAGTTTCATGGTGTGATAGGTAGGGTGAAACTAAAGACGCAGCCGCCCTCCGGGTGGTTCACCGCGCCGATCGTCCCTCCGTGGAGATCGACGACGCGGCGGCAAATCGCCAAGCCCAACCCGGTGCTCGACTCGCCACCGGTAGGGCGAGCCGTCAAACGTCCAAATTCTTGAAACAACCGGTCGCGCTCCTCCGCCGGAACACCCGGCCCCTGATCGCGCACGGACAAACGCACGCACGGCCCCGCTTCCGCTCCGCCCGGCAGCGACTCGATCGCCACGCGGATCGACGAGCCCGGCGGCGAGAACTTGACCGCGTTGCTAAGGAGGTTGTCCACCACTTCGCGGATGCGCACTTCGTCGATGTGCACGACCGGCTCGGTCGAAACCGGAGGCTGCAACACCACGCGGATGTCTTTCCTCGCCGCCACCACCGCCACCAAAAACACCGCGCGGTTCACCAGTTCCCGCAGTAACGCCGGCCGCCGCTCGATCCGCACGGCGCCCGTTTGCACGACCGAAAGATCCAGCAGCCGATTGACGAGCTTCAACATGTTCCGCCCCGCCTCGCGAATCGCGTCCGCCATCTCGATTTGCTCGGGCGTCAACGCGCCCGCCGCAGGATCGAGGAGAAACTCCGCCAGCCCGCACACCGACGACAAGGGCGTGCGCAGATCATGCGCGCACATCCTTAGTAGCCGGTCCTTCCCCGCGATCACTTCGTTCAACGCCGCGATACGGTCCTGCTGCCGTTTCACCTGCCGACGCGCGTGGAGCAACGCCCGGATGTGCGGCAGCAACCCGGATGGGTTCAACGGCTCCGGCAGCCAGTCGACCACGCCCTCCGGCAGCTCCCAATCGCACGCCTCCGCCCGCCCGCCCATTCGCGTCATCAACACCATGGGCGCACAATCCTCGCCGTGACGGTCTCGCAACCGGCGGCACGCCTCCATCCGCTCGCAGTCCGCCGACCTCACCGCCAAGAGCACCAAGTCGGGCCGGCAAACGTCGTATTCCACCAGGATATTTTCGTCGGCGGCCACTTCCCGAACCGCCAGCCCGGCGTCCACCAACACGCTGCTGATTTCCCGATCAACGTGTCTGCCTTCCCCGGCAAAAAGGACCGAAAACGTGTGAACGGGAGCAGCGAGCGTAACCATAACGCCGCCGATCCAAAATCACGCCTTGTTTACAATCAATTTCATCAGACCCTACTTTTCGGCAGGTCTATTACTACCACCCCGAAGCGATCTCATTCGCGTGCCGTCGTTTCCCTTCGCCGTAGGACCGGCCAGCCTCAACCGGTTTTCTACGAGCTTAGAAACGCCACCCGAAGCTTAACATTGGGCCGAGCGAATTGAGCCCCGGGTTGATCTCATCCAACCCCGTGTTGGAGATGTGCTGAAAATAAAGACCGGCCGACGCACTCCAGCGTTCGCCTCCGCGAAAACGGGCGCCGGCATAGATGAACCAATTGAAATTCAGGTCCTGTCCCTGTGCGCCAACCACATCGCGCCCCCGGCTGTCCATGCCGCCCAATCCGCCGCCGCTCGAAAAAAACAACGCCCGTGTGCGTTCGTGGTCCCACCACTCCAGAATGCCCGAAGCCGAAGCGCCGATGTAGTGGCTCTCCGGCCCCTCGATGATCGGCTCGATGAGCAAGCTGAAGCGCGAGCGCATCACCAGATCCCCGCCCCCGAGCGGCCACCGCATCACCGCCGGCGTCCTCAACGTGAGTAGTTGCGGAAGCACTACATAATTGAGCGGAGTCGCCCCGCCGCCGACTTTCCAAAGCACCCCGGTCTCGAAATCCAGCTCCCAGCGCTCGGTGGGATCGTCCGAGAGCCGAGCTTCCGCGTGCGCAGAAGTCGTCGCGAGCAGGCCCGCGAGAAAACAAGTCGCGATACAGTGAGTCGGATAACGCATGGCGCAGATGAGAACGGCTTCGACCGTTTTGGCGATTCTAAGCGACCGCGACGCCGCCCCTCGCCCCGCCTATCTTGACCGCGACGGACCGACACCTACGGTGCGCCTCCATGAAGACCCGCACCCGCATCCTGCTCGGCACCGCCGCGTTAGCCTTTGCCGCCGCAGTCCCATGGATGACGCGTGTGCCCTCCGGCCCGGTGATCCCGACCGGCTCCGTCCCGGCGGCAACCGGCTGGGAAGCCGTCACGGTTTTAGACGGACTCGCCCACCCGTGGTCCATGGCCTGGCTGCCCGATGGCGAGCTGTTGATTACCGAAAAAGACGGGTTTCTACGCCTCGCCCGCAGCTCCACGTTGGTTGCCGAACCCATCGCCGGCCTCACCGAAATCCGCGCCGCCGCACGCACGGTTTTGATGGACGTAAGTCTGCATCCGCACTTCACCGAAAACCGTTGGCTCTACTTCACCTACGGCAGCGGCAGCGACGCCGCGAGTGCCACGCGACTCGCTCGCGGGCGTCTCTCGGCGGACCTCGCAACGGTCACCGACTTCGCGGTGCTCCACACCGTGACGCCGGCCAAACCCGGCTTCGCACACTTCGGTTCGCGCATCCTGTGGCTGCCCGACGGCACGCTCCTCCTCGCCCTCGGCGACGGCGGCAATCCGCCGCTGCGCCTCGACGGCGAACTCATGCGCGAGCAGGCCCAGAAACTCGACAGCCAGCTCGGCAAGATCCTCCGCCTCCGCGACGACGGCACCGCCCCGCCCGACAACCCGTTTGCCGGCCGCGCCGGTGCCGACCCGTTCATTTGGTCCTATGGTCATCGCAACATCCAAGGCCTCGCGCGCGATCCGATCAGCGGACGCATGTGGGCCAACGAACACGGCTCGCGCGGCGGCGACGAACTCAACCTGCTCACGCCCGGCGGCAACTACGGTTGGCCCCGCGTGACCTACAGCATCGAATACACCTTCGGCACCATCAGCCCCGAAACAACCCGCCCCGACATGATTGATCCGCTCGTCGTCTGGACGCCCGCGCAGGCGCCGAGCGGACTGCTCTTCTACACCGGCGACGCGTTTCCCGAGTGGCGCGGCGACTTGTTTTCCGGCGCGTTGAAACGCAAGGAAGTCCGCCACATCCGCCTCGACGGCGAAGGCGCCGTCATCGGTCAACAGTCGTTGCCCATCGGCGAACGCGTGCGCGACGTCCGCCAAGGCCCCGATGGTTTTATCTACGTGCTCACCGACCAAAAGGCCGGACGCCTGCTGCGCATCCAACCCGCCAGTTCGGACAACCTCTAAAGAAATTTGCCGCTCCGAGGTCATCGTTGTCCGCAGCCCGATTGTTCATTCGTTGACTCTCTTGAATACACCATGAGCAACACCGCCCCTCCACCCGCCGGCTCCGATCGCGAGCTTGTCCTCACCCGCATCCTGAACGCACCGCGCGAAAAGCTATATCGTTGCTGGACCGAGCCCGCGCTTATCACGCGTTGGTTTACGCCGCCGCCCTACGTCACGGTTGCCGCCGAAGTCGATGTGCGGCCGGGTGGGGCCAGCGTCATCACCATGCAAAGCCCCGAAGGCGAACGGATGCCCAATCACGGCATTTACCTGGAGGTCGTGCCCAACGAACGGCTCGTCTTCACCGACGCCTACACCCGCGCTTGGGAGCCCTCAGAGAAACCATTCATGACCGGCATCCTCACCTTCGAAGACCTCGGCGACGGCACAACACGCTACACCGCCCGCGTCGTTCATTGGACCGCCGCCGATTGCGAGGCGCATGCCAAGATGGGTTTCCACGAGGGCTGGGGTATCGCCACCGATCAGCTCGAAGCGCTCGCGCAAAAAATCTAGCGTCCTCTCCGCCGCCCCATAGCCGGGGCGTTCCCCGACCCGGTGGACGAATCTCCCGGGTTCGCTAAGCTCTGCGCATGAAAGCCGTCATCTTTGATGTCGATGGAACGCTGGTGGACTCCGTCGATTTGCACGCGAAAGCCTGGCAGAAAGCGTTCGCCGACTTCGGCCACGAGTTCTCGTTCGACGAGGTCCGCTCGCAAATCGGCAAAGGCGGCGACCAACTCCTACCCGTTTTCTTGTCCGAGTCAGAGATCGAGGAACGCGGCCATGCGTTGGAGAAACATCGCAGCCAGCTGTTCAAGCGCGACTACCTGAAACAGATCAAAGCGTTCCCCCAAGTCCGCGACCTCTTCCTCCGCTTGCTCGACGATGGCTGGCGTATCGCCCTCGCCTCCTCCGCGAAGGGCGATGAACTCGATATCTACAAAAACCTCTGCAACGTCGCGGACCTCCTCGAAGCCGAAACGTCCTCCGACGACGCGGAAAAATCGAAGCCGCACCCCGACATCTTCCAAGCCGCCGTCGCCCGCCTGAAACTCACGCCCGACGAGTGTATTGTTGTCGGCGATACACCTTACGACGCGGACGCCGCCGGCCGCGCCGACATCCTCTCGATTGGCGTATTATGCGGCGGCTTCCCTGCCGAAGACCTGACTGCCGCCGGTTGTCACGCGCTCTACGAAGGCGCCGCCGACCTGCTCGCGCGTTACGACGACTCGCTCTTCCACGAACGCCGCCCCACCGCGACCGCCGCGCGTTAGAGGTTTAAACCCAACTGCGCACCTTCACCCGTCTTCGCTTCCGCCGCCACCGGAGCCGCCGCCGGCCGATGCGGAGCCAACGCCCGCGCCAGCGGACAACTCGCGAGGTCAACGCCGCGCCCTTCGCGATAACGGGCGAGCAGCGAATGCGAACGTTTCGCCAACATCCGCCGCACTTCCCTGCGTTGGCCCTTCACGTGCGGAATCACCATGTTGTCATAACCCGTGGTCTGATGCCGCATCCACGCGATGGTCGCCGCCTCCGCCCGCTCCTCGATGGGAATACGCTCCGTCCGCGCCACCGTGCCGCTGCCCACCGGCACCGCATGCTCCGTGATCAGGCGCGCCATCAACTCTTCCTCCGCCTGATGCGCCGGATTGAAACTTAGAAACGCCCGCACCGCCGAGTTGAACTCGCTCACATACTCCTCCTGCTCCGCCGCGCGCCGTTTCCGCCCCGCCTCAAGCTGCCGCTGATACGCGGGATCCTGTTGCTCAAGCGCCCGCTCCGCTCGCAACGCCGCGATCCGCACGGCCGGCGCCCAAATGCCGCGCGAGAACCGCTTGCGCCCTTTGACTTCAACGACCGTCCATGTTGGCCCGTCTTGTTTAATCCGTCGGCTCAGCGCCGCGTCCCCGGGCGGCAACAGTTCCCAATCTTCCGGCACCGCCA
>DFYA01000111.1 GCA_002382525.1 Opitutaceae bacterium UBA4094
GTCGGCCCGAACGGCGCCGAGTTTTCCCCCTTCATCATGCCCTTCGTGGGCACGTGGACACAGGCCTCGATGGACCAACCCGCCACGACCGGCAAAAACAATACCGACAACGTCGAGCAGGTCCGCATCGCCGCCCCGCCCGCGCACGGCGTCTATCGCGCGGTCATCACCTTCGACGGCACGCTCGCCAACAACCAGCAGCACTACTCGCTCCTTCTCACCGGCTCGGCCAACGAAGAACCGCCCCCGCCGCCCCTCAGCGTCTCCGCCGTTTCTCCCGCGAGCGCTCTGCCCGGTCCCGTCACCCTCGCCATCAGTGGAGCCGGTTTCAAATCCGGCGCCACCGTGCGCCTCTCGCGGACCGGCGAAAACGACCGCGTGTCCAGCTCGACCGAGATCGTCAGCGGCGATCTCCGCGCGCAGCTCGACCTCACCGGCGCCGCCGCCGGACTCTGGGACGTCCGCGTCACCAATCCCGACGGTGAGACCGCCACGCTCGCCGCCGCCTTCAACATCATCGGCGCCCTTTGGAGCGAAACCTTCGACGGCACCGTGAGCGGTTGGGCGTCCACCGCCGATACCGGCTCCAACAGCTGGTCGCTCACCACCGCGCAAAGCCACACGCCCACGCGCTCCTACTTTGCCTCCGGCCCCGCGACCAAGACAACCGCCAGCCTCGTGTCGCCGACCATCTCAGTCCCCTCGGGTGCGACCAACCTTCAGTTCAAATTCTGGCACCGCTACGATCTCCAAGCCGGCCGCGACGGCGGTCGCCTCGAGTTCTCCGTCGATGGGGACAACAATTGGTTCGTCGCCGGCGCCTCCGGCTCCGGAACCACCTTCGCCAGCAACGGCTACAACACCACGCTCTCCAGCTCCGGGAATCCCAATTCGCGCAATGAATTCGCGGGCTCGGTCACCTGGTCCGGCGACTCCGGTGGCTTCGTGGAAACCGTCGTCAACCTCACCGACACCGCCAAATTCGCCGGCAAAATTCTGCTCGCTCGCTGGCGCTTGGCCACCGACTCGAGCACCGCCAGCCCCGGCGGTTGGTATGTGGACACGATCTCGCTCGTGGGCGGCGGCGACCTGAGCAACGCCGCGCCCACGATCACCACCGCCGCTGCCACCACGAGCACCGAGACCTTCACCGACACCGAGGGCACCGCCTTCTCCGTCGTGCGCGGTCGCGACATCGGCGTGAGCGTCACCGCCACCGACGACGGCGGTGTATCCAATCTCACCTACACCTGGAGCGCCGCCTCCCCAACCGGCACGCCTGTCGGTTTCCTGCCCAACGGCACCACCGCCGCCCGTCTCAGCACCGCCTACTTCGAGGGCGTCGGCGATTACGTCCTCAGCGTCACCGTGCGCGACGCGCAGGGCCTCGCCTCCACCAGTTCGGTCAACGTGCGCGTGCTCGCCACGGCCGACGCCATCAGCGTCTCGCCTGCGGTCGCGAGCGTCGGTTACGGCGGCACGCAGAGCTTCGCCGCCACCGCGCTCGATCAATTTGGCGAACCCTTGGCCAGCCAGCCCGCATCATTCACCTGGACGACCAGCGGCGGCGGCACAATCAGCTCCGCCGGCCTCTTCACCTCCACGGCCGCCGGCGGACCCTACACGATCACCGCAACGTCCGGCGGCCTGTCCGGCATCGCCAGCATCACGGTCAACCCAGCCTCCGCCTCCGTCACACTCGGCGCCTTGGAGCAACCCTACTCGGGTTCCCCCCTCGCCGTCTCGGTCACCACGAATCCCGCCGGACTCGCCGTCGCCGTCACCTACGATGGCGCCGCCAACGCGCCCACTGAACCCGGCAGTTACGCCGTCGTCGCCACCGTCACCGACCCGAATCACCAAGGCTCCGCCAGCGGCACGTTCGTGATCGAAAAGGGCTTCGACACGTGGGCGGATACCTCGGGCCTCAGCGGCGACGACGCCGATCCCCTCGCCGATCCCGACGGTGACGGCATTCCCAACCTCCTGGCCTACGCCCTCGGCTTCGACCTACACTCCCCCGACGGCAACGGGCTGCCCACGACGGACATCGTGGACGGACGCCTCGCGTTCACGTTCAACCGCGTCGCCGACCCCGGCCTCATCTACACGGTCGAAGTGAGCACCGACCTGATCAACTGGTCCGTGCTCGACGTGCTCGGCAACCCGAGCACCGGTGAGGACAACATCGCCGGCCCCGTGACCGTTAAGGATACGACCGAGACGAGTTCCACCTCGGGACGTTTCCTCCGCCTCCGCGTGAGCTACTGACCTCTTCAGCAGCCCATCCGCCCCGCCGTCCCCCCGGGAACGCCGAGCTCCAGCTCGGCTCCGTCACACATCCCCGTTTCGCGCCTGCCTCATCCGTCACGACGATTCCTCGCAACCCTCGTCCCCGGCTCGCCACTCCTTCCGCATTCGTCCGCCGAAGCCACCCAGCGACCCCCGTCATCGTTGGTCCACTTATCCCCTGACGCACCGGGCACCTCACGGCGGGCACTCCGAAACACGCCATCAGCACGCATGATTTAATCGGAATTTTCCCGCAAAAAAGGGCGACGGATAACCTCCGTCGCCCCATGAACCCTTACG
>DFYA01000343.1 GCA_002382525.1 Opitutaceae bacterium UBA4094
CCTCTTGCTCGTGGTATTTCGCGTTGAGCACGGTGTGGACGACACCGGCGCGTTTGAGGAGGCGGGAGAGCACCTCGGACGAATCGACGGAGACGGTGCCGACGAGCACCGGCTGACCGCGTTTGTTGGCTTGCTCGATCTCGGCGACGACGGCGTTGAACTTGTCGCGGCGCGTTTTAAAAATGGAGTCGTTTTTGTCGATGCGGATGCAGGGCTTGTNNTCGGCGGTGCCGGTCATGCCGGCAAGTTTTTCGTAGAGGCGGAAGTAGTTCTGGATCGTGATCGTCGCGTAGGTGCGGGTCTCGCGCTCGATGTTGACGTTTTCCTTGGCCTCGACGGCTTGGTGGAGACCGTCGGACCAACGGCGACCGGGCATGACGCGGCCGGTGTTTTCGTCGACGATCATGACCTTGCCGTCGGCGACGACGTATTCGACGTCACGTTCGTAGAGGGAGTAGGCGCGGAGTAACTGCGAGATCGCGTGAATCTCTTCGGAGATCTCGGAGTAGGCGTTCTGCGACTTGGCCTTGGTTTCCTCTTTCTGCTCCGGGGTGAGGTCGGCGCGGCGTTCGAGTTCGCTGAACTCGGTGGCGAGGTCGGGGAGAACGAAGGCGTCGGGGCTATCGGGGCGGAGCTTGGTGCGGCCCTTTTCGGAGAGGTCGGCTTGGTGCTGCTTCTCGTCGATGGAGTAGTAGAGTTCTTCTTTGAGGCGGTAGAGTTCCGTCTTTTGGAAGTCGCTGTGCATCTCGGTCTCGGTCTTGTCGAGAAGCTTGCGCCACTCGGGGGTCTCCATGAGGCGGAGGAGCTGTTTGTTCTTCGGATGACCGATCTTGACCTGGAGGAGGCGGAGGGCGGCTTCGCGGCGTTGGTCGGGCGAGGAGGACGTGGTTTCGAGGACGGCCTTGGCGTCGTTGGCGAAGCGGTTGCAGAGACGGATCTGCTCGTTGACGAGGGCGTCGATGCCGGGCTTCAGGCGGGTGAAGGGTTGTTCGCGCTCGATGGGCGCCGGGCCCGAAATGATCAACGGCGTGCGAGCTTCGTCGACGAGGATGGAGTCGATTTCGTCCACGATGCAGAACCAGTGGTCGCGCTGGACCTGGTCTTCTTTGCGCGTGGCCATGCCGTTGTCGCGGAGGTAGTCGAAGCCGAACTCGGAGGCGGTGCCGTAAGTGATGTCGCGACCATACATCTCACGGCGGAGATCGGACGGCATGGATTGTTGAATACAACCGGTGGTGAGTCCGAGGAAGTTGAAGAGGTGTCCCATCCACTCGGAGTCGCGGCGGGCGAGGTAGTCGTTGACGGTGACGAGTTGGGTGTTCCGGCCGGTGAGGGCGTTGAGATAAAGGGGGAGCGTGGAGACGAGGGTCTTGCCTTCGCCGGTGGCCATTTCGGCGATCTTGCCGGAGTGGATCGCGTAGCCGCCGATGAGCTGGACGTCGAAGTGGACCATGTTCCATTCGAGTTCGTGGCCGCAGACGAGGGCGCGGGAGCCGACGAGGCGGCGGGCGGCGTTTTTGACGGTGGCAAACGCCTCGGGGAGGATTTGATCGAGGGTCTCGCCAGCTTTCAGGCGCGCGCGGAATTCGTCGGTCTTCGTGCGGAGCTGGTCGTCGGTGAGCGACTGGTAGGACTGCTCGAGTTCGTTAATGCGGCTGACGATGGGGCGGGCCTTCTCAAGGAACTTCTTGTAATGGCGACCGGCAAAACGCTTGAAGAGAAAGGAAAGCATGAAGAGCGGAGAAAGTAGGCCCGAACGGGGGCTTGGCAAACGACAAATCGGGGAAGCATGAGGCGCCAAAGTCAGCCTGACCCCGCCATCTGCGGAAAATGACGGGTCTGGTCGCGAAGCGGCGGACAGCGACCTTCGCTTCGCTTCGGTGAAGTAGCCGAGCTGACGCAAGACCATCAGTGCCTATACCTAAGCGAGGAAATGATGAATTTTTTTCAAAACTTAAGCTTCTTGCGTCGAAAAGCTTAGTTTTAATGCGAGGAGCGCTGCGGACCTGAGGATTGCATTGAATCACCCTACTCTTACCGTGGGGCCTTACCCCTATCCCCTATGAGTGACCCTACCTTTGCGGAGTGTTTTTGCGCCAAATACAACCTGCCTCGGGACCAGTATGCGCGGGCGGTTTTCCGAAAGTCGCTTTATCGGCGGACTCATTTTTTTCGGTGGCTGCTCCCCCTCATCGACCGAAGCTACTACGCGGCGGATTTCGATTTGATCTACGGGGTCGAGCACTTGCGCCGGTTGCGGGATTTCAAGACGGAGGCGGAGCGTTTCAACGACCATCCGGCGAATCGGGGTTGGTTGCGGCGGACGTTCTGTCTGCGGGTCTCGTCGTGCCGGTTAAAGGCGCTCATCCGGGAGACGCTGCCGGTGCGTGAGCGAGAGAGCCGCTCGATGGTTAGCAAGAGCCGACCGTCCGAGGTCTCGTTCGACACTAGGGCGACGAGCGGTGTGTGAGTGCCGTCCGCGTTTACCAGGCGAGCACCCAAAACTCGTCTTGGGAGATCTTTTGCGCGGCGGCGAGGGGCACCCAGCGTTCCTGGAAATGTGGTCCCCAAGAATCGGATACGGCGACCTCGTTGGTTTTGCGATTGTAGCCGATGATGAGGCAGGCGTGCGCGGTGCGCGGGTCGGGCGCAAGCGCGGCGAGTTCGGCGGGCGTGAGCGAGCGCTTGAGGTCAAACATCTCGGTGGAGGCGAGCCGTCGTTGGGTGTTGAGATCGGCGACGGCGTTGAAGGCCTCGGTCGAATATAACCCCCAGATGAGTGGGCGCCCCTCGTCGATGTAGCGGGCAATCCCCGGAATCGTGAGTTTGACCGGCGCCTGTTCGAGGCGGCGGCCTTGTCGGCGGACAAAACGGTCGAGGCTGCGAGCCATCGAGGTGAAGGTGGTGCCTCCGCCGAAGTCGGTGCCGCCGGCTGCGGCGAGTTCATACATGTCGGCAGGGATGCCGGCGTAGCGAAGGTAACGCTCGAAGGTGGCGGGCACGCAGTAGCCCTTCGGGCCTTGGTTGACCATGGGGATTTGGTCGAGGACGACGTCGCCGTTTTCTTTGCGGGTGATGCGTTCTTTGAAAAGCCGGCGAACCTGTTCGTCGGCCAGGCGCGGGGCGGCGGCGCGGTCGGACGGGACGATTTTGAGCGAAACCATTTGTTCGGCGTCGTGGCTCGCGAGAAGCGCGTGAGCGCCCCATTCCCAACGCAACGAGCGGCGTCCGGCATCAAGGCCGCCGACAGCGATTTCGCGCTTGGGCTCGCCGAGTGCGGCAGTGAGTTTCGCGGAGACTGCCTCGAAGTCGCGCTTGAGGGCGTCCTCGAAGGTTTTCAGTTCGGCCTTCGACGGAGGAAAACGATACTCGCGGTCGCGGAACGGCGGGTAGTCGCCGCGGTTGGTGAACTGGACCGTGAGCGTGGTGATGCGGCTCTCGGCGGCTTGCAACGAGATCATGTGCGCTTCGGTGCCAAGAATGGGAAACGGTTCGCGGGCATAGCCGCGGTAGCCCTCGAAGCGGTCGGTTTTGCCTTCGAGCGGAAGGTTGAGGCGTGCGGCCACGTCGGCGGGTTTGTCGTCCCAAAGGGTGTCGTCGACGAAAAGGGGGAGGCCGAGGAGATTGTTGAGTTCGTGGAAATCGCCGGACGGGGCTGACGCGGAGCCCGAGTCAGGCGCGGGCGAGGCGGCTGCGGTGTTTTGGGCGACCCACTCGCGGTCGGCGGTCGAGAGGGTGGCGAGCGGAAGGGTGAACGTGCGCTGGTCGAGGGTGCGGCGCACCGTGACCTCGGTCGCGGTGGAGGAAACGTAGTCGGCTTCGAGTGAGCGGCCTTGGGTGTCGGTCCACGTGCGTGCCTGAGCAGCGGATGCGGCAAGGAAAATTAGGGCGACCAAGGCGGCCGGGCGCGTAAGGATAAAGGGAGGGAGCATGAGCGACTCGTTCATCTCAGGCGTTCTCCTCGGTTTTGCCGATAAAAGAGAACGGGGACCAAAAAAAAGAGGCGTGATCAGCCGCAGGCGCGGAGGGTGGCGGCGGCGACAAAATAGCTTTGCGCGGAGAACGCCGGGGCGCCCGCAGGACGGACGACTGGCAAGTAGCCGCCGTTTGCGTGCAGTTCCCGGGCGTGTTCGTTGTCCTGAAGCTCCATCGCGAACAACTCGTCGATGATCCAACGGCGCAGCGCGGGATCGCGGACGGGAAAGAGCACCTCGATGCGGCGGAAGAAATTGCGGGGCATCCAGTCGGCGCTGCCTGCGAGGACCAAGGGTTCGCCTTCGCCGCCGTTCTCGAAATAAAACGCGCGGGCGTGTTCGAGGTAGCGTCCGACAATGCTACGCACGCGGATGTTGTCGCTGAGTCCCCTCACTCCCGGCACGAGGCAGCAGACCCCGCGCACGATGATGTCGATCTTCACGCCGGCGCGGGAGGCCGCGTAGAGTTTGTCAATGGTGGCCTTGTCCACGAGCGAGTTCATCTTGACGATGATGCGAGCGGGGCGACCGGCGGCGGCGTTGTCGGCTTCGCTTTGTATCAACTCTTGGATACGACGGTGGAGGTTGTAGGGCGCGACGATCAGGTGTTCGAACACCGGTTCGCGACTGAAGCCGGTGAGGGTGTTGAAAAGATTGGCTGCGTCGGAGGTGAGCTCCTCGCGCGCGGTGAAATAGCTCAGGTCGGTGTAGAGCCTGGCGGTCTTCGGGTTGTAGTTGCCCGTGCCGAGGTGAGCGTAGCGACGAAGAAGCTTGTTCTCGCGACGAACAACCAGGGAGACCTTGCAATGGGTTTTGTGTCCGATGAGACCGTAGACGACGTGCACGCCGGCTTCTTCGAGCTGCTTGGCCCATTGGATGTTGTTGGCCTCGTCGAAGCGCGCTTTCAACTCGACGAGCGCGGTGACTTGTTTGCCGTTTTTGGAGGCCTCGATGAGGGCGCGCACGATGGGCGAGTCGCCGCTGGTGCGATAGAGCGTCTGTTTGATCGCAAAGACCTGCGGGTCGCGGGCGGCTTCCTCGACGAAATCGACGACGGGTTGAAAGGCGTCGTAGGGGTGGTGCAGGAGGACGTCCTGCGCGCGAAGCGTGGCGAAAATCTGCGACGGATCGTGCAGGGGCGAGACGTTGACCGGGATGAACGGCGGGTATTTCAGGTCGGGCCGGTCGATGTCCGCGAGGCTCATCAAGCGCAGGAGGTTCAGCGGGCCGTTGAGGCGGAAAACGTATTCGTGCGAGAGGTCGAGGTGGTCGAGCAACGTGCTGAAAATCCCGTCCTCGACGCCCTCTTCGACCTCAAGGCGCACGGCGGCGCCGCGACGAAGGTTGCGCAGTTCCTCTTCGATTTTTTTGAGGAGGTTTTCGGCTTCTTCCTCGTCGATGTAGAGGTCGCTGTTGCGGGTGACGCGGAAGGAGTGGGCGCCGGTCACGCGATAGCCGGGGAAAAATTCGCCGGCGCACAGCTTGATGATCTCGGAGAGAAACAGAAAGCGCTGCGGGGTGGCGCCCGGCGGATCGAGCGGAACGAGCCGCGGGAGAATGCGCGGGACAGGCAAAATGGCGACGAGTTGCTCGACCTCGGGCGTGGCGGGGTTGTCGAGGGAGACGATGACGTTGAGCGTCTTGTTGCCCAGCTGCGGGAACGGGTGCGATTGGTCGAGCGCGAGCGGCGTGAGGACCGGATACACTTGTTCGTGGAAATAGGCGGTGACCCAAGCGAGCTCGTAGGGCGTGAGTTCGGCGGCGGTCTTGAAAACAATGCCCTCGGCGGCGAGGGCGGGCATGAGTTCGTTGAGCCAGCAGTCGTATTGATCCTCCACGAGCGAGGCCACGACGGAGTGGATGCGGCGCAGGGATTCGCGGGGATGAAGGCCGTCCACGCTCGGTTCGGTGAGGCCGCTCTCGACTTGTTGGATGATGCCGGAGACGCGAATCTCGAAAAACTCGTCGAGGTTGGAAGAGACGATCGCGAGGAATTTAACGCGCTCGAGGAGCGGGTGTTTTTCGTTGCGGGCCTGCTCAAGCACGCGGCGGTTGAAGGCGAGCCAGCTGAGTTCGCGGTTGAAGTAGGCGGCCTTGACGGGCTTCGGCGAAGGGGTGACGGGCTCGGCGCGGTTTTCCGGCATGAGCACGCGGTCGTCGACGGGCGCGGGGCGCGTCTTGGCGCGTGGGCGCGCATGGGCACGAGGGGCGGGGTGGGCGGGCTTGGCCGGTTGGGTGCGGCGGGTCTTTGTGCGCTTCGTGGCCATCAGGGAAAGACGGTCGACCGTAAAGTCGTCGCAAATGGAAACGAGCCTTTTATGGCTCGACGCGGGAATGTCACGAAGCGGTGACGGATTGCTGACGCTCCTCGCAGCGAACAGGGCGCGCGGCGGATCATTCGAGCCAAAGGGTCTTGGTGTTGACGAATTCGGTGATGCCGAAGGAGCCGAGTTCGCGGCCGAGACCGGAGGCTTTGATTCCGCCGAACGGGAGACTGGAGTCGGAACGGACTTGGGCGTTTACGAACACCATGCCGGCGTCGATGTGCTCGCCCGCGAGTTCGAGGGCGCGGCGACGGTTGCGTGAAAAGAGCGCGGCGCCGAGGCCGTAGGCGGTGTCGTTGGCGATGCGCAATGCGTCGGTTTCGTCCTTGGCGGAGATGATCGCGGCGACGGGGCCGAAGAGTTCTTCGTCGTAGGCGGGCATGCCGGGGCGGACGTCGGCGAGCACGGTCGCAGGGTAGAACGCGCCGGCCGAGTTTTTGGGCGGGAGGTGTCCGCCGAGGAGGAGGCGGGCGCCGGCGCGGATGGATTTTTGAACTTGGGCGTGGAGTTCGTCGCGGAGGTCGGCGCGGGCGAGGGGACCGAAATCGGTGGACTTGGCGGTCGGGTTGCCCATGCGGCGGGCGGCCATCCGGGCGGTAAGTTTTTCGGTGAAGGCGGCGAGGACGCTTTCGACGACGATGAAGCGTTTCGCGGCAATGCAACTTTGTCCGGCATTGCCGAGACGGGCCTTGGCGCAGATCTCGGCGGCGAGATCGAGATCGGCGTCGGCGAGGATCACGTAGGGATCGCTGCCGCCGAGTTCGAGGACGCAGGTTTTGAGGGCGGCGCCAGCGAGCGCGGCGACCTTGCGTCCGGCGGCGGTGCTGCCGGTGAGGGTGACGCCGCGCACGCGCTCGTCGGCGATGAGGTCGGGTATGCGTTTACTGGATACGAGGGCGGAGCGAAGGAGTCCGGCGGGCGCGCGCGCGGCGCGGAAAACGCGTTCGATGGCGAGGGCGCAGCCGGAGGTGTTGGAGGCGTGTTTGAGGAGAATCGTGTTGCCCGCCATGAGCGCGGGGGCGGCGGCGCGGAAGAGCTGCCAGAACGGGTAGTTCCACGGCATGATCGCGAGGATGACGCCGAGGGGTTCAAAATGGACGCGGGCGTATTTGGGGGCGCCGGGCGGGCGAACGGGTTTGAGGAAACGGGCGGCGTGTTGAGCGTAGAACTCGCAGCAGGTGGCGCATTTTTCGATCTCGGCGCGGGCGTCGGCGAGGGGTTTGCCCATCTCGGCGGTGATGAGACGAGCCAGGGTGTTCTGCTGTTTGCGGAGCGTGGCGGCGATCGCGGTGAGATGGCGGGCGCGGTCGGAGAAGGACGTGTGGCGCCAGTTGAGGAACGCGTCGTGGGCCGAAGCGAGTGCCTCGCGGGTTTGGGCGGCGGTGTGTTCGCGGTGGCGAGCGATGAGGCGGCCGGTGGCGGGGTTTTTGGAGACGAGGGGCATGGCGTGGCGCGAGAAGAACGATTGGCCACAACGTGCACAAAAGGCGCGAAAGGGGAAGGAGTGGAACAGATGACGCGGGGCGAACATCGCGAGCAAGCTCGCTTCCCACGAGAGATCAGCGGAGCCAGCGGGTGAGACTTTGGCGAAGGGCGGCGCGGGCGCGGGCGAGGCGGGTTTCGACGGCTTTGGGCGTGGCGTGGACAATGGCGCCGATCTCGGCGTGGGAGAGATCCTGGTATTCGGAAAGGATGAGGGGCTCGCGGAGGTTATCCGGGAGGGCGGCGATGGCGGTGCGCACCGCGTCGGCGCGTTCGTCGGCGAGGGTGGCGGCGTCGGGCGCAGGAGCGGTCGCGGTAAACTCGGGCACGTCATCCAAGGCGACGAGTGGGCGGCGGGTGCGGCGGCGGGCGTGATCGCGGGCGAGGTTGAGCGCGATTTGAAACATCCACGTGCTGAAGCGCGCGCCTTCGCGGTAACGGGCGCGGTGTTGGTAGATGCGGACGAAGGTTTCCTGAGCGAGGTCGAGGGCGTCGGCTTCGTTGTGCGTGTGGCGGTAAAGGAAGGCGCGCAGCGGGGCTTGCCAGCGCAGCATCAGCGCGTTGAGGGCGTCGTCCTCACCAGTGCAGAGGGCGGAGGCGAGGGCTTCGTCGGAAGGCTGGGTGGGGTCGGGCGTCATTTGAGCCCGAGGGGAGCGTGGTGGCTTTGGCCGGAGACTTTGGGCCGGACGAGCGAAAGGAAACGTGCGGCTTCGTCGGGCGGCATGGCGGCAGCGACGCGTTGCAGATGGGCGAGCGTGGCGTCGCGGCAGACGGCTTCGAGGCGGCTAAGTTCGGCTTGAGCGGCGGGGAGGTCGGCGGGGGCGGCGGTAGCGAGGGTTTCGCGGGCGCGCATGATCTGCCGGCAGTGGTCCATGCAGATGGGGAAGTAGTCGTCGTGGAGTTGCGCGATGGCGGCGGATTGGGCGGGCGTGAGGCGGAACTCTTTTTGCAGCCACGCCATCTCGTCGGTTTCGGCGGGGGCGTCGGACCGGAGTGCGAAGTGCGTGACGCAAAACGCGAGCG
>DFYA01000175.1:0-7156 GCA_002382525.1 Opitutaceae bacterium UBA4094
GTGTGCCGGCGGTGGCGCTCTTCCCGAAGCTCGACAAAAAATTCAAAGACGACGCGGGCACGGCGGCGTTGGATGGCGATGCGTTGATCTTGCGAGCCGTGCGTGCGGTGAAGAAGGCGTTGCCCGAGTTGGTCGTCATGACGGACATCGCGCTCGATCCTTACACAACGCACGGTCACGACGGCGTGCTCACTGCGGACGGCCGCGACGTTGCGAACGACGCCACGGTCGAGATTCTCCTGAAGATGGCGGTGCTGCATGCGGAGGCCGGCGTCGATTTTGTGGCTCCGTCAGACATGATGGACGGGCGCATCGGGGCGATCCGTCGCGGGCTCGACGCGGCTGGTCACACGCAGACTGCGATCATGGCGTATTCGGCGAAGTTTGCGTCGGCGTATTATGGTCCGTTCCGTGATGCGGTGGGCAGCGCGGCGGCAGCGGGCACGCATAGCTTGGACAAACGCACGTATCAGTTGAATCCCGCGAATCGTCGCGAGGCGTTGACTGAGGCCGCGCTGGACGAAGCCGAGGGTGCGGACGTGCTCATGGTGAAACCGGCGGGCGCGTATCTGGACATCATTCGTGATGTGCGCGAGGTGACGAAGAAGCCGGTGGCGGCGTATCAGGTGTCCGGCGAATACGCGCAGATCCATGCGGCGGCGCGGCTCGGCTGGCTGGACCTTGCGAAGACGCGGCACGAGTCGTTGCTCGCGATCAAGCGTGCGGGGGCGGATATGATCCTCACGTATTTCGCGAAGGAGATGGCGGCGGAGTTGGGGTGAGCACGTTGCGGTGAACCTCGCTCGTGGCGGAGGCGAAGGAGCGGCGGTTTTCAACCGCCGTCCGGCAGTTGGAAACTGCCGCTCCACTGTGCCACGTCCCGCGCATCGACAAAAAAGGCGGCTCCATTTCGGAGCCGCCTTTGAGAGTTAGAATCTGAACGAAAGCTCAGCGTTTCTTCTTTTTCGCCTTGGGCTTGGGTTTTTCTTCCTCGTCGTCGTCCTCGTCGGCTTCGTCTTCGGACTCTTCTTCGTCCTCATCGTCGTCGGCGGACTTCTTCTTGGTGTCGTCGTCCTCGTCTTTGTCCTCGTCGTCTTCGTCCCACTTGAGGGAGTCGTCGCCTTCGAGGGACTTTTCGTCCTCTTCATCGAGTTCGGGCAGGTCTTCGTCGTCGATATCCTCGTCGCCCTTGCTGGCGCGCTCTTCGCCTTCTTCGGTTTCCCAACCGGCGGGAACGTAATCCAAAATCGCGCTGAGCTCGTCGAAGGTGTGGATGGCTTTGCCTTCGATGAAGCTGGTGTTCTGGTCTTCGCGGATCTCGTCCTCGACCTCGTCTACGGTGAGTTTCGATTCAAAATCGAAGATGTCGTTGAGCATCTTCACGCGGCAGCGGGTGAGGTGATCGAGGAGGTCGGCGTAGGGGCCGTTTTCTTCGTCGAGCACGTCGGCGAGCGCGAAGAGTTTTTCCTCGGACTCGAAGAACGAATCCTTCACGCGCTTGAGACGCACGCGTTGTTCGCCCGCTTCTTTTTCGATGCGGAATGCGACGAAGGCGGCCTCCATAATGTCCTGGTCAAAACCGTAGTCGCGCAGGGGCTCGACGAGTTCGACCAAGTGGGCCATCTGGCGCGGGTCGATGATGCTGAGGCCATCGACGTCCCAACGCACGGGATCGCTGACTTCGTCGACCCACCAGTTGTGATCTTCACCTAGACGAACAATGCACCAATCGAGAGTTGCGGAGGATTTTGCCATACGGATTTTCTTAAGAGTTGTCGGAGCAAAGAGGGGGCGCGGCGACAGAGTCAAACTGTGAAACCAAGATTAACGAAAAGTTTTGGGCCGCGGCGGAAGCCGTTGCAGGCGAGGGGGAATTTGGCGCGCAGCGTGCGAGGGGTGACTTTAATAACAAGCATAATTTCGCGGGGAAGGGGACGCGGGTTATCGGGTGCGCCGTGACCTTGATTTTTGGCGAGTGGTTCCCAGTGTCGGCCACATCTATGGGCTTTATTTATGAGAAGCTGGCACGGCGCGCCTTGTTCAAGATGGACTCTGAGCCGGCGCACGAATTCGGCGTCAATGCGCTCGCGTTGCTCGGGCGCGTGCCGCCGCTCTGCCGCGTGCTCGAGGCGTTTAATCGCCTGCCGGTTTCGCACTACAAGCCCGTCGAGGCTTTTGGGCTGAAATTCCCGAACGCCATCGGCCTCGCGGCGGGCTTCGACAAGAACGCCCGCGCGTGGGAAGCCGCCGCCGCACTGGGCTTTGGCCACGTGGAAATCGGCACCGTCACCGCGCTCGCGCAGCCGGGCAACCCGAAGCCGCGCATGTTTCGTTATCCAGCCGAGGAGGCGGTGATCAATCGCATGGGGTTTAATAACGAGGGCTCCGAGGCCGTGGCCGCGCGCCTCGCCAAGCAACCCGGGCCGGGCAAGCGCCGGATCCCGCTTGGGATCAACCTAGGCAAGTCCAAGGTCGCTCCGCTCGAAGGCGCGGTGGACGACTACCTCGCGAGTTTCGGGCGTCTGGCGGACTTCGCGGATTATCTGGTGTTGAACGTCTCGAGTCCCAACACGCCGGGTCTGCGCACGCTGCAGGACGAGAAACCGCTGCGCGAACTGCTCGGCGCGATCATGGCGGCCAACCGCGAACGCGCGACGAAGCGCGGTGGGGCGTTGGTGCCGGTGCTGCTCAAGATCGCGCCCGATCTCACGTGGCCTCAGGTCGACGCGGCGCTCGGTGTGATCGCGGAGTTCGGCCTCGCGGGTATCATCGCCACGAACACAACGCTGGCGCGTCCGGGTTTTTTCGCGGGCGTCAACGAGACGGGCGGCTTGAGCGGTCGCCCGGTGGAACGGAAGTCCACGGAGATCGTGAGCTACATCTCGCGCACGACCGGCGGCAAGCTTCCGATCATCGGCGTGGGCGGCATCTGCGACACGCGCGGTGCGGCGGAGAAACTCGATGCGGGGGCGACGTTGGTGCAGGTTTACACGGGCATGATTTATCGCGGCCCGTTTTTCGCGCGTGACCTGGCTTGGGGCGTGGCGGCACGTCAGCGGAGCTGACGTGCAGATCCTAAATCTTAAGCGGCTAAATCCTAACGATGAGAGAGCGCGCTCTCTTTAGGATTTGAAAAGTCAGGATTTAGGATTTCCCGCCGTAGGCGGGCTAGATTGTCCAGTCCCACGCCTGCAGCTCGGCGACCTCGCGGCACTCGACGGCTTTCTCTTTTTTGCGGCGCGAGCGGATGACGAGATTCTCGTTTTTGTAGTAGGCGATGCTGTTGGCGGGCACCGGCTCGAGGATCCAGACGTTGGCGCCGATAATGGAATTCGCGCCGATGTGCGTGTCGCCGCCGAGGATAGTGGCGTGCGCGTAGATCGTCACGTGGTCGTCGATGTCGGGGTGGCGCTTCACGCCTTTGATAGGATTGCCGTCGTTGTCGACCTCGAAGGACTTCGCGCCGAGGGTGACGCCTTGGTAGATTTTGACGTGGTTGCCGATGCGAGCGGTCTCGCCGATGACCACGCCGGTGCAATGATCCACGAAGAAATGCGTGCCGATCTGCGCGCCGGGATGAATGTCGGTGCCGGTGCGCTCGTGCGCGTATTCGGTGAGCATGCGCGGCAGGATGGGCACGCCGAGCTTGTAGAGTTCGTGGGCGATGCGCTGGAGCGAGATCACCAGCACGCACGGGTAGGCCAGGATGATTTCCTCAACGCTGCGCGCGGCGGGGTCGCCGTTGTAGGCGGCCTGCACGTCGGTTTGCACCACTTGGCGAACGCGCGGCAACGTGCCGAGCGCCTGCATGGCGAGGGCGGCGGCGCGGGCGGCGGGCTCGGGTTCGCGCGCGTGACGCAGGGCTTTCTCGATCGTCTCGGTCAGGCTCGCATGAATGGAGCGCAGGCGAGCGGCGGTGAAAGCCGGGACTTCGTTTTTCGTGAGCGATTTCTGCTCGAAGAACCCCGGGAACAGCAGGTGCATGAAGTCGGACGCGAGGCGGTTGACCGCTTCGTCGGAGGGCAGGTTGATGCCGTCGAGGTGATTGATGCCGCCCTCCTTTTCATAGGAGGCGAGGAGCGCTTTCGTGATGTCGTCCAACGTCATGGAAGCGCGACAGTTCACCCGACCGTTCGCCGGGTCAAATCCCGATGCGAACGGCCGGGAGGCTGTTCGCCGCGTCAGACCGGCGTCGGCGCAAGTTCGGCGGTGATCTCCAGCGAAAAAGCGCCGCCTGGCGCGACCACGGCGAACTCGATGCGCTTGAGCCCCGGCGTGGGCGAGTCGTGGGGCTTGATCAAGACGGCTCCATCGACCACACCTGCAGCGACGGGATGCGCACATGTGGCGGCGAGGCGCAGACTACGACCGCCTTGAGTGAGCACGACACAAGGTCCGTCGACCGATACCTCGGCGGTGGTCACCCACGTGAATCGGTAGGTGCGACCGGGGGCAAGGCCCGCGACGTCGTCACGCCAGGTCGTGCGGCCGGCGGCCCCCGCCGCGATCGTGCGATGCAGGCGGTTCACCGTGCCCGGATAAAGCGCGGAGAGGTCAAACGACACCCGCGGGTAGGCCGTATCCAGCCATTCGATACGCGGGCAATCGCCCTCCGGGTTTGGCGCCGCGTCGTCGATGCGCGGGATCGAGTGGCTCTCCGGTCCGAGGCGGAAAAGCGTCCAGCGATCCTTGCCCCAGAGATTGATGCCCATCGCCTCGATGCGGTGATACTCTTCCATGCCGCAGTCGATTGCCCACCGAACTCCGCCGGCCTCGAACACAAACGAGCCGGCGTCGAGGTGGCCGTGGCTGAGCGTGGCCTTGCCGCCTTTGGCGCCGACCCAAACGGCCTCGTGAGTCCAATCAGTGCGCCAAAACGCGACCGGGTTGGGGCCGTCGCCGCTCCAGGTGAGCGGCAAGCGGGTGGTGTCCGCGAGATGCTCGGTTTTGAGCCAGAGCAGGGACAGGGCGAAGCAGCGGTTTTCGAGCCACAGCACCGGCTCGAGCGGACCGCCGATGACGCGTCGGATGTCGGCCGCCTCGGCCCGTGTTGCGGTTGGGTTGTCGAAATGGCGTCCAAACCAGGCGAGCGCGGGCAGGGGGATGCGCTCCGCTCGGGCATCGTAATAGGGGTAGAACTCGCCGGTCGGGCCCACGATGTGGCTCATGTAATCCGCGCTTTCGCGGAAGCCGGGCAGCGCGTCGAGTCCATGGGTCGAGCCGGTGGCGCGCAGGAGACTCTCGACGGCCAGCGCGTGGTAAACGGTGCCGTAGGCCCAATACATGGAGCCCTCGATGAAGGCACCTTCGGGCGCGTAGTTGTTCCCGTGCAGCGGGAGTTGCTGGATGCAGCGCGCGACGAGTTTCTCCGCGAGGTCAGGACGGCGGTGGCGCACGGCGAGGGCGCCCATGGCCAGACCGCCGTTGCACACCGCGTTCCAGTTGTTGGTCGAAGTGATGAACCATGCGTTGGGGTCGGCCAGCCCTACGTCCAAGCCGAGCCGGATAAGCGCATCCTCGATGGCGGTGCGTTCCTCGGCGCTCATCGCGTCGTGGAGCCAATCCAGGCCGAGCGCGAAGGCGCAGCACATCTCGCCCACGTCGAGGAAGTGCGCGGGATTCCAGTCGGAGAACCCGGCTGCGGCTTTCAGGTTTTCGATGGCGCAGCGGGCGTAGCGTGGATCGCCCCCGAGTTGATAGATGATGCCGCAGTTGACGACACTGCGAAGCACGCGACGCGAAACGCGGAGGAGTCGATAGCCCTCCATCGTCCGCGAGACGACCGGCTCGGTCAGTTCGTGGTCAGCAAGGCGGCCGATAAACGCGGCGAGGTCATGGAGGAGTCCTGGGACGGCGATTGCCTTGCTGAGGCGGGAGAATTCAGCGGGGCCGGCCAAGAGGCCGATGGAAGAGATGGGGGAGGGGGACATGGCGGCGAGCGGCGTTGGGGAACGGGTTGACTAGGCAGTGCGCGAACACGCTTGCAAGGCGGTTGAAGCGTTACGTCCCGTAGCCTTGCTCCCGCGAGAGTTGCTCCGTTAATGCTAACGCCGACATGGCCCTGCTTGCACAAGGCATCGATTATTTTGGCACGGACGGATTTCCGCTCACCGCACGGCGCGTGCGCACGGAGCCGGGTGGACGGCCTTCGCATCCGCACGACGTGACCGAGCGCGATCACTATCATGATTTCTGCGAGCTGGTGCTCGTGCTCGGCGGACGCGGTCGCCATGTGCTCGAGGGCGAGTCGTTTCCGGTCGGGGCGGGCAACGTCTTCGTCGTGCAAGGCAACCAGGTTCATAGTTTCCGCGACCGCGAAGCGCTTGTGTTGGTCAACGTCATGTATGACCCCGCGCGCCTGCCGTTGCCCGAGGGACTGCTGCGGCGGCTGCCGGGCTACAGCGCATTGTTTATGTTGGAGCCGTCGTTCCGCAGCGCGCACCGGTTTTCGAGCCGTCTGCAGCTCGATCGGCAGGAGCTCGGGATGGCCGAAGCGCTGGCGGAACGTATCGAGCGTGAATCCGCCGAGAAATCCCCCGGCCACGAGGCCGTGTTGCTCGGGCTCTTGGTGGAGTTGATGGCGTTTCTCTCGCGCCACTACGGCGAAAGCGATGTCCGCGAGAGTCGTGCTCTCTTGGAGATGGGGCGGCTCGTCAGCGCGTTGGAACAACGCTACGCCGAGCCGTGGACGCTTGCGCAGATGGCGCGTTTTGCCCGTGTGTCGCGCACGCATTTGCTGCGGGTGTTCCGTCAGGCGACCGGCAAGCCGCCGATCGACTACCTCATCGGTTTGCGGGTGGAAGCGGCCAAGCGCCTGCTGCGGCAGAGCGCGCTTAATATGACCGAGATCGCGCACCAATGCGGCTTCGGCGACAGCAATTACTTCGCACGCCAGTTTCGGCAGGCGACCGGGCGCACGCCCACCGTCTATCGCCGTGCCGGACGAGCGTGAGGGCGCCGCACCTTAAGAGGTGCCCCGGCGTGCGAGAAATCTGATCCGATTGTGCTAAATGGAATCGCGTTTAGGTCTTTTCGTGAAGGCGGCGCGTGCGGATTCCTGCTAAGGTGAGGTTACTCCACACCCCGCCATGCTTCTCCTCGGACTCGATCTCGGCAGTTCTGCCGTCAAAGCCTCGCTCCTTGATGCCGCCACCGG
>DFYA01000175.1:7306-8115 GCA_002382525.1 Opitutaceae bacterium UBA4094
GCCCAGGCCTTCGGCGAACTCGGCGCAGACGTCTGCTTGTCGCGGTTGCTCAACTCGCCCGGGAATTTCACCGCGTCGAAGCTCCGCTGGATTCAGCAGAACGAGCCCGCCGCGTTTGCCCGTATCCGCAAAATCATGCTCCCGGGCGACTACCTCGCGTTGCGCCTCACCGGCGAAGCGCAGACGACCGCGTCCGGTTTATCGGAAGGCACCTTGTGGGACTTTTCCAAGAACGCTCCCGCCGACTTTCTGCTCAACCACTGGGGTATCGACACCTCGTTGCTTTGCGCGCTCACCCCGACCTTTGGGCGCCAAACCGGCGTGCTCGCCGCGGTCGCCGCCGAACTCGGTTTGCCGGCGGGCATTCCCGTCGCCTACCGCGCCGGCGACCAGCCCAACAACGCCTTTTCGCTCAACGTGCTCAACCCGGGAGAAATCGCCGCGACCGGCGGCACCTCGGGTGTCGTTTACGGCGTCACCGACCAGCTCGCCTACGACCCGCAGAGCCGCGTCAACGGCTTTGCCCACGTCAATCACACCGCTACCGATCCGCGCGTCGGCGTGCTCCTCTGCATCAACGGCACCGGCATTCTCTACGCGTGGCTGCGTCGCACGCTCGGCGGCAACCTTTCGTATCCGGAACTCAATACACTCGCCGCCGCCGTGCCCGCCGGCAGCGAAGGTCTCTCGGTGCTTCCCTTCGGCAACGGCGCCGAGCGCATGCTCGGCAACCGTCAACTCGGCTCGCAGTTGCTCGGCGTCGATTTCCTGCGTCACACGCCCGGGCACCTCGCCCGCGCCGCGCAGGA
>DFYA01000175.1:8128-9305 GCA_002382525.1 Opitutaceae bacterium UBA4094
CGCGACACGCTGGCCGCGACCCTCGGCGTGACGATCGAACTCGTGCGCACCGACGGCGCCGCCGGTGCCGCACGCGGAGCCGGCCTCGGCGCGGGCATCTATGCGAAACCCGCCGACGCTTTCGCCGGCCTCGAAGTCATCGAAACCATCCAGCCCAACCCCTCGCTCGTCGGTCCCTGCCGCGACGCCGCCGCACGTTGGGAAGCCGCGCTCGCGAAGGCGCTATCCTGATCCCCTCTAATTTAACCACGGAGAACACGGAGTTCACGGAGCGAAATGCAAAGGCACCCCAGCTCTTCCTCTCCGTGTCCTCCGTGTTCTCCGTGGTTAAATAACTCCGATTTTCCTCCCAAACTCCCATGCCCACTAAACTCACCACCGGCTCCAAAGCCTACTTCCCCAA
The DNA here is from genome assembly GCA_002382525.1 of Opitutaceae bacterium UBA4094. Classification (GTDB taxonomy): domain Bacteria; phylum Verrucomicrobiota; class Verrucomicrobiia; order Opitutales; family Opitutaceae; genus Rariglobus. The sequence continues at coordinate 8,532 of DFYA01000175.1, forward strand.
CATCGGCCGCATCGCCTACGAAGGCCCCGATTCGACCAATCCGCTCGCGTTCCGCTACTACGACGCCAACCGCGTCGTCGCCGGCCGCTCGCTCGAAAGCTGGCTGCGTTATGCCGTCTCCTACTGGCACAGCTTCTGTGGCAACGGCGGCGATCCGTTCGGCGCGCCGACCCGCCCGATGCCCTGGCTCAATGCCGCCGATCCCATTCAGCGCGCCAAGGACAAAGCCGACGCCGCTTTCGAGTTCATCACCAAGATCGGCGCGCCCTACTACTGCTTCCACGACACCGACGTCGTCGACGAAGCCGACACCACGCTCGCCGAGTTTGAGCAGCGCATGGGCGCCCTCGTCCCTTATCTGAAGGAAAAGCAAGCCGCCTCGGGTGTGAAACTCCTCTGGGGCACCGCCAACCTCTTCAGCAACCCGCGCTTCATGAACGGCGCGTCCACCAACCCCGAGTTTGGCATCCTCGCGCGCGCCGGCGGCCAACTCAAAGGCGCGATCGACGCCACGATCGCGTTGGGCGGCGAAGGCTACGTGTTCTGGGGCGGTCGCGAAGGTTACCTGTCGCTCCTCAACACCGACATGAAGCGTGAGCGCGAACACTTCGCCCGCTTCCTCACCATCGCCCGCGACTACGCCCGCGCCCAAGGCTTCAAGGGCAAGTTCTTCATCGAGCCGAAGCCCTGCGAGCCCACGAAGCACCAATACGACTTCGACGCCGCGACCGTGATCGGCTTCCTGCGGGAGTTTAACCTGCTCGGCGACTTCGC
>DFYA01000175.1:9365-10416 GCA_002382525.1 Opitutaceae bacterium UBA4094
ACCGAAGCCATGATGGTCATCATCAAGGCCGGCGGCTTCACCCACGGCGGCGTGAATTTCGACGCCAAGATCCGCCGCAACTCGACCGACATCGAGGACCTCTTCATCGCGCACGTTTCCGGCATGGACGCGTTTGCCCGCGCCGCGATCGCTGCTGAAAAGATCCTCACGAAGTCCGAGATCCCCGGCTTGGTGAAGGCTCGTTACGAGAGCTTCGATTCCGGCAACGGCAAGGCCTACGAAGACGGCAAGCTCACGCTCGCCGATCTGCACAAGATCGCCCACGAGCAGGGCGAGGTGACCCCGAAGAGCGGCAAGCAGGAACTCTACGAAAGCATCCTCCTTCGCCACATCTGAGGCGGGGTGAAGGGGCCGCATTCCTGCGGTCTGTCATCAAAACGGCGCAACCTCTGACCCGTCACGAACCCGCACCCGACCGGTGCGGGTTTTTTGTGTTCGTTCGCAACGGTCTCCCGCAGGCACAGGCCAAACAACCTCAACGCGAAACCGCCATGGGATTGTCGTGGCGCCTCGCGCGGGTTCCGACCGCTGCGACGTGACTGCATTTAGTGGCTCGGGCTCGGTTCATTCGCTTGCAACAACCAGTTCGTTTCAAACACTCTCGCGCCCCGGTCCGCCGGGGGCTTCCGCCTTCAACTTGATCCTCTTCGCACTCATCCGAATCACTCATGAAAAATATCCTTAAAGGTCTTCTGCTAATGGCGTTGCTCGTTTCTTCCGCCGCAGCGCAAGAGGTGACTTACAGCATTTTGAGCATCACCGAGCCGCGTGGCGAAGAGTGGATCATGGTGGACCGAAAGTGGCGCAAGGATTCTCCCCGTCGTCTCGAAGTGAAGGTGCGGGCATCCGAGGACACGCCTGGATCGGCGATCGTCGGCAAAGCGTATTTCTACGATGCCAATAAAAAACTGATCTACACGTATGCGGCCCCGTGTCCGCGCTGGATGCGGACGAAGAGCGGCTACGAATCGGTCGGTCTTCCGGACGTGTTGGAGAAAAACAAGGTGATCGAGATGTGGTTCCCGCTCAC
>DFYA01000175.1:10583-20702 GCA_002382525.1 Opitutaceae bacterium UBA4094
ATGTTGGTCGGCCTCGGCTTGGATGCGCCAGAGGCGGGCGTAGGCGCCGTCGGCGGCGAGGAGATCGTCGTGGGTGCCTTTTTCGACGATACGGCCGTGGGCGAGGACCACGATCTGGTCGGCGCGGCGAACCGTCGAGAGGCGGTGGGCGATGACGAGCGTGGTGCGCTGTTTCACCAGGTGCGCGAGGGCTTGTTGGATAGCGTGCTCGGTGAGGGTGTCCACGCTGGCGGTCGCTTCATCGAGAATCACCAGCGGCGGGTCGCGCAGGATGACGCGGGCGATGGTGAGGCGTTGTTTTTCGCCCTGCGAAAGGCGCACGCCGCGTTCACCGATAGGCGTGTCGAGTCCCTCGGGCAGCTTCTGCACAAAGTCCCAAGCGGCAGCGGCGCGGAGGGCGGCGACGATGTCCGCTTCGGTCGCACCGGGGCGGGCGAGGCGAAGGTTGTCGGCGACGGTGCCGTTGAAGAGAAACGGCTCTTGGGCGACGAGGCCGATCTGGCCGCGCAAGGTGGCGAGGTCGAGATCGCGCACGTCGACTCCGCCGATCGTGACGCGACCGGCGGAGACGTCGTAATAACGCAAGATGAGGTTGGCCAAGGTGGTNNGTAAGCGAGAAGTCGTTGAGCACCGCAGGCCGGCCGGGGTAGCCGTAGCTAACCTCCTCGTAGCGTATCTCGGGGACGGCGGACGGAAAGGGCTTGGGCTCGGCCGGCGAGGTGATGGCGACGGGGTGATCGAGGATTTCGAAGACGCGGTCGCTGGAGGCGCGCGCGGCGGCGAGCAGTTGGTTGAGCTGGTTGAGCTGCGCAACCGGCTGGTAAACGAGGCCGCAGTAGGCGAAGAAGCTCACGAAATCGCCGAGCGAAAAGTCGCCTCCGCCGGTCTGACTGCGGATGAGCAACGCGCCACCCACACCCATGACGGCGACGGCGCCGAGGCTGTTGATGAAGTTGGTTCCGGGCCCGTGGATCGACCAACGAAACATCGCTTTGAGTGTGGTGTCGCGGAGCCGATGGGCGGCGTCCCGGAAACGACCGCGCTCGCGATCACCGAGCGCGAACGAGCTGATGAGGCGATGGCCCGCGATGTTTTCCATGAGCAGGCCGTTGAGCGCGCCGGCGGCGTCGCGCGTGTTGCGCCAGAGTTTGCGGCTGGCGCGGAAATGGAAGCGGCCGAGAACGAGCACGATGGGCAAGGGCGCCAGCACGAGGGCGGCGAGCAGGGGTTGTTGCGCGAAGAGAATCGCCCCGATGCCCACGAGCGTGAGCAGGCTGACGATCCCCTGTTCGGTGCCGTCGAGCAGGGCGCGTTCGACGTTTTGCACGTCCTCGATGACGCGGGAGGCGATCTCGCCGGTCTGGCGTTGGTCGTAGTAGCCGACGGGCAGTTCGAGAAGACGCGCATGCAGGTCGCCGCGCAGGTCGACCAAGACGCGTTGTTCCAGCGTATTGTTGACGCGGATACGCAGGGAGTTGAAGAGATCGCGAAACAAGTAGCAGCCGGTCAGCGCGACGACGCCCCAGACAAGGAGATCGCTGCGGGCAGGGGCGATCACGTGGTCAACGATCCATTTGATGATCTGGGGAACGGCGACGAGGAAGAGCGTGCTGCCCACGGCCAGCGAGAGCGTGAGGGCGAACAGCCCGCGGTAACGCAGCAAGTAGCGGGCAACGCGACGGAAGGGGTTTTGCGTGAGGGTTGAAGATGCCAAGCCGTCACGGTGGACAGGGCCGGGAGCGGCGCAACTCAGGGGTTGAGTAAAGGGGCGGCGCGACGGGGCGCGCGTCGAGAGCGGCGAGGGCTCGCCGCTCTCCATGTCGGGCGACCGCGGATTGCGGGCCGGCCTGAATCGTGGGCCAAAAAAAGCGCGTCGGGGAGCGACGCGCTGGGGAGGTCTACTTGGGTAAGCCGGGGGGCTTGCCCTCAAAAGTGGTAACGCAGGCCGAGGGAGTAGAGCCAGGGATCGAGGCGGGCTTCGGTGAGTTTGACTCCGCCGAAGCGGACGTCGGTGCGGAGCATGGCGCGTTTTACGTCGGCGTTGAGCGCCCAGCGGTCGTTGAGGCGGTAATCGAAACCGACTTGGGCCGCCGGGCCGACGCTGTAGTTGTCGAGTTTAGCTCCGCCGAGGTCTTCGTCGAAGATGAGCGTGAAGTTGACGCCGGCTCCGACGTAGGGCGTGAACCCGCCGATGGGGCTGAAGGTGTATTTGAGGAGGAGCGTGGGCGGGAGGTGTTTGAAGTCGCCGACGTCGAAGCCGTTGGCCTTGACCGTGTGTTTTTGCGGGACGGTCAGAACGAGCTCCGCCGACCAGTGCTCGTTAAAGGCGTAGGTGATGTCGAGTTCGGGGATGAACTTGTCCTCGATGACGATATCGAGGGCGCGGTTGGTGGAGCCGTCGGTCGTCTCGAGGTAGGTGGCGGCGAGGCGCACCGACCAGGGGCTGGCGGCGTGCGCGATGCTGAGGGTGGCGGCAAAGAGAGCCGCAGCGGTCAAGGAACGGAGGGTTTGCATGTCGGTTAGGTTGGCGTTGGAGCGGGATCGATCACCTCGCGGAATGTGCGGGGTAAGACGATCTTACTGAAGGCGGAGCGCACCGGCTGCGCAGGCGTTGGCGGGAAATGCGCAGGTTTTGGTTGAACAGGGCATAGGGGGGCTGCGGCACCGGCCGTCTTGAGCGTGCATCTGCGGTTGCCGACGGGCTCGGGGCGATTTCAGTCAAAGGAAATGAAACGTGTTCGCCTGTTTCTGCTGGGGTGGGTGGTCATGGTCGCCGTGCTGGCGCCCGGGTGTGCGACGCGCCCTGGGGAGCGTGCTGCGCCAGGTGGGGTCGCGGGTGCGCCGGCGAAGGCGAGCGCCGGGTGGGTGCGCACGGAGCTTTATTTTTCGCTCGGGGAATGGATGGAAACGGCGTTGAGCACCGAGGCGGAGTCGCGGTGGGCGGAGTTCCTTGATCGCGAGGTGACGCCGCGGTTTCCGGACGGGCTGTCGGTGATCGATGTTTATGGGCAGTGGCGGAGCGCGAAACCCGGCGCGCCGATTCTGCGCGAGCGGAGCCGCCTGCTAGTGATCGTGCATCCGGCCTCGCCGGACGTGGTAGAAAAAATCGAGGCGGTTCGCCGCGCGTGGAAACAGGCGAACGGCGAGGAGTCGGTGCTGCGCGTGAGCGTGCCGGCGGAGGTGAGTTTTTAGGTTCGCCGGGTTACAGCGGCGGGCGGGGGGCGTATGGCGAGGTGACCTGTCACCTCGTCGAAAGCGGCGAGAACTCGCCGCACTCCAAATGATGCGCGCTTACTTGCGGGTGAAGTCCACGACTTGGATCTCTTCGCCGGGTTTTTGCTCGGTTAGGAGTTCGAAGCGGCTGGTGCTGCGGCGGAAGCTGCCGCCGCCGTAGCTGTCGTAGGCTTCGAGGAAAATTTTACCGGTGGTGCGGTAACGGTTGGGCCAACCGGGAACGGCTTGGGTGCTTTCGACGGCGATGTCGGAATCGGTCACGGCGATGGCGTTGGATCCGGTGCGGTATTCGTATTTGTAGTAGCGGCGGACGTGCGCGAGGGCGGCGGCTTGATGGGCTTTGCGCGGGTCGGTCGGTGCGACGACCGGGGAGGGAGCCGGGGGCGCGGGCGCGGGAACCGGCGGGGGCGGCGTGATCGGTGCGGAGGGTTGAAACGGGGTCGGGACGGGCACGGAGGAGGACGTGGCGGGTTGCGTCGAGGACGAAGGCGGCGGGGGCACGGGGGTGGTTTGCACGAGGTCGGGCGCGGCGCGTCGGCTGGTGGCGAGAATACGTTCGGCGAGCGGGGGTGGAATGAGGTCGATGGGGATGAGCAGGGCTTTGCCGTCGGTCAGGAGGAGGACTTTGGAGACGTGCGCGTCGTAGGAGCGGACAACGACGTTTTTGAGGACGCGCCCGTCGAGGAGTTCGAGGCGGCCGAGGGGCGTGAGCGTCGGCTCGGCGGCGGACAGGCCGGTGGCGAGAGCGAGGAGGCTGAGGAGCACGGTTTTCATGGGCGAGGGCGGGATGTTTAGCGGTTAAGACTCGCGGGAGCGGGGCAGGTGCCGGGAGGGGCGGAGGCGTGGCCGGCGTAGGAGGCGGCGAGCAGCACGGTGTTGGCGTGCAGGCGGGCGGTGTGGACGCGATCGCGGTTGTAGCCGCCGCCGTAGAGGACCACGAGCGGGACGGCGAGGCCGGTGAGTTGGTCGAGCACGTGGCGGTCGCGGGCGGCCATGTCGGCGTCGGTGAGGCGCATCTGGCCGAAGCGGTCGTGTTCGTGCGGGTCGGCGCCAGCGATCCAGAAGACGAGGTCGGGGGTAAAGTCGGCAAGGGCGGGCGCGAGGGTGGACTCCAGTTGCTCCAGGTAGTCGGCGCCATGGACAAAACGCGGGAGTTCCACGTCGAGGCGGCCGGGGGTTTTGTGGGCGGGGTAGTTTTTGCCGACGTGGATGGAATAGGTGAAGACGCGGTCGTCGTCGGCGAAGATGCCGTGGGTGCCGTTGCCCTGATGGGCGTCGGTATCCACCACGGCGATACGAGCGGCGGGATGGCCGGCGTGGTGTTGGCGGATGGCGATGGCGACGTCGTTGAGCACACAATAACCGAGCCCGCGGTCGGCGAACGCGTGATGGGTGCCGCCGGCGAGGTTGCATGCGACGCCGTCGGTGAGCGCGGCGTGGAGGGCGGCGAGGGTTCCGCCGACTTCGAGCCGCGAGCGGGCGAGCAGCGCTTCGCCGGCGGGCAAGCCGAGCTTGACGGATTCGGCGGCGGTGAGGGCGCCGGTGCGGATGCAGTGCAGGTAGTCGGCGGTGTGGACGCGGAGCAGGGCGGATTCGGAGGCGATATCGGGTTGCTGGATACGCAGGTGAGGCGGGGCGGCGGCGCGGATCATGGACTCGGAGCGCCAGAATTTATCCATTGGGAACGGGTGTTCCTCGGGAAGCGGGAAGGTGTAATCGGGATGGTAGAAACAGCGCACGGCGAGGAGCGGTGGGTGAGCGGGCGGAGGCCAGAAGTTGCGGAGACACACGTCGGTTGCAAACCGCGGGAACAGGTCCGGATGGACGCATGCCATAGGGAGTTCTCCGGTAGCGGGTGGGCGATTCTAAATGCGGAACCCCCGGATATGCCGGATGTAAAAGGGGCGTAAAGACGGCTATCGTTTGGAATCCAACAACAACATGATGACCCCAAATAAAACACTCAGGAACGAGGCAGGCGCGATGCGGCGGGTGCTGGCGGTGGTGGCGGAACAAGCCGGACGAGCGGGCGAGATGTCCGCTCAATTTGCCAAGCAGGGCGAGGAGGTGGACGCGGTGTGGTATGCGAGTTCGGAGCGTCTGCTGGCCGAAACCGGCCGGCCGCGTTTCGAGGCGGTGATCCTGTTTCCGTCGGAGGATCGGGCGGCGACGGACGCAGACGAGTCGGCGTTGCGGTCGGCTTTGGCAGACACCCCGATTTATCGAGTGGGGTGAGTGGGAGCTCGGGGCGGACGCATGTCGAGCTGATCGAGCAGGCGGAGCACGCGGCCCTGGTTCGGACGTGGGAAGCGAGCTTGCCGCAGCGGTCGGTTTGCCATCGGGGGAAACCGCATGTCGTTCCGGGGCGGAGGGCGGACCAGAGTGTCGGGCGATCGGCGTTTCGAGGGCGAAAAGTAGGCGTGGTCGGAACGGGCGGCGCGGGGGGCGGACGATGTAAACATGGCCAAGCGCACGTATGACGCCTCACTCCGACGCTCGTCGTTTTGGCTCGCGGTGATCATTCCGCCGACGGGTTACTGGACGTTGGTGCAGTGGTTTGCATGGCAGTCGGGGGACGGGCCGGGCACGTTTTGGGCGTTTTTGTTTTTGGTGATGCTGGCCAACGTGTTGCCGATCGCGGCGCTGGCGTGGACGTTGTGCAGCGTGGCGGCGTATACGGTGGCGCCGGGCAAGTTGATCGAACACCGGGTCGTGCATGACCGGGAGTTTGCGCTCGGGCCGGAACTGGAGCTAGCGGAACTGCCCGGAGGCGAGATCGCGGTGCGGTGCGAGCGGCGGATGCTGCGACTGCGGGTGACGGAACCCGCGTTGTGCCTGGCGTCGTTGCGAGAAGCGGAGGCGTGGGCGAGGGCCCGCGCGGCGTGAGGAGTGCGCGGAGCGGAGAGAGCCTGTCTTAGGCGTCGTCGCGGCGATCGGAGTCGGTGGTCACTACGGAGATCTCTCCGTTGCGTTCGAGGGTGGCAAGGCGCACTTGATCGATGCCGGCGACGCCGGCGAGGCGCAGGTCTTCCATCAGGTCGTCGAGAGTGATGTTGTGGCGCCGCAACGCGGCCAAATCGGCCTCGCCGTTTTCGACGAGGAGTGACGGGCCGCCTTTGACCAAGCGGCCGAGCCATTCGGAACGCGAAGACACCCACGCCAAGGCGCGATGGAGAAAGATGAAACCGAACCCGGTGGTGATCGTGGGGAACAATGCGGCGCTGCCGTTGATGGCGCGGGACAGGACGGAGGCGATGATGACGGCGAACACCAGATCGAGGGTGTTGCGGCGCGCGAAGAAGCGATTGTGCGCGAGGCGGAGCATGATCAGCGTCGCGGTGAACACGACCAGGGCGCGTCCCGCCATTTGCGAAACAGTGAGGTCTTGCGGATCTACATCCACGCCGAGCAGTTGGTTCACCGAAGAGAGGAGCTCCTGCTGCATGGCGCCACCGACCTTGGGGCGATGGGTGGGTTCGCTGAATTTTCTCCACCACGTCGAGGCCGGTTGCGGAGGCGGGCAACGCGGATGTCGGATTGCCGCGACGAGCTTCGAGCCGGGATGCGTGCGCCGAGCCCCGCGCGGCGTGGGCGGAGCGCGGATGTTTTGGCGAGCGGGGCGGATAACGGCTTGGCGACGGGCGAAATGCGCGTAGCCTGCGGGGGCAATGCCCGCCGGATCTTTTGAAGCCCCTCCCCGTGACCTAACGACGATCAATCGCGAATTTTACGACGCGTTGTGGACGGAGACCTACGTGGAGCGGCCGGAGCGGTTCAACACGTGGCCGTTGATCTCGGGGTTGTTGCCGGCGGCGGCGACTCGTTTGGAAATCGGTCCCGGGCTGCGTCCGCGGTTGCCGGTGGCGGGCACGGAATTCGTTGATTTGAGCGCGCCGGCGGTGGCGCAGATCAACGCGCGCGGGGGCCGGGCGACGCTGGGCGAAATCACGGCGTTGCCGCATGCGGACGGGCGTTTCGATCTCGTCGCGGCGTTCGACGTGATAGAGCACGTGGAGGACGACCGGAAGGTGTTCGCCGAACTCGCGCGGGTGTTGAAACCGGGCGGGGTGTTGCTGTGTTCGGTGCCGTTGCATGCCGCGCACTGGACGACGTTCGACGCGTGTGTTGGGCATGCGCGCCGCTACGATCCGGCGGAGCTGCTGGCGTTACTCGCGGAGCACGGCTTCGTGGTGGAGCAGAGCGCGGTGTTTGGCATGCAGCCAAACAATACGCGGGTGCTCGACTTCGGAGTGCGGATGCTGAACCGGCGGCGGAAACAGGCGCTACGTTGGTATAACCGCGTGTTTATGCCGCTCGGCATGTTGTTTCAGAAAAAACTGAAATTCACGCCGGGCTTAATGAACACCGACGGCGTGCACGAGGTGGCGCTGGTGTGCCGCCGAACTAAGAATTGACGCACTCGACGGACACGACCGGGCAGGCCGCGCCTTGGGTGGACGCGGCAGGGCGCGCGGCGGCGGGCGTGATCCACGGACGGCCGGCGGGGAGAAGTTCGCGGCCGTAGAGGTCGTTGAGGATGATGCGGGCCATCATATACCAAGCGGCGAGCGCGCAGAGCATCAGTTCGTAGCCGGCGATTTTGTTGAATACCGGGTTGCCGAAGTGGCCGACGACGAGGAGGACGAACCCGATGAGGAGCAAGGTGAACGTCCACGCCATGGCGGCGTGGATGCGGATGGCGCCGACCCAGAGAATCGCGGTGAAAAGGGTCCATGCAACGAGGAACCAGCCGACATCGTGATGGCTGGCTGCAAAGAGATCGAAGTGGTTCCCGAGCAGCATCAGGCAGAGCGAAATCCAAAACGCGCCGTAGGCGGTGAACGCGCAATAGCCGAAGTGGTTGCCGGTTTTCATCTCTTGGAAACCCGCGACGAGTTGCGCGGCGCCGCCGAAGATCAGGCCGACCCAGATGACGGGGCCGAGACCCATCCAGCCGACGTTGTGGAATTGCAAGAGCAGGGTCGTGAGGCCGAAGCCGGCGAGGCCGACGACGGCGGGATTGGCGGGCTTGGGAGCGGAGGAACCGGAGGCGGTGTTCATGGCAAAACCGCGACGACACGCGGGCGCGCGGAGGCTGGCAAACGCGCACCGGCGGCGGGCGGCGGTTACAAGGCGGGGCGCTGGAGGGTATCAGCGCACGACGCGGGGCGAGGGGGCGGACGGGACTGACGGCGGATGCGGGGAGAGAACGAGCAAGAGAACGAGGCGGAGGAAGGGGAGGGCGTGCTCGGGTCTTGTGCACGGGTGGGGGCGCCGGTTGACTGCGCGGTTCATGTGCGCCGCATTTTCACCGGAAGAGGATACCTTGTTCGAGAAGACCGGCGCGGCGGTTTTCAGGCGGTTGCGCAAGACGCGCAACCCGGCGGAGCTGCTCGCGGCGATTCGCGGCGCGCACAAGGAATTTGAGCGCGCTTATGCGACGGCGCCGGAGACAGCGAGGGCGAGCGTGGCGTGTCGGGCGGGTTGCGACGCGTGTTGCCATGTGCCGGTGGGCGTGCAGGCGCACGAGGTGTTGATCGCGGCGCAGCATGTGCAGACGTATTTTTCGCCGGAAGCACTGGAGGCGTTGATCGTGCGGGCGGAGGCGCATCGGGCGGCTTTTGCGGGGCGGACCAGCGTGCAGCGGTTGGAGTTGCGAACGCCTTGTGTGTTGTTGAAGGACGGAAACTGTTCGATCTACGACGCGCGGCCCGAGGCGTGCCGCTCGCACCACAGCCACGATGCGCAGGCGTGTCGCACGAATCTTGAAAGCGGACGCGAGGACCTCGACGTTTATATACCCGGTGTGCGCGGACGGATGTTTGCGGTCATGCTGGCGATCGATCAGGCGGCGGTGGAGGCCGGGTTCGATGGCCGCGCGTATGACTTTGGGTCGGCCTTGCACGAGGCGCTGACCGACAGCCTGTGTGCGGTGCGCTGGATGCAGCGCAAGGCGGCGTTTTCCGAATCCTGCCGCGAGGCGGGCAACGATGGAGACGACGAGGAGTCGGGCGTGATGCACGCCGAAGGCTACTTCCAGTGAGATGAACGGGAGTCAGGGGCGCTCGGGCAGACGATGAATTCCAGCAGCGCGTAGGCGCCGTTCGTTCCCATCTCGCCGTAGGCTCCGGCACCACTGCGCATTCAGGGATTTGCTGGGTCATGCGCGGTTGAATCTTGGTCGGCGAGGGGGATGTTTCGGCATTTTATGAACACACACCATCGTCAAAAACCTGAAGTGGTCGTCATCACGGGGGCGTCGGCGGGAGTGGGTCGCGCGACCGCGCGGGAATTTGCGCGTCACGGGGCCTGCCTCGGTCTGGTCGCTCGCGGAGGCGAACGGCTGGAGGAGACCCGGCGAGAGGTTGAGGAACTTGGGGGCCGCGCCGTGATCCTCGCGGGCGACGTGAGCGACGCTTCCACCAGCGAGCGCGTCGCCGCGCTCACCGAGGATGCGTTCGGCCAGATCGATGTCTGGATCAACAACGCCATGGTTTCCGTTTACTCGCGGATCGCGGACATGCCACCGGAGGAGTTTAAACGTGTGACGGAGGTCACCTACCTCGGTGTGGTTTACGGGACGCAAGCCGCGCTGCGCCGCATGCTCCCTCGCGACCGGGGCACGATCGTGCAGATCGGCTCCTCGCTGGCCTACCGAAGCATCCCCAACCAGTCGGCTTACTGCGCCGCCAAGCACGCGATCCGCGGCTTCACGGACTCGTTGCGCTCCGAGTTGATCGCGGACGGGAAGCACCTGCGTCTGACGATGGTGCAACTCCCGGCGTTGAACACGCCGCAGTTCGTGTGGGTGAAAAGCAGGCTTCCGCAAAAGGCGAAACCTCCCGCGCCCATCTATCAGCCGGAGGTCGCCGCGCGCACGATCTA
>DFYA01000168.1:0-910 GCA_002382525.1 Opitutaceae bacterium UBA4094
TGGTCGTGCGTCCACCAAAGACGTGGCGAGGCGAGCGTGGCCGTGGGGGCGGAGGATGAGAGGACGGCGGCTCCCTCCGGATCGCGCAGAGTCCAGGTAAAGGGTGTGGGCGCGCTCGTCTCGACGGAGAGCGTGAGCGCGGCGGAGGTGAGGTCTTCGGACAGCGAGTAGGCAAAATCGACGTGGCGCAGGTGGATGGCCGGGCGGATCTCGAAGCGCGGTTCGTCGCTGAAGCCGAGCGGGATGAGGCGCGGGTGCCAGTCCCAGCCGTAGCTCACCGCAGGCTTGGTGACGTGCGCCTGTTCGGCGCGATCGGGCGGAGCGCCGGGGCGGCGGGGCGCAGGGTGGAAGAGGACTTCGAGCGTCGAGCCGGCGGGCGCGTCGGTGAGGTCGAGCGCGTAAGGAGTGTTGATGCCGGTGTGGTTGAGGACGACACGGCCGTTGAGGCGGAACTCGGCATGGTAATCGAGACCTGCGCCGGTGAGGAGGAGGCGTTCGCCGGAGGCGAGGTCGGCGGCCGGAAGGGTGGTGCGGTAGAGCCAGAAAAAATCTTCGAGACCCTGCCAGGCGCGGACGTTGTCACCGAAGTGGAGCGGCGGGAGGTTGTGCGCGCGGGCCCAGTCGAGCTGCACGGCGCCGGGGACAGTGGCGGGTATCCAGTCGGTGGATGCAGGCGACGCGGTGGCGGAGGAGAGGCGGGAGAGTTGCCAGGCGGGAGTGGGGAGCAAACGAAAGGGCATGGAGAGGAATGGCCGCAAAGAGACGCAGAAGGCGCAAAAAATCAGGCGAGAGTGTGGAAACCGTGTTGCTGACCAAAGGCGAGCGTCTCGGCGGCGGGTAGGATGCTTTGCGAACACGTCGGATGGAGCAACGAGGTCGCGGCGGCGCAGACGCCGAGGAGGAGGGCGTC
>DFYA01000168.1:939-5417 GCA_002382525.1 Opitutaceae bacterium UBA4094
GCGCAGGCGCCTTCGGGGAAATGGATGATGGCGTGACGGCGCACACCGAGCGCGAGGAGCGCGCGGGCGGCGTTTTCGACGGCGGGGCGATCAAGGGACGAGCCGCGTCCGAGGGAAAGGCCGGTGAGTTGTTCGGCTTCGTAGTCGTTGGCGAAGAGCAGATCGACCTCAGGCAAGACGGGCGTGGCGGTGGTTCGGAAGCGATCGGAGGCGGCGCTCACACAGTCGAGGGCGGTGAGCAGACCAGCGTTGCGCGCGGCACGCAGAACGGCGCGGGCGCGCGGGGCGTGATCGGCGGGATCGGGGGCGTCGAGCGAGTCGAGGAGCAGCAGGTAGCCAAGGTAAAACCAGCGGGCGGTGACGCCGGTGAAATCGAAGTGCGCGGGAGCAAGCAGGGCGTTGGCGGCGCGAGCGTGGAAGAACGTGCGGCGGCCGGTATCGCGGACCGTCATCACGTCGGTGTGGCTCGTGGCGGCGCGCGGCGTGATTTGCAGGCGCGCGGTGTCGATGTTGTGCGCGGCGCAGTCGGCGCGGATGGCTTGTCCGTCGGCGTCGTCACCGACCAGACCAACGCCGGAGAGGGGGAAAGGCGCGCGGAGTTTGGCGAGGTCCTTGAGGACGTTGTAAGGGCCGCCGCCGTTGCCGGTTTCGTGGGCGAGGATATTGACGAGTCCGTCCTGGTCGGGCCATGCGTCGATGGTTTTGACGTGGTCGATGATCCAGTTGCCGGCGGCGAGGAGTCCTGAACGCATGGGGGGCGAGGCGGGGGGGCGGAGTGGAGGAGAACGAGAACGAGTAAGAGAACGAGAACGAATCGGAGGGGAATGTTAGGAGCGCTCGGAGATCAGGCGGAGGGCGGCGGGTTCGTCTTCTTCGATGCCGGGAAAACGGCCGATGTCGGGGGAAAGGAAGAAGTTGTCGTGCAGGTCGTCGTTGGCGGTGGAGACCTCGCCAATGATGCATTCTTCGGAAGAGGGGTAAAATGCGTGCCAGACGCCGGGAACGAGGGTCACGCGAGAGCCGGGCGGAAGGATGAGCTTTTCGCCGGGGACAAGGGCGCGGGGAAGGCCGTTGACCGAGACGGTGAGCCCGCCGGCCGGGGACGAGGGCGATTTGGGTTTGGCGGGCCAGAGTTCGAGGGTGAGTTCACCGGCGCGGCAGATGATGTCTTCTTTCTTCTTGGCGTGCGTGTGACAGGGCGTCGTTTGGCCGCGGCGGGCATACATCAGCTTTTCGCAATACTCGGGCTCCTCCGCGAGGTTGATGAGGGTGAGTCCAAGGTGGTTAAAGTCGCCGAGGCCGAAGTCGGTGATGTCCCAGCGTGGCTCGGGCGGAAGCGCCCAGTGGTGGCGGGCGAAACACGCGGAGGCGTCGCGGAAGGCAGCGTTGATTTGGGAGCGGAGCATGGGAGCGAAAGAGGGGAAACGGGGCAGACTGGAAGTCTGCGCTACAAGCTGACGACGGAGTGTTCGGCGTGAGAACGGAGGGCGGCGGTCCAGAGTTCGTGGTGAGCGACGGCTTCGTCGGGCGTGGCGCAACCGAAGCGGTTGTCGAGCAGTCCGCCGCGTTCGGCGAGGTAGGCGGCCCACATCTGCATGAGTATGTCGGGGAACCCGGGCTCGAAGATGCCTCCGGTGATCGTCTTGAAGGGCGTGCCGAAGCCGAGGTCGGTGGCGCACCACGCCTGTTCTTTTCCGCGGGTGTAGGTGAAGAGCGTCTTGGGGAGCTTGGTTGAATAACGCACGCCGCCGTCGGTGCCGAGGATCTCGATCTCCCAGGAGTTCGTATCCGTGGGACTCATACGCTTCATCTCCAGCGTGAGCGGCACGTCGGACTGGGCGGGGAGATCCACGGTGCAGTGGAGCGTGGCGTTGTCCCACGTGTCGCAGGCCGCCATGCCGCCTTTGCCGTCGGGGCGTTCGGTGTAGATTTTCTGGAGCTGGGCGTGGAGACGCTTCGGTTTCCAACCCATGCGGAGCGGGACGTGGGCGACGTGAAGGCCGAGGTCGTTCATCACCCCGGCGTCGCCGCAGAATTTGGTCTGACGTTTCCAGTTAATCGGTTTGGTCGGATCGAGGTCGCTCGAGTGGAGGAAGCTGTTGCGGATGGAGAGGAGTTTGCCGAAGCCGCCGGTGTTGAACGCGGCGAGGGCGCGTTGCACGCCGGGGAGGAACGGGAACTCGGAGGAGACGCGCACGAAGCGGCCGAGCTTCACGCCCGCGTCGCGGACGCGGCGGGCGGCGGCGAGGTCGATGCCGAAGGGTTTCTCGGCGAGCAGGTCTTTGCCGGCGCGAAGCACATCGAGGTAGAGCGACTCGTGGAGGTGGTGCGGGACGGCGACGTAAACGACATCGATGTCGGTGTGCGCGAGCAGCGCGCGGTGATCGGTTTCAAAATGGCGCACGGTTGGCACCTGACGGAACCAGTCGAGCGCGGCGCTGTTGACGTCACAGACGCCGACGAGTTCGGGACGGACGGGACAGTCGAGAAGCGCGAACCAGCGGCCAAAGGCGCTGGCGACCTCGCGACCCATGAGGCCGGCGCCGATGACGGCGACACGGACGGGAGTGGGGTTGGACATGAGGGGAAAGTAGCGAGTAGCGGGTAGTGGGTAGCGAGTAGTAGGCGCCGCGGTTTAAGCGAGGAGCTTGGCGGCTTGGGCGGGCGTCGCGTTTTCGTGGAGGACGGCCATGAGGGCGCGGGTCATCGCGGCGGGTTTCGGGTGTTGGATGATGTTGCGGCCATAGACGATGCCGCGGGCGCCTTGCGCGAGGAGGTCGGCGGTGCGTTGCAAAATGACCTCGTCGGAGACGCGTCCGCCGCCGCGCACGAGCACGGGAATGCCGCCGGCGGTCTCGATGACTTTGTGGTAAATCGACACGTCGTCGGTGGGGTCGGCCTTGATGATGTCGGCGCCGAGTTCGACGGCTTGGCGAACGAGCGGAATGATCTTGGTCGGTTCGCCGTCCACCATGTAGCCGCCGGCTTTGGCGTTCGGCTGAAACACGAGCGGTTCGATCATAAGCGGCATGCCGTAATGGTCGCAGACCGGTTTAAGCGTAAGGATGTTTTGAATACACTGATCGGTGACCTCGGGCTGCTCGGGGATGCGGAAGAGGTTTACGACGACGCAGGCGGCGTCGAGGCGGAGCGCCTGCACGACGGGATCCGCGATGATGCGCGAAAAGAGGGCGCGCGGGAGCTGGTTGCCATAGACGTTGGCGACGTCGGTGCGGAGAACGAGGGCGGGTTTGGGACGAACGGGGAGGGACTGGAGGTGCGGGGCCTGGCCGATGGTGAGCTGGATCGCGTCGGGCGCGGCGGCGACAAGCGTTTTGATCGCCTCGGGGAGGTTCTCGATGCCGGCGAGAAAGGAAGCCTCGTTGAAGAAGCCGTGATCAATGGCGACGTCGAAGCAGCGGCCGGTTTGCGGGTTGAAGAGGCGGTTGAGGCGGGCGGTTTTCATCGGGATAAAGGAGCGTGGAGGCGGAGGCCGTGGCGGCCGAGGGCGAGGCGGTTTGCGCGAGAGAAGACGTGGTCGGTGACGAAGTCGCTGAAGGCGTTCCAAGGCGCGAAACAGAGCGCGGACGGGCGGCTCCATTTTTCACCATGGGCGACGAGGATGCGGCGCGTGGCGCGGCGAAGCGCCTCGGATTTGACGGCGGCTTCGGCGGTTTCGGTGGTCGAGGCACCTGCATCCGCGTCGAGGCCGGAGGCGCCGATCACGGCGGCGTCGAAGCGGAGGTTGGCGAGCCAGTGCTGCGAAAGCGCGCCGGTGAGCGCGAGGCTGAGCGGGCGCACCTCGCCGCCGATGGCGACCAATGTGGCGCGGGACTCGCCGGCGAGGGAGAGCAGCGGAATCGAGTTGGTGAAGATGCGCAGGTCGGGCCGGTCGAGCAGGCAACGGCCGACCTCCAGGCACGTGGTGCCCGCGTCAATGAAGACGGGGCCGGCTTCGGGCAGGAGCGCGGCGACGGTCCGGCCCAAGTTGACCTTGGCGGTGACGGCCTTGCCGGCTTTGCGCGAGTAACGAGGCTCTTCGAGTCCGAAGTCGATAGGCAGGAGCGCGCCGTGCACGCGAAGGGCTTTTCCGTTGGTGGCAAGGTCGGTGGCATCGCGACGCGCAGTGGCGGGAGAGATGCCGAGGCGGGAGGCGATCTCCGCCAGCGTCAGGCGTCCGCGCTCGGAAAGCAGGCGAAGGATGCGACGTTGGCGTTCGGCGGTGAGCACAGGAAGAGGCTCGCAATGCATAAAAATCAAAGCGACCAGAATGAATCAAAACGCTCAGATCGCTCTTTATCGCTCAATCGATCATGGTTGGTGCACGCGCGTGGTCGGAGATGGACGTCGGCGGTTCGGCGGGTTTCGTTGAGCGCCGACATGCCCACTGAAACCCGCGAGGTCCGACCGTTCTCCAAACCCCGACATGTGCTGACCGCCGATGCGCGCGTGCTGGCGGTGCCGGAAGATTGGGAACT
>DFYA01000219.1:0-6542 GCA_002382525.1 Opitutaceae bacterium UBA4094
CAGTTGCCGGTCGCGCCGAGTCCGCAGGCGTTGCACCACGCGTTGACGGAGACGTATGCGGGCGAGCGGTTCATTCGTGTGCTGCCGTTTGGCGACGAGAGCGTGTTGGATGGCGGATTCCTCGATGTGCAGGCGTGCAACGACACGAACCGGTGCGACCTCGCGGTGTTTGGACACGCGGACCAGGCGGTCGTGATCGCGCGGTTAGACAACCTCGGTAAAGGCGCGTCGGGCGCGGCTATTCAGTGCATGAACCTGCACCTCGGCTTCGACGAAGGCGCGGGGTTGGAGGTCGGTTGAGGCACGTGCGGTGAAGTGATGTAATCTGATGAGCACGGCGACGCGTGTCTTGGTGATCGAGGACGAGCCGGCGATCGCGGACACGTTGGTGTATGCGTTGCGCAGCGAAGGCTTCGCGCCGGAGTGGTGCGCGACCGGGCGGGACGGGCTGGTGGCGTTTGCGGGTGGCGTATTCAGTTTGGTGATACTGGACGTCGGGCTGCCGGACATGAGCGGATTCGACCTGTGTCGGGAACTGCGAGCAAGGACGGCGGTGCCGGTGTTGTTTTTGACGGCGCGCTCGAGCGAGATCGACCGGGTGGTCGGGCTGGAACTGGGCGGAGACGATTACGTGACGAAGCCGTTTAGTCCGCGGGAAGTGACGGCGCGGGTGCGGGCGATTTTGAGGCGGACGCAGGTGCAGGGGCCGGCGGCTGCGGCGAGGGACGCCGAACCGGTTTGTCACTTATTAAGTGACAAAAAAGTTGGGGAGGGGGCGGCGGGTGAGCGGGCGTTGTTGATCGATGCGGAGTGCAGGGAGGCGGTGGTGCGCGGGGTGAGGCTGGGGTTGACGCGGTATGAGTTTCGGCTGCTGGCGGTGTTGAACTCGCGTCCGGGGCGAGTGTGGTCGCGGGACGAGTTGATGACGCGGGTGTGGGAAGATCCGGGGGCGAGCCTGGATCGCACGGTGGATGCGCATATCAAGACGCTGCGCGGGAAACTGCGGGCGGTGGCGGTGGAGGCGGGCGAGTGGATACAGACGCATCGTGGCGAAGGGTATTCGTTGCGCGCGGGGTCGGGAGCGAGCGCGGGGCGAGTGTCGTGAAGATTCGCACGGCGATTTTTGGGGTGTATGTGGCGGCGTCGGCGCTGGGGTTCGCGGTGTTGATGGCGTTTATTTTGAAGGAGGTGAGGCCGCGTTATGTGGAGTCGATGCGGCGGACGCTGGCGGACACCGCGTCGTTGTTGGCGGTGATGCTGGAGGCGGATTTGGCGGGTCGGCCGGAGGCGAATCTCGCGGAGGCGTGGCGGGAGAACTTAAGCGCGCTGGAGCGGGCGTCGGGGGCGTTGCGGGTGTATGTGACGGATACGCGTGGCATCGTGGCGTTTGACTCGGCGGGCGGGGCTGACGTGGGGCGGGATTACACGCGGAGGCCGGAGATGGTGGTGTATTTTAAAAACAAATACGGGGCGGAGGGTAACGTGGACTTGGTGGGCGGGGAGTTGCGGGTGACGGCGGAGGTGCGGCGCGGGGGCGAGGTGGTCGGGTGGGTGGGCGTGGCGCGGCCGTTGAGCACGGTGACGGAGGCGATTTTGCGGGCGCGATTGCGGTTGGTGGCGGGGAGTCTGGCGGTGGCGGCGATCATGGTGGCGGCGGGGTGGTGGATCGCGGCGAAGTTGACCCATTCGTTGGAGCGGTTGACGGCGTATGCGGAGGCGGTGCGCGACGGGAAAGAGGCGCGTCCGCCGGCGTCGCGGGCGAGTGAAGTGGCGGCGTTGGCGCGGGCGTTCGAGGAGATGCGGGTGGCGCTCGAAGGAAAGGCGTATGTGGAGCGTTACACACAGGCGCTGGCGCACGAAGTGAAGGCGCCGCTGTCGGCAATTCGCGGGGCGGCGGAGTTGTTGCAGGAGGAACTGCCGGCGGAGGAGCGGGCTCGGTTTTTGGAGAATCTGCGGACGGAGTCTGCGCGCATGCAGGCGATCGTAGAGCGGATGTTGCGGCTCGCGGCGTTGGAGGCGCGGCGCGGATTGGAGAGTATTGAGCGCGTGGAGGTGGGCGATGTGGTGAAGGAAGCGATCGAGGCGTTGCGGCCGGCGTGGACAGCGCGCGGGATCGAGGTGCGGGTGGGCGGTGCGGACGACGTGGCGCACGTGCGAGGCGAGGCGTTTTTGCTGGTGCAGGCGGTCGTGAACCTGGTGCAGAACGCGATCGAGTTTTCTCCGGAGGGCGGGCGGGTGGAGGTGCGTGTGGAGCGTGGCGGTGGTCGCGTTGGTGAACGGGATGGCGAGCGCGTGCGAGTGGTTGTCGAGGATCAGGGGCCGGGCGTGCCGGCGTTTGCGCAGGGGCGGATCTTCGAGCGGTTTTATTCGCTGGCGCGCCCGGGAGGCGGACGGAAGAGCACGGGGCTCGGATTGAGTTTTGTGCGCGAGATCGCGGCGCTGCATGGCGGCGGCGTGGAGGTGGTCAACCGGGAAGGCGGTGGCGGAGCGCGGGCGGTGTTGATGTTGCCGATTGCGGCGTGACGGAGCGGGCACGGAGCGCCGCCGAATTCGCAGGGAATTCATGCTGACTTCGCGGTGGCTTCACGCGGGCGGGGCAGGCTGGGCGGATGAATCATGAAACGTCGGCGACGGTGGTGTCGGGTGTGCGCGGTTGGCTGCGGCGACGCGCGTTGGTGTTCAAGCTATTCGGCGTGGCCTTGCTCGGCCTGCTGTTGTTGGTGCCCCTCGGGATGGTGAACTCGACGCTTAACGAGCGGGCGGTGCGATATGGCGCGGCGGTGCGCTCCATCACGCAGACTTGGGGCGGTGAACAGCGGGTGGCGGGTCCGGTGTTGGTCGTGCCGTTTACGCACAAGGTCGCGGGCGTGGAAACGCGCCTCGTGGACGGGCGACGGATGGAGGTGACGGTGGATCGGGAGCAGCGCGGCGAGGCGGTGTTTCTGCCCGAGCGGCTGACGGTGGACGGGCGGCTGACGCCGTCGGTGCGCAAGCGCGGCATCTATCGCGCGCCGGTGTATGCGGCGACGTTGCGGGTGGCGGGTAACTTCGCGGCGCCTTCGTTCGATTTTCTGACGTTGCGCGGCGTGGAGCCGCAGTGGGGGCACGCGCGGGTGTGTTTTGCGATTAGCGATCTGCGCGGAACGCGGGACGATCTGGTGTTGGCGTGGGGCAGAGGCGGAGGCTCGGTGGCGCTGCAACCGGGGGCGCGATTTGCGGGCATGGGCGCGGGCGTGCATGCGCCGGTCGCGCTGGAGCCGGGACAGGGGCGGGAGTTCTCGCTGGCGTTGGGCTTAAACGGGAGCGAGGGCCTGCGGTTTTTGCCTTTGGGCAGGCAGACGGACGTGACGCTGACTTCGACGTGGGCGGACCCGAGTTTCGGTGGGGCGTATTTGCCGGCGGAGCGCGAGGTGGGGCCGGAGGGCTTTAGCGCGGCGTGGAAGATGAGTTATTATGGGCGGAGTTTTCCGCAGCAGTGGGCGGAGGGCGGCGAGGGGCAGCCGAGCGCGGCGACGATCGAGGCATCGGCGTTTGGCGTGAACCTGATGGAGCCGGTGAACGCCTACCGGACGATGGAGCGCGCGATCAAATACGGGGTGTTGTTCATCACGTTGGTGTTTACCACGTTTTTCCTGTTCGAGGCGGTGTGCGGGTTGCGGCTGAACGCGCTCAACTACGCGTTGGTGGGCGCGGCGCTGTGTCTGTTTTACCTCGGTGCGTTGGCGTTGGCGGAGTTCATGGCATTCGGCGTGGCGTATGCGTGGGCGGCAACGATGTCCACGGGGTTGATCGCGTTGTATGCGCGGCGAATTCTGCGCGGCGGGCGACGGGCGTGGTTGGTCGGTGGGATGTTGGGTGGAGTGTATGCGTATCTGTATTTCGTGCTGCAGATGGAGGACTTCGCGCTGGTGGCGGGGACGGGGGCGTTGTTCGCGGTGTTGGCGGCGCTCATGTATGCGACGCGGCACCTGGATGGGCGCGAGGCGGTGCCGGAACCGGCGGCTAAGGGAAATGAGGCACGGGGAGGCGAGGCATGAGGGCGTGTCGGTTGCCGCGGTTGCATTGCGCGTTGGCGGGGGTGCTGCCGCTGCGCGCGAGACGGGGATTGGCCTTGCCGCGTGCGAGCGCGGCGGGGACGGTCGTCCATATGCGTTTATACGAGATCAAGTCCGAGGTGTCGCCTGAGGTGGTCGATCAGATCGACGATGTGTTGCTCGAACTCGGGGTGGACGGGTGGAGCTTGCTCCAGGACGTGATCGTGAAGCGGGCGTGGATTGTTGGGATTTTCGAGGGCGAGGAGGCGGCGCGGGCGCGTTGGGAGGAACTGAAGCCGTTGATCGCGGGTGTCGGCGCGGTCGGGGAACCGGACGTGCGCGGATTGGCGGATCAGGATTGGCGCGACAGCTACAAGGCGCACTTCAAGGCGTCGCAGTTTGGACGGTTGCACTGGGTGCCGGTGTGGGAACGCGAGACGTTTCAGCCGGGGGCCGGAGAAGTCGTTATCTGGTTGGACCCGGGATTGGCGTTTGGCACGGGCAACCACGAGACGACGCGGCTCTGCTGCGAGCGCTTGGTCGTGTTGGCGGAGAAGGCGGGAGACCGGCGCGCCGACTTGCGCGTGATCGACGCGGGGTGCGGCTCGGGGATTTTGGCGCTGTCGGCGGCGAAACTGGGCTTCGGGCGCGTGGCGGCCTTCGACAACGACGCGGAGGCGGTGCGGGTGAGTGAGGAAAACGCGGCGCTCAACGGGCTGACGGGCGCGGTGGAGTTTTTCACCGGGGACCTCGTGAGCGGCTTCGCGGGGGGGCGTCAGGCGGAGGTCGTGCTGGCAAACATCCAAGCGGATGTGTTGATGCGCTTCGTGAACGAATTGACGGGCGCGGTGGCTCCGGGCGGGGCGTTGGTCTTGAGCGGTATTCTCGCGATTGAGCTGGAGCAGGTGCGGGCGGTGTTTGCCGCAGCAGTGCCGACGTGGGCGGTGGAGAGTCGCGTGATGGGGGAGTGGAGCGACGTGGCGCTCACGCGGGGCACGTGAGCGGCGGGCCGAAGGGGGCGAGGTGCCGGGGCCCCTCGCCGCAGTCCAGATCGGAGCGCGAGCGAGCTCGCGGCCTACCTCTAACTGATTCGGGCGTCGGACAAGCGGACGTTAGAACGTCGCGGCTTCGGGGGTGACGCCGACGATCTTGACCTCAACCGGGCCGATGTCGCCGATGCCGAGGTTCTCGCGAAAGATGTCGCCCACTTCTTGAGTGAGGTAGCCCTGAATGGCGTCCAATTTGGCGTTGGGGCGGACCTTCAGGTTGATCTGCACGGTGAACTTGCCGCTGCGGCGGGCGACGCTCGCGCGAGCGGAAGCAACCCCGCGAAGTTGCTCGCAGCACGTCTCGATAAGGCGGTGGAGGGCGTGGCGGGAGATGCTGAGTTTGCCTTTGTCATCGCTGATGAGCGTGACGGTCGCCGAGGGGCGGAGGCAGAGGATCGCCACCAACACGACAAGAACGCTTCCGAGGATAACGTAATGCGCGGTGGTGAAATGAAGGTAGTCCATGGTGCGTCGCGGCGATCGGAGCGAAGGCTTTAGTCGGTCGCTGGGGCGTCGGGCCACAGGTCGGAGGACTTTTCCTCGGGGACGGCGGTATCACCGGGGAGGCGGACGCCTTCGATGATGACGTCGACTTTGGCGACATTCTTGCCGGTCATGGCGATGACCTGCTTACGCACGGCGAGTTGGACCTCGTAAGCGGTTTTGCCGATCTCGGAGCCGTAATTGATGACGATCCGCAGCTCGATCATGTAGGTATCACCATCGGTCTCGCTGACGCGGACGCCGCGGTGATCGGACTCACGCCGCTTGGCAAAGAGTTCACTAATACCATCGACGATACCGCCGCCGACTCCGGCCACGCCGGGGATCTGCAAAGCGGCGAGGCGGACGATGCTGGCAACGACGGTGTGGTTGATCTTGATGTCGCCAAGCTCCGGCTGGTCGTCGAAGCGGGGCGGGGGATTAAACTCGGACGATTGCATGGTGATTAGCTGTTTAAAAACGGCGTTTGGGCGTGGGTTGCAAGGGCGGGCTCCGTTATGGCGCAAAAAACTCCCGCAGCCGAAGCGTGCGGGAGTTTGAGGTTGGCGGCGGGACGGCGCGTTGGTCCGTCACCATCCGGAACACGTTGCGATCAGGAGAACAAGTCCGTCGGCGTGCGGGCGAAGAAGTCTTCCATGTAGGCCGTGGTGGCTTTGCCTTCAATGAAGGTGGGATCGCACATAATCGCCTTGTGCAGCGGGATTGTGGTCTTGATGCCGCGGATGAGGTATTCGTTGAGGGCGCGGTAGGTGCGTTGGATGGCGGTCTGGCGATCGCGGCCGTAGCAGATGAGTTTGCCGATCATCGAATCGTAGTAGGGCGGGATCGCGTAGCCGGAGTAAGCGTGGGAGTCGACGCGCACGCCGTGGCCGCCGGGGGCGTAGTAGAGGCCGATGGTGCCGGGGGACGGCACGAAGTTGCGTGCGGGGTCTTCGGCGTTGATGCGGCACTCGAT
>DFYA01000219.1:6566-6700 GCA_002382525.1 Opitutaceae bacterium UBA4094
CGGGTGTTCATCTCGATGAAGTAGAAGTTGCCCTTGGCATCGACGAGGAACTCGATCGTGCCGGCGTTCTCGTAGTTGGCGGCCTCGGCGGCTTTGACGGAGCACTTGCCCATGCGTTTGCGCAGGTCGGGCGT
>DFYA01000227.1 GCA_002382525.1 Opitutaceae bacterium UBA4094
CGCGCCGAGGGTGAGGGTGCCGCTGGAGGCGGCGATCCGGGTGTTGCCGACGAGGGTGATGTTGCCGGTGAGGGTGTTGTTGCCAGCGAGATTTTCGAGGGCCCCGTCGTTGGAGGCTCCACCGTTGCCCTGAAGGGAGAAGGCGTTGGCAACCGTGATGGAGTTCTGGAGTTCCAAGTTCGCTCCGGCGGCGATCGTGACCGCGCCAGTGCCGAGGGCGGTGTCGGACTGGAGGGCGAGCATGCCTGATTGGAGCGTGGTGACGCCGGTGTAGGCGGTGCTGGAGCCGGAAAGGGTGAGGCGGCCGTCGCCGGTTTTGGTCAGGGCGCCCGCACCGGAGAACGTGCCGGCGTAGGTGTTGGCGGTGGAATTGTTGATCGTGAGATCGCCGGTCCCGAGCTGGACCTGCGCGTTGGGGGCCGCAGAGCCGAGACCTCCGATCGTCTCGGTGCGGCCATTCAGGTTGAGAATGCCTCCGGCGTTGATCGTGACGGAGGCGGTGTCGGCGATTTGGTGGTCTTGATCGAGGCGCACGGTATCGGTGCCAACGCCGTCGCCGATGACGAGGTTGCCCGCGACGGCGTGGGTGTTGGCACTCTTGTTGAGCGCAAGCGTGCCGGCGTTGACGGTGGTGAGGCCGGTGTAGGTGTTGGCCGTCGCGCCGCTGTAGGTGAGGGTGCCGGTGCCGTCTTTCGATACGGCGCCGGTGCCGGTGGCGATGACGCCGGAGACGGCGACGTTGCCGGTTCCGCCGAAGGTGAGGTTTCGCCCGGCTCCGGACAGCGTGTTGCTCAATGTGAGCGAGCCGGCGTCGGCGTTGATGCGGCTGTCGGCGCCCAGCGTGAGCGCGCCCGAAAGGGTGTTGGCGCCGGCGACGTTGCGAATGGCGCCACCCGCAGAGACGCCGGTGCCGCTCAGGCTGATGGCCTCGTTGGTGGTGATCGCGGTGCCGTTGAGTTCGAGAGTGGCGCCGTTGCTGATGGTGGTCGCTCCGGTGGTGTTGCCGAGGGCGCTGTCGGAGGTGATTTGGAGGGTGCCGTTGTTGATGAAGATGCCGCCGGAGTAGGCGGTGCTGGCGCCGGAGAGGATCAATTTACCGCCGGTGTTTTCCTTCACGAGGTTTCCGGTGCCGGTGAGCGCCGAGGTGATCGTGAGGTCGCCTGCGCCGGCCATGTCGACGACGGTGTTTCGGCTCAGGGCAACGGTGCCCATGGTGAGGCGTTGGTGGTTGTCGCTGTTTTGCTGGATAAAGGAGATGCTGTTGGCGACCGCGCCGGAAAAGGTGAGGGTGTCGGGCTGGCTGTTGCCGATGTTGAACGAGGCGCTGCCGGCGTCGAAGCGGAGGCCGTTGACCACGCGGTTGTTTCTCAGATCGACCGTGGTCTGGGCCCCGGTGCCGAAGGCGACCCAGGAGTTGGTGGCCGGACTCTTGTTGTCTGACGTGGCGTGCGTCCAATTGAGGCCGGTGTCCCAGCGGTCGTTATTCCCGCCGCTGTCCCACGTATACCACTCGATCACGGCGGCATCGAGCGGGCGCCAACCGGAGCCGTAGCCGTCGATGGTTTGAGCGGCAAGCTGCGTGGCGCCGGAGCTGTAGCCGACGAAATAAAACATGCTCAACTCGGCCGTGGACAATGCCGATGCGCTGGCGAAGAAGTCCGTCCCGCGTTCCCAGTTATATACGCTGATCACACCACTGGGCGTGGCGGTGAACGCGTCGAAAAGGAAGTGGTTGTCCGTGCCGGCAGCGCCGAAATCGATGTTGCTGTCGGAGGCGACCGTGAGGGTGCCGATGCGTTCGGAGTGGCCGTTGAGGTTGAGGCTGCCGCCGCTCAGGTTGAGGTTGCTGGTATCGGCGAGGCGGTCGGAGGCGCCGAGGGCGAGCGTGCCTTGGGCGATGGTGGTGGTGCCGGTGTAGGTGTTGGCGCCGGAAAGCGTGAGCACGCCGGAACCGTCCTTGGTCACGGTCCCGGCGCCGGTGCCAATTGCGCCGGAGATGACGCTGTTGCCGGAGCCGCCGACCGTGAGGTTGAGACCGGACCCGGTGATGTCGCCGGACAGCGTAAGCACGCCGGCATCGGATTGGACGCGGGTGTGGTTGGTCAGCGTGAGCGGGCCGGAGACGGTGTTGTTGCCGGAGAGGTTGCGGAGCGCGCCATTGCCGGAGACGCCGGAGCCGCCGAGCGTCAGGGCGTTGTTCACCGCGATATCGCCGGAAAACTCCAATGCGGCCCCCGAGGAAATCGTCGCGGCGCCGGTGCCGAGCGCAGAGGATTTCCGCGCCTCGACGACGCCGTTGTTGATGAAGAGACCGCCTGTGTAGGTGTTGGTGCCGGTGCCGCCCAGCACCAGTTTGCCGCTGCCCACACCGTCTCGGATCAAGCGGCGCGAACCGCCGGTTTCGGTGATGGCGGAATCGATCACCAGGTTCCCCGTGCCGGTGATGTCGGCCACGGTGTTGCCGTCGAGCCGGAGGGTGTCCATCGCGACGGTTTGGACGCGAGTGCTCTGTTGCTGGATGTAGGGAACCGTGCCGCTCAGCGTGAGCGCGGAGGCGCCTGAGATCGTGTAATCCACCGTGGCGCCGGTGCCGAACACGAGGCCGGCGACAGTGTTGTCGCCATCGAGCACGACGGACGGTTGGCCCACGCCGGTCGCGCCGAAACGCGCGACCTCGGTGGTGCCGGGCTTGCCCGGGGCGCTCCAATTGCCCTCCGCGTTCCAGGTGTTGTCCGCGCCGCCGCTCCATTCCTTTTCGGGGGGAGTGACGGGCTTCAACAAGTAGCGGACGCCGCCGTAGAGCGTGGCGGTGCCGTTATAGGCGGCGACGCCGAGTCCGGAGAAATAGATGCTTCCGATGCTGATCTGGCCATTGAGGGTGGTGGCAAGATTATCGAGCGAAGCCTCCCAGTTGTTCACGACGAGCACGCCGCTCGCGGGCGCGGTGAACGTGTCGAAGAGCAGAGTGTTGGCCGAGCCCGGGGCGCCGAAGTCGAGGGTGGCTCCGTCGCCCAACGCGGTGAGGTCGTGGATGCGCTCGGAGAACCCGCCGAGGTCCCACGTGCCGGCGGCGCCGATCGCGACGGAGCTGGTATCGTGCAGGCGATCGGATCCGCCGAGGGCGACGGAACCGGCGTGGATCGTGGTGGTGCCGGTGTAGGTATTGGCGCCGGACAACGTGAGCACGCCGGCGCCGTCTTTGATGACGTTGCCCGCGCCGGTGGTGATCGCGCCGGAGATCACGGTGTCGGCTGCGCCGCCGACATTGAGCGAGCGTCCAGTGCCGGAGAGATTCCCGGAAACAGTGAGCGTGCCTGCGTCGGACTGGAGGCGGGTATCGTCGGACAACGTGAGGTTGCCCGAGACCGTGTTGTTGCCCGAGAGGTTGCGCACGGCGCCGTTTCCGCCGACGCCCGCGCCGCCGAGCGTGAGCGCGTTGCCCGGGGTGATGCCGCCCGAAAGTTCCAGCGTGGCCCCGGAGGCGACGGTCGCGGCGCCGGTGCCGAGCGCGGAGGTTTTTCGCGCTTCGACGGTGCCTGACTCGATGAAGACGCCACCGCTAAACGTATTCGCGTCGGCGCCTCCAAGGATGAGTTTGCCCGTCCCCGTTCCGACGTTGACGAGCGAGCGGGCGCCGCCGGCTTCGGAGAGGGCACCGTCCAGGACCAAGTCGCCCGCGCCGGTGATGTCGACCACGGTGGTGCGGCCAAGTGCTACGGCGGAGCTGATGGTTTGCCGGTTGGCCGATTGTTGGATGAGGGCGGCGAGACCGGTGGCGCTGGCGGTGCTCAGCGTGAGGGTGTTGTTGTAAAGCGTGAAGCTGGAGGCGCCTTGCTGAAACGTGACGGCGCTTACGCTGCGGTCTCCCGCGAGATCGACGGTGTCATACGCGCCGCCGCCGAAAGCGACATGCGCATTGGCGCCGGGGGCGGAGTTATTGTTGTCCCAATTGCGTCCGCCTTGCCGGTCCCACTGGTTGTTGTTGCCTTCGCCGTCCCACACCGACGTGGGGCCACTGGCGGCGGTGATTTCGTAAAAGCTGCCGGTATAGCCGCCGGGATTCGCCGAGGTCGCGCCGGCGAGTGTCGCGCCCGGACCGACGCCGGAAAAGTAGATCGAATCGAGCAGGGCGGCGCCGACGCCGGTGTTGGCCGAGCCGAAGAAATCGACGCCAGACGTCCAGTTGCGCACCGTGAGCACGCCGCTGCCGGAGGTGAGGTTATTGACGAGAAACGTATTCGCGTTGCCGGGTGCGCCGAAATCGATCGAGGAGGGAGCGGTCCAGGAAAGGTTGCCCACACGTTCGGAGTGCGTGGCGAGATCGAGCGTGCCGCCGCCGAGCGCCACATTGCTCGTATCAGCGAGACGGTTGTTCGCGCCGAGGGCGAGCGTGCCTTGGGTGATCGTCGTCGCGCCGGTGTAGGTGTTGGCGCCGGAGAGGACGAGCGTGCCAGACTGTGTTTTCACCAGCCCGCCGGCGCCCGAGACGGCGCCCGTGATCGCTGTCGTGCCCGCGCCGTCGACGGTGAGGGTATGGCCGCCGTTGTTGATCGCGCCGGTGAGGGTGAGGGGGGCCGCGGTGGTGTTGCGCACCGTCGCCGCCGTGGCCAGCGAAAGAGCGGAGTTGACGGTGTGTCCTCCCGGCGGATGTCCGTTGGCTTGAGTGGCGACGATGCCGGTGAAGCCTGGTGCGCTGGAGTTGTTCAGCTCGATCGTGCCGTTGTGAAGCGTGTAGGCAAAGGGCGCGTCGAAGCGCAGCGACTGCACCACGCGCGTGGCGCCGGTTCCCACGTCGATGGTTTGCGCCGATGAAACGAAGGCGTCGTCGAGAAGGATATTGGCGCCCGCAGCGGGCACGGCATCGGCCGCCCAACTGGCAGCGGTGCCCCAGTCGCCGGGTGTGCTTCCGTTGCCGTTGTTATCCCACACGAACGCAGCGTTCGCGACCGGCACGAACACGAAAGCGAGAGGTAGGAGGCAACAGCGAACAACCTTCATGTGCAGCGAGGGTTATCCACGCCACTTTAGGTAAAAAGACGCAACCCGCTAAATAGGCCGAGCCTCTTCGGGCTAACGGGGCTGTATATCTGTATTAGTCGCTAATTTTAAGACAGTTATGCCTTTTATGAGTGCGCTCAAAACCTCACCCTCGACCGCCTCGCAAAAGAATCACGTTGGCGAGGTCGTTTTTCTCGAATTCGTCCCAATAGCCATCCTCCAGTTTCCGGAGGCGAGCGTCGGTGTCGATGGAGGGGCCGCCCATGTCCTGAACGGCTTGCCGAGCTTGTTCGGAGGCGAGGTCGCGGTCGGAGAGGCGCGTGACCAGCTCGTGCCAAAAGGTGTCGTTGTCGTAGTCGCCCGCGATCTTGGCGAGACGCTCGTCGTCGAGCAGTTTTTCGGACGGCACCAGCGCGCCGGTGTCGCCCACATCGACGAGATCCGCGCAACCGAGCGGCGTGGCCAGTTCGTAGAGTTTTTGTTCGAGCTCGGCGTAACGCTGCACATGCGGAGACTCCTCGCCCTGGCGTCCCTCAACCACGCGCATGGCGAGATGCACGAGCTCCAGCAGCCGGGTAAACTCCTTCGGTGTGAACATGACCTTCATGGCTCTCACTGCATCCGAGGTCGGTCTATGCGCAAGGCGGGAATGGCTGGCCGATCACCTTCGACCACCCAATGCGATCCCGGAGCGTGGGCGCAAGAAACCCGGCGGGCTCAACGCCGCGCCGGGTGGGTGCACTGACCAGAAACGAAGAGCGCAGCTTGCGAGCCCCGCCCGCCGCGGGGCTCGACCTCAGCTCCCTTTCTGGGTGGGCTCGCCTGCTTTTTTCCAGCCGGCGATGCCCTTCGAGTAGTGTTGCACGTTGGTGTAACCGAGCTTCTCGGCGGCCTTCACGCCTTGTTTGTAGGCGCCGCACTTTTCGTTGCCGCAGTAGGCGACGACCAGCGTGGACTTGTCGGCGGGGAGGAGCGTGGCGAGCTTGGCTTGGTTGGCCTCGAAATCGATGGCGCCGGGGATGTGACCTTCCTTGTAGGTGTCGGTGCCGTTGACGTCGATGAGAGCGACTTGGCCGGAGGCGATCGCGGCCTTGAGTTCGTCATGGGAGATGTCCGCGACTTTGTCGGAGCCGGCAAACGCGGAGGTCACGAGGGCGAGACAGGCGATGAGGGGGAGGAGCAGTGTTTTCATAGTAACGGTGGGTGTTATAAGAACGGTTGGTTAGTCTCTGATCGGAGACTCCGACGAGGTCGTCGGACAGAGCTAAGAGCTTTCTGCCGCGAAGATATTCCCGCCAAAGAAGCGCGGAGTCCGGGTTTACGCAAACGTGGGCCGGGCTTTCGCGTCTGCGCGCAATGGGGGCACTCCGTTGACTTCGGGGGCGTTTGGCCGCCCTTTGTCAACGGCCGCTGCGGTGGGAATCGCGGGCACTCCTTCCACGGTTGCTCCCACTTGCGACGCTTCCCGATCCCATGAAAACAGCGCCTTCCCTCGGCTCCGTCCTGCTACCCGCGTCGGTCGCCGCGCTCGGCGGATTTCTCTTCGGTTTCGATAGCGGCGTGATCAACGGCACCGTCGGCGCCCTCTCGCTCGCGTTTGGTTCCAGCGCGGCCGTCACCGGTTTCAACGTCGCCTCAATGCTCCTCGGCTGCGCGGCCGGCGCGTTTCTCGCCGGGCGCATCGCGGACGGGTTTGGCCGACGTGCGACATTGTTTGTGGCCGCCGTGGTCTTCGCGATCAGCGCGTGGGGCTCTGGCGCTGCGGGCGGGTCCGTGGAGTTCGTCGTATATCGACTGATCGGCGGTTTCGCGGTCGGCGCGGCGAGCATCATCTGTCCGGCCTACATCGCGGAGATCGCGCCCGCCGCGATTCGCGGACGGCTCGCGACGTTGCAACAACTCGCCATCGTTCTCGGCCTCTTTGCGGCGTTCCTGAGCAACTTCATCATTGCGCACGCCTCCGGCGGCACGAGCGCGGTGTGGCTCTTTGGGCATCAGGCGTGGCAATGGATGTTCTGGGTCGAACTGATTCCGTCCGTGGCGTTCTTCGTAGGCCTGCTGTTCATCCCGGAGTCGCCGCGCTATCTCGTTGCCGCCGGTCGTCCCGGCGACGCCGCGCGTGCGTTTGAGCGGCTCGGGGCCGGTGACGGTGACGCGCAAGTGGCCGAGGTCGCCAAAACCCTGCGCGCCGATCACAAGCCATCCTTCCGCGACCTTCGCGACCCCGTGCGACGTAGGGTGCATCCCATCGTGTGGGTCGGTGTCGCGCTTGCCGCGTTGCAACAGCTCGTCGGCATCAACGTCGTGTTTTACTACGGCGAAGTGCTCTGGCGCGCCGCCGGTTTTTCGGAAGGAGACGCGCTCAAGATCAACGTTATTGGCGGCTTCATCAACATCACCGCCACGCTCGTTGCCATTGCCCTCATCGACCGGCTCGGCCGCAAACCGCTTCTCCTCATTGGCTCTGTCGGCATGGCGGTGTTCCTCGGCATCCTCGCCGTCGTGTTTTCGCGTGCCGGAGTGGGCGAAGACGGATCGCTCGCCCTCAGTTCATCCGCCGGCACTGTCGCCCTCGTCGCCGCCAATCTCTACATCGTGTGCTTCGGCATCTCGTGGGGCCCGGTGATGTGGGTGCTCCTCGGTGAGATCTTCCCCAACCAGTTCCGCGGCGCCGCGCTCTCGATCGCGGGACTTGTGCAATGGGCGGCCAATTTCCTCGTGACGATTTCGTTCCCCGTGTTGCTCGCCGGCATCGGCCTCGGCGGCGCGTATGGCATCTACGCGGCGTTCGCCGCCTTCGCCGCCTACTTCGCATGGAGATTTGTCCGCGAAACCAAGGGCCGCACGCTCGAGCAGATGAGTGCGGACCCGCCTCCGCCACGCGGCGTGCCGGTTTGAGTCTGGAGAAACCCGCGTGCGGCACGCGATCCCTCGCCGCAGACGGCCTCGCGACCCTTGACCGCCTCGTGCGTGAGTGGTTATCCCTTGCCTCTTATGTCCACGCCGTCCGCCCCCGAATCCGCCAACCTCATGGAAG
>DFYA01000025.1 GCA_002382525.1 Opitutaceae bacterium UBA4094
CCCGAAACCGCCGAAACGTTTGAGCGCGACGCGAAGCGACTTGTGCAACTCGTCCGCGCCCGCGACCCGCGCCTCGGTATTCCGCCGTCGCCCAAAAAGAAACGCGCGACCAAAAAAATCCGCTTCGGCGACAAGCTGTAGTTAAACTCCGGATACTCGTATTCAAGTAGCAGTGGGCAAGGGGCCGGCAAAAGCGCGCGTAATTCATAACCCTCGTCGGCGTTAATTCCTTACTGCGGGCAACTTTGCTTTCGACACGCAGCCATCCAGGTATTTGCGTCTGAAGAAAATGAGGGATTTAGCTTCGATTCCGCACGGCTCCGGCGTGTGGAATCGCGTCGCAAAATCGACCGCGAATTTTATTCGACGCTCACCAGTCCCCCATCGTTGTCCGACCCCCGCGAGTAGCGTGTGAAACCTGAAAGGCCACACCCGCCGACAAACGCCACCCACTCGTGACCTACTACGCCCACACCCTCACCGCACCCGACGGGACATTGATGCCCACCGACAAGTGGGAGCCGCTCTACACCGGACCCTGTGCCACTGACTGCACTGCCTGCGCGGCCACGGAAGCAGAGCACGGACACATCAACAAAGTCTCCCACCTCACCGCAGAATTCGCCGCCGCGCTTTTCCGACTCGATTCCAATGAAGCTCACTCCGCAGCCGAATGGGGCCGCCTTATCGGACTCTGGCACGACCTCGGTAAGTTCGCCCCTCAATGGCAGACCTACCTCGCATCGAAAGCGGACGACCTACACCGCGACGATTTCACCGGTAAAGTGGACCACTCCACCGCCGGTGCACAATTCGCCGATAAGAATATCCCTAAGCTCGGCCGGCTCATAGCCTACCTCATTGCCGGCCATCATACGGGACTCGCCAATGGCATGGATGGTAACGCACCTGGGAGCAGCCTCGAAGAACGACTCCGCAAATCCATCCCCGAGCACCTTCCACACGTTCCCGAGTCGATCCTCAATCATCGACCGTCCACGCCTCCGCCGCTTTTTGCCCTGCGTCCCGGGGCCACCAGCTCGCTCGCATTCCTTCTACGAATGCTCTTCTCCTGCCTCACCGACGCCGATTTTCTCGCCACCGAAGCCTGCATGAGCCCCGAGCGCGCGACTCACCGCCCACGCCGCCAACCGACGCTTAGCGAACTTCACACCACCCTCGAAGCCCACCTCGCTGATCTCGCGAAAACCGCTCTGGACTCCCCGGTCAATCGCCAGCGCGCCGATATCCTTCGCGCCTGCCTCGCTGCTGCCGAAAAACCGCCCGGCCTTTTCTCCCTCACGGTCCCCACCGGCGGTGGAAAGACGCTCTCCTCTCTCGCATTCGCCCTCGACCACGCCCGCCGTCACGATCTGCGCCGCGTCATCTACGTCATCCCCTACACGTCGATCATCGAGCAAAACGCCGCCGTGTTCCGCCGCGCTCTCGCTGCCCTCGGCCCCGATATTGTCCTCGAACACCACGCCAGCCTCGATCCCGACGACGAAACGAAAAACACCGCTCGCTCCCGCCTCGCCGCCGAGAATTGGGACGCGCGCCTCATCGTTACCACTAACGTTCAATTCTTCGAGTCTCTCCACGCCAACCGCACGTCACGTTGCCGCAAGCTTCACCGCATCGCCCGCTCTGTCGTCATCCTCGACGAAGCCCAATCTCTCCCGCTCGAACTCCTCTCGCCCTGCCTGCGCGCCATCGAGGAACTCACCACTCACTACGGCGCGAGTATCGTCCTCTGCACCGCCACTCAACCCGCACTCGAACGTCGGCCCGACTTCAAAATCGGCCTCGTCACGCCTACCGAAATCATTCCCGACCGCGCCCGCCTCTACACCGCCCTCCAACGCGTGCGCACCACGCCGCTCGGCCGTCTCGATGACGACGCCCTTCTCCCGCTGCTCCAAGCGCACGTCCAGGTCCTCTGCATCGTCAGCACCCGTCGCCACGCCCGCGCCCTCTTCGAATGCCTCCCGCGCGACGACGCTCACTTTCATCTCAGCGCCCTCATGTGCGCCGAGCACCGCACCCGCATCCTCGACTCGATCAAAGCCCGACTTCGCGCCGGGCTTCCCGTGCGCGTCATCTCCACCCAACTCATCGAGGCCGGCGTGGACGTCGATTTCCCCGTCGTTTTCCGGAGCATCGCCGGACTCGACTCCATCGCCCAAGCCGCCGGCCGCTGCGACCGCGAGGGCAAACTCACCGCCGCCGCCGGACACCCGGCCGGACAACTCTTTCTTTTCTCCACCAAAAAACCGCCGCCGCAGGGCTTCCTCCGCCAAGCCGCTCAATCCGCCGAGGAAGTCCTCGCCCTCGGCTTTCCCGACCCGCTCGGACTAAAAGCCATCGAAGCCTACTTCCGCACTCACTACTGGAAACATCAAGACCGCGCCGACACCCACGACATCCTTAGTTGCTGGCCAAAGGAGCTCAAAAAATCCGACGACCTCCTTTGTTTCCAGTTCAAGACCTGCGCCGAAAAATTCACCTTTATCGAGGACACAAGCGCCCCCGTGATCGTGCCCTACGGCGACACCGGCCGTGCCCTCCTCGAAGAAGTTCGCACGACCTACGATCCCGGCCGCCTCCGCTACCTCGCCCGCAAGCTCCAGCGCTACACGGTCACTGTGCCCAAAGCCCAGCACGCCAGCGCGCTCGACCACGGTATTATCCAGCTCCTCCACGACCGTTTCCCCCTCCTCAACAGCGACGTCCACTACGACGAAGCCTTCGGCCTCAATCTCACGGGCTCACCAACCAACGACGGCGGCTTTTACGCATAAAAAACGGGGCACACCAAGCTGATGTGCCCCGCCACTTGGTCAGGAACCCTAACCTTAGTCGCCATGTTTCAATCCACAGAATCCAAGCAGTGCCTGATTCTGACAAAACGGAGTCGCCGTCTATCTGACCACTTTGGGCATCGCAGCGGCTACATGCGGACACTTCAGCAGGATTTTCTCGTCTCTGGTTCGCAACCGCAATCCGCGCGCTTGGGCCAGCCACACGAACGAGGAATCATAGTAGGTCAAACCCGTGGAGCGGCTGATATCCCAGACCTCGCTCAAATCCATTTCCTCCACCGTTTCGATCAGCAATCCATCCGACTCAAGCAGGGCAGCTCGCGCTCGCGCCTCACTAATTCTCCCCGTTCGGACATACTTCGTCAGCACGTGCCCGACTTCGTAGCGCCAAAGGCCGACACTGATCCAGTCGGAGTCCTCGGTCATCAACGCATCGGCAGCCGCCTTGCACGACGCGTCCCCTGCCCAGAAATCAATCAACACGCTGGAATCAACGACGATCATGCTTGCAACATGGCAACAAAAACTGACACTTCAAGCATATTAACACTAACGTTAGTTGCCATGAATCATAAACGGCTCCGCCCCTCTTTCACTGCCGTATCGATTTCTTCAGCTGTCATGAACTGGGTGCCTCCACTCCTGATCTTGGCAGCCAAGGTAATCTTCTCCTCCGCCCTCTTCCGCTTCCTCACCGCCTCCGCTTCCTCGCTCAAAGGACCAGTTTTTCCAGCCAACTCGGCGATCACCTCCTGATTTACACTCCTCCGGTTTAACCGCGCACGCACCTGCAGGGCTTCATGCAGTTCATCCGGCACTCCTCGAATGGTTAAGGTTTTCATGACAGCACTCTGACGTCACTCCGTCATCACTTCAACCCCGATTCTAACCCATGTCCTACGGTATTCAACTCCACGTCTGGGGCGACCTCGCCTGCTTTACCCGCCCCGAAATGAAAGCCGAGCGCGTCTCCTATGACGTCATCACGCCCTCCGCCGCGCGTGGCATTCTCGAAGCGATCTACTGGAAACCTCAAATCCGCTGGGTCATCGACCGCATCCACGTCCTCAATCCCATCCGCTTCACCTCCGTTCGTCGCAACGAAGTCGGCTGCAAAATGCCTGCCCCCAGCCGCGCCGTCATGGCCGGCACCGAGAGCGCCCACGTCGGCCTCCACATTGAGGACGAACGCCAACAACGCGCCTCCCTCCTCCTTCGCGATGTCGCCTACGTCATCGACGCCCATTTCGACATCCTCGAACACCGCTTCGAGCGCGGCGGCCCACAACTCCCCGCCAACGACTGCGCCGGCAAACACCTCGACATGTTCAAACGCCGCGCCAGTCGCGGCCAATACTTCCACCACCCCTACTTCGGCACCCGCGAATTCCCCGTCTCCTTCGCCCTGCTTGAGCCCGGCCAACCCGCTCCCGCCTGCAAGCTCCCGCCCGAGCAACTCAACAAGGATCTCGGCTTCATGCTCCACGACATCGCCTTCGACCAAGACCCCGAGACCAAAAAAGTCCGCGAAACCTCCCCCCGCTTCTTCCGCGCCGAACTCAAGAACGGCGTCATCGAGGTCCCGCCCTTCCATCAAGCCCGCGCCTGACGCCATGATCCTCCAAGCCCTCACCCAACTCTACGCGCGCCTGGCCACCGATCCCGACAATGCCTACGGCCTACCCATTCCCGGCACCAGCACCCAGCGCGTCACCTTCTGCATCGTCCTGAATCCCGAAGGCACGCTCCACGCCATCGAGGATGCCCGCGAGACTCACCACGAGCCCACCAAGTCCGGCAAAACCAAGACCACCCAGACCGCCCGCCAACTCCTCCTCCCCGGCGAATCCAAGCCCTCTGGCCAAGGCATCAACCCCTGCACGCTCTGGGACAACACCGCCTACCTCCTCGGCTACAAAAAGCCCGACAAAGACCCGGAAAAAACCGAGAAGGAAGCCACTCGCGCCGCCGCGACCTTCGCCGCCTCACGCGATCACCACCTCGCCTTGGAGAGCACAATCAACTCTCCCGCCTACTCCGCCGTCTGTCGCTTCCTGCAAAACTGGACGCCCGCCCGCGCCGCCGAGCACACCGAGCAACTCGACGACTTCGCCGCCACCGGTTTCGGCGTCTTTCGCGTCCTCGGCGAAAACCGCTACGTCCACCAAGACCCTGCCTTCGACAAGTGGTGGAAATCCACCCAAGCCTCCACCGCCGCCAGCGATGTCGTCGCGTCCTGTCTCGTGACTGGAGAGCCCTCCCCCATCGCCCGCCTGCACGATCCCGCGATCAAGGGTGTCAACGGTGCCGCCCCCGGCGGAGCCAAACTCGCCTCCTTCAACCTCGATGCCTTCGAGTCCTACGGAAAGAGCCAGTCCTACAACGCCCCCGTCTCAGAAGAGGCCGCCTTCCGCTACTGCAACGCGCTTAACGCGCTCCTCTCCGGTCCGCAGTCTCGTCGCCACCGCCTGCAA
This sequence comes from Opitutaceae bacterium UBA4094, assembly GCA_002382525.1. Taxonomy (GTDB): domain Bacteria; phylum Verrucomicrobiota; class Verrucomicrobiia; order Opitutales; family Opitutaceae; genus Rariglobus. The sequence continues at coordinate 5,297 of DFYA01000025.1, forward strand.
ATCGGCGATGCCACCACCCTCTTCTGGACCGAACGCGAGACCATCACCGAATCCCTCTTCGCCGAGTTCCTCGGCGGTGACGTCACTTCCGAAAATACAACCATCGACGCCCCCGCGACCGAAGAAGACGGAGCCAAACACCAACGCCTTCAGGCCTTCCTCAACATCCTTCGCCAAGGTGGCGGAACCGACGTCGCCGACCTCGGCGACGATCCCGACACGCGCTTCTACGTGCTCGGCCTCTCCGGCAATGTCACCCGGCTCTCCGTGCGCTTCTGGCACGTCGGCACGCTCGCCGAAATGGTGGACCGCCTCCGTGCCCACTACGCCGCGCTGCGCATGATCCGCCCCTACGAAAAAGACCCGGAATTTCCGCCGCTTTGGATGCTCCTCCGCCAGACCGCTCGCGAGACCAAGGACATCCCCCCGCTTCTCGCGGGAGCCGTCATGCACGCCATCCTCAGCGGCACCCCGTATCCACAAATGCTCTACAACGCCGTGCTCAACCGCATCCGCGCCGACCACACCATCAACTATCTCCGCGCCGCCCTCATCAAAGCGGTGCTCACCCGCCTGCCCAACGCCAACTATCAACTCACCATGAGCCTCGATACCGACCGCACCGACCCCGCCTACCTCCTCGGCCGCCTCTTCGCCGCCCTCGAAAAAACCCAGGAAGACGCCGGCATAAACGCCACCATCCGACAGACATTCTATAGTAGTGCCTCCGCCACTCCCGGTGCCGTCTTTCCGCGCCTCCTCCGCACCTACCCCCACCACCTCGCCAAGTTGGAAGGTGGCCAAAGAACCAATCGCGAACGCCTCGTCCAATCCATCCACGGTCCCCTCACTAAATTCCCGACACACCTCGGCCTCGAAGACCAGGGCCTCTTCGCCATCGGCTACTACCACCAACGGCAGGATTTTTTCACCAAGAAGGAGAAACCCGAAGCCTTCGCCGAGCCCGCCACCGCTCTCGTCTGATTTCCCGTCACTCCCTCCAACTCAACCCAACCTCATCCACATCATGAACCGCTACGACTTCATCTATCTCTTCGACGCCACCGACGCCAATCCCAACGGCGATCCCGACGCCGGCAACTTGCCCCGCCTCGATCCCGAAACCGGCCAAGGCCTCGCCACCGACGTCATGCTCAAACGCAAGATCCGCAACTTCGTCCAACTCACCAAAAACGAAGCGCCCGGCCACGACATCTACATCAAGGAAAAGGCCATCCTCAACCACCAGCACGGCCGCGCTTACACCGCCCTCGAAAGCGATCCCAAGAAAGCCAAACAAGCCGAGCGCGACCAAGCCCGCGAATGGATGTGCAAAAACTTCTACGACATCCGCACCTTCGGCGCCGTCATGACCACCGAGGTCAATTGCGGCCAGGTCCGCGGCCCCGTTCAACTCTCCTTCGCGCGCTCCGTCGACCGCATCGTCACCGCCGAGCACGCCGTCACGCGCATGGCCGTGACCACCGAAAAAGAAGCCGAAAAACAATCCGGCGACAACCGCACGATGGGCCGCAAGTTCACCGTTCCTTACGCCCTCTACCGCACCCACGGTTTCATCAACCCCTTCCTCGCCGCCCAAACCGGGTTCTCTGACGCCGACCGCGAACTGCTCTTCGCCGCCCTCATCAACGCCTTCCAGTTCGACCAATCCGCCGCCCGTCCCGCTGGCAGTATGAACCCGCGCGGCCTGATCGTCTTCGAGCACAACTCCCAACTCGGCAACGCTCCCAGCCACAAGCTGCTCGAAGCCGTCACCATCACCCGCAAGCCCACCGTCGAAGTCCCCCGCGCCTTCACAGACTACGACGTCACCCTCGACGAATCCGCCATCCCCTCCGGCGTCACCGTTCATCGCCTGATCTGATTCTGCGTTTACCTCCCATGCCCTACCGCGAGGATGAACTTCGGCCGATTTCGGCCTTGCAGCACCTGCGCTTCTGCCCGCGCCAGTGCGCGCTCATCCATCTCGAACAGGTCTGGGAAGAAAACCGCCTCACCGCCGAGGGCCGCGTCCTCCACGAACGCGCCCACGAACCCCGGCATGAAACCCGTGCCGGGGTGCGCACCACCCGCAGCCTCCCGCTCCGCTCCTTCGCCCTCGGCCTTTCCGGCATCGCCGACATCGTCGAGTTCCATCCCGACGGCACCCTCGTCCCCGTCGAATACAAGCGCGGCAAACCCAAAGCCGATGGCTGCGACGTCCTTCAACTTTGCGCACAAGCACTCTGCTTGGAGGAAATGCTCGACCGCCCCGTCCCCGCCGGAGCCCTTTTCTATGGCCAGACTCGCCGCCGTCAGGACGTCGTATTTGATAAATCACTACGTGACGAGACCGCCGCCGTCGCCCGCGAACTTCACGCCCTGCTCGCCTCTGGCGTAACCCCGCAGGCCGTCCGCGCCCCCAAATGCGACGCCTGCTCATTGCTCAACCTCTGCCTGCCCGACGCTCTCCGCCACCGGCAGGACGCCGGCGCGTGGTTCGCGCGCTCGCTGCACTCCCACCTCCGTGAACCGCCGGAACCGTCCCCCTGAAAACACACCTCAACACCCTCTTCGTTACCCTCGACGGCAGCTACCTCCTCCAGGAAGGCGATGCCGTTGTCATCCGTTTCGAGCAAACGACACGCCTGCGCGTCCCCCTGCACAACCTCGACGGCATCGTCACATTCGGCTGGGACATTGGTTGCTCCCCCCAACTCATGGCCGCCTGCGCAAAAGCCGGCGTCACGCTCTCCTTCTGCGATCCGAACGGCCGCTTTATGGCCGCCGTCAACGGCTTCGCTCCCGGCAACGTTTTGCTGCGCCGCGCCCAATACCGCGCCGCCGATAACCCCGCGCAAACCTTGGCCATCGCCCGCCATTGCGTCGCCGCCAAGGTCGCCAATTGCCGCCGCGTGCTCCAACGCGCCCTGCGCGATCATGGTGACGACGGCACTCCGCGCGCCCACGCACTGACCACCGCCGCTAATCATCTCGGACATCGTGCCGAGGCTGCCATCGTTGTATCTGAACTCGATTCCCTGCGCGGCGTCGAAGGCGATGCCGCCGACACCTATTTCCAAGCGTTCAACCATCTCCTCACAACCGACGAGACTGCATTCCGCTTCACCACCCGTTCGCGCCGGCCTCCGCTCGATCCGATAAACGCCTTGCTGTCCTTCCTCTACAGCTTGCTCGCCCACGACATTCGCTCCGCCTGCGAATCGGTCGGACTCGACGCCGCCGTCGGCTTTCTGCATCGCGACCGCCCTGGTCGCCCCGGCCTCGCACTGGATCTGATGGAAGAGCTGCGCCCGGTGTTGGCTGATCGCCTGGCTCTTTCATTGATCAACCGGCGCCAACTCACCGCCAAGGACTTCGTCCTCCGCGAAAACGGTGCCGTGTCGCTGCAGGACGATTCCCGCAAAACGGTCTTGGTCGCCTGGCAGCAGCGAAAACAAGACGAGTTAGTGCATCCCTTTCTCGGCGAAAAAGTCACCGTCGGCCTCATCCCTCAACTGCAAGCCCGCCTGCTGGCGCGTCATCTGCGCGGAGACCTTGATGCCTATCCCGCGTTCCTCTGGCGTTAGCCCGTCCGCAGCCCATCCCCGCAACACTTCTTCGTTCCATGTATGTCTTAGTCACCTATGATGTAGCCACCTCGAGCGACGGAGGAGAACGCCGGCTTCGGCAAGTTGCCAAAGTATGCCTCAACTACGGCCAACGCGTTCAGAACTCCGTGTTCGAATGCAAACTCGAGCCCGCAGACTTCGTGTTTATGAAGCAGGAGTTGCTGACCATCGTTGATCCCGCCAAAGACAGCCTCCGGTTTTACCACCTCGGCAATAATTGGCAGAGACGCGTAGAGCACCACGGCGCCAAGCCGCCCTATGACGTGGACGGCCCGCTGATGGTTTAGTCCGAGTGCGCGAACCATCAGCGATCATTCGGTCACCGGTGAGGTTCGCGCAACGGGCTAGCTTCTCGTCATCAGTCGGTTATGCACATGGCTCGAACGCGTCCAGACGGCTTTCAAATTATCCCGCGCAGGTTCGCGTGAACACCACTCTTGCTCTTTGAAAGTCATCAGATTTGAAAACGCCAGTCGCGCCCTTCACGGGCGCGTGGATTGAAACATTGGGTTACTTATAGGCGTTCGCCTTTTGGGCGTCGCGCCCTTCACGGGCGCGTGGATTGAAACTTCCGGTTCAATCAAGGTGACGGAATGGGGGTCGGTCGCGCCCTTCACGGGCGCGTGGATTGAAACTCACTCCTATTCCGCCTAAGCCCTCGCGCCGTGGGTGTCGCGCCCTTCACGGGCGCGT
>DFYA01000072.1:0-1060 GCA_002382525.1 Opitutaceae bacterium UBA4094
CTGAGTTGCTCGGCGGTGGGCTCAGGGATAACGCCGCAGTCGGCGAGGAAGAGCGAACCGTCGCTGCCGACTTTTTTCTCGTCGAAGTCGAGAACGATGAGGGACGAGGCGGTATCGACGTGTTCGAAACGCGGGACGATTTGGAAGATGGGGCGGAGTCCGCTGGCAGCGGTCATGGTGGCGCCGGCGATGAGCGCGTCGGCCTGACCGGTGACGAGCATCATGGTGGCGTAGTAGCTCGTGTTTTTGAGCGCTTCGCGAGCTTCGGTGGAACGCAGGCCCTTGATGCGGCGGATCTGTTCGAGCTGGGTGGCGAGGGCCTCGAAGTCTTCGCTGCGCTCGGGCTCGATGATGCGCATGCCCTGGAGGTTCACGTCGAGCTTGGCGGCGGCGGCCTTGATGGTGGCGCGGTCTCCGAGGAGAATCGGCACGCCCATGCGACGTGTTACCCATTGGCGGGCGGCTTGGAGAATGCGGGGGTCGCCGCCTTCAGGGAAAACGATGCGCTTGGGGTGGCGCTGGAGTTTCTCAACGAGCTTGGGAACGATGGGCATAGGGGATGCGGGAAATTGTGGGTCTGTGCTAGCAGCGTCAATGCCGGTTCGGGGTAAAGAACTTGCTAAGGCCGGAGGGCGCTTAGAAAAACGGCGCGCGTGTCCAAGAACCTGAAACACATCGGCATCGTGGCGTCGGCGACCTTGATGTCGCGGGTGCTGGGGCTGGCGCGCGACATTCTGACGACGGCGGTGTTCGGGGCGAGCGCGCTCAACTCCGCGTTCGTGACGGCGTTTACGTTGCCTAATCTCTTTCGGCGTCTGCTCGGCGAAGGCGCGCTGACGGCGGCGTTGGTGCCGACATTACACGAGGAAATGGGGCGCACGCAGCGGCAGGGCGCCTTCATTCTGGTAAACCAAGTGGCGACCTGGTTGCTGGTGGTCACGACGGGAATCGTCGGGCTTTCGATGCTGGCACTGAGCCAAGCTTCGCGGCTCGCGGAAGCGGCGGCTGGATGGGGAGTGTCTGCGGACACGGCGCAACGGTGGATACAAGGCGCGGACCT
>DFYA01000072.1:1091-8121 GCA_002382525.1 Opitutaceae bacterium UBA4094
GGCGCGGCGTATCTGGGGTGGGCGGAAGGGCTCGACGGCGCGATGCGGTGGTTGTGCGCGGGCGTGTTGTTGGGTGGATTTTTGCAGATGGCGGTGCCGGCGGGGGCATTGATGCGCGAAGGGTGGCGTCCGCGGTTCGATCTCGGCGCGGGGGACGCGTTGCGCGGCATCGTGCGGTTGATGGTGCCGACGCTGTTTGGCTCGGCGATTTATCTGGTGAACATGGCGGTGTCACGACTGGTGGGGCTCTCGCTGAACGACGCGGCGGCGACCGTGCTGAACTTGGCCACGCGATTGATGGAATTGCCCATCGGAGTGTTCGCGGTGGCGGTGTCGACGGTGGTGTTCCCGTTGATCGCGAAGTATGCGGCGCAGGGCGATCACGCGAACCTCGTCACCTCGTATCGCAAGGGCATGCGGCTGATTCTCGTGATCAACACACCGGCGGCGGTGGGCTTGGCGGTGCTGGCGGAACCGATCATCCGGTTGTTGTTTCAGCGCGGCGCGTTCACCGCTGAGGACACGCAAATGATGGTGCCGATCTTGGCGGTGTTTGCGTTGGGGCTGCCGTTTTTTTCGTTCGTGAATCTGGTGCTGAGGGCGTTCTACGCGCAGAAGGACACATCGACTCCGGTGCGCGCGGCGTTTCTTAGCTTCGTGGTGAATCTCGGGTTGAGCCTGGCGTTGATGGGACCGCTCTCGACGGTGGGGTTGGCGCTCGCGAGCAACGTGGCCGTGGTGGTGCAGGCGTGGTATTTGCAACTGCACTTGGCGCGCAAGTCGCCCGGCATGGCGTTTCGTCATCTGTTGGGCGACACCGCCAAGGTCGTGCTGGCGAGCGTGCTGATGGGCGTCGTGGTGGTGGCGGGTTGGCGGTGCCGTGCGTTTGCGCCCGAGGGCGCGGTGGTGGACGCGTTGGTCTTGGCGGTGGTGATCGGCGGTGGAGTGGTCGTTTACGCGGGCCTCGCGTGGGTATTCAAAATTCAAGGACGCGACGACCTCGTGGCGTTGTTGCGGCGGCGTTTTGGCGGCGCGGCGACCGCGACGAAGGGATGAGCCCGCGATGAAGATCAAGTTCGACTGGTTCCTCATCGGGATGGCGGTGGCGGTGGGGCTCGCGTGGCTGTTTCCGCGTCCGGGGGCGCCGGGCGGTTGGTTGCAGCCGGAGGTAATCAACAAAATCGGTGTGGCACTGATTTTCTTTTTCAACGGCCTGTCGTTGTCGTTTGCGGCGATGAAGGCCGGGGCGATGCGCTGGCCGGTGCATGTGATGGTGCAGACGACGACGTTCGTGATTTTCCCACTGGCGGGCTTGGTGATGATGCTGACGCCCGAGCGCTGGATGGCGCCGGAGTTGGCGATCGGCTTTTTTTATCTGTGCGCGGTGCCCTCGACGGTGTCGTCGTCAGTCGTAATGACGGCCGCGGCGCGCGGGAACGTGCCGGTGGCGGTGTTCAACGCGACGCTGTCGAGCGTGATCGGGATTTTTGCCACGCCGATGTTGATCGGTTGGCGGCTGCACACGAGCGGAGGCGAACTGCCGCTCGGCGGGGTGATCCTCGACTTGGTGCTGTGGCTGTTGTTGCCCTTGGTGCTTGGGCAGGCGTTGCGCCCGTGGCTGAATGAGTGGGCCTTCAACAACAAAAAGCTGATCAACCGCGTGGATCGCGGAACGATCCTCTTCATCATTTACACATCATTTTGCGAATCGATCATGCACGGCGTGTGGTCGGGAAAAAGCGGCTCCGTGATCACGGCGGTGCTCGGGTCGGCGGCGTTGTTCTGCGTGGTTTTTGGGTTTACGACCGGTGTGTCCAAAGCCGCCGGGTTCAACGAAGGTGATCGCATCGCGGCGATTTTTTGTGGTTCGAAAAAATCCATCGCGGCGGGCGTGCCGATGGCCCAACTGATCTTTGCAGGTGATCCGCGTCTCGGTCTCATCCTGCTGCCTCTGATGCTTTATCATCCGCTGCAATTGGTGATCTGCGGCGTGCTTGCAGGACGATGGGGACGGCGCCCCGGCGGCGCGTCATGAGAGACGGCTTGATCTTGGAATGTGCGTGAGCAAGTTGCCCGCATGGGCAGAACCAGTGATGCCAGCGAACGCCTGATGACCGCCGCCCTCGACCTGATGTGGGAAGAGAGCTACGGCGCGGTCTCGATCGACGACATCTGCCAGCGCGCGAAGGTGAAGAAGGGCAGTTTCTATTATTTTTTCCCGTCGAAATCGGATCTGGCGGTGGCGGCGTTGGAGCGTAGCTCGCAGGCCCAGAAGACGGTTTGGGACGATCAATTTTCTACCGCCAGACCGCCGCTTGAACGCATGCGCGCGCGGTGCGATTACACCTATCGGAAGCAGGCGGACATCAAGGCGCGCACGGGCAAGGTGCTCGGTTGTCCGTTGTGCTCGGTGGGGTCGGAGATCTGCAATCAGGACGAGCGTATTCGTTTAAAAATACAGCAGATCCTGGCCCGCAACTCCAAGTATTGGGAGTCGGCGATTCGCGACGCGCAGATCGCCGGGCTGATCGGCGCGGGCGATCCAGCGGCCAAAGCCCGGTGCGTGCTCGCTTATTATGAGGGCATGATCACGCAGGCTCGGATTCACAACGACGCGGAGATGCTTCGCGACTTGGGAGATCAGGTGCTCGCGCACCTGCATGCCAAATGTCCGGAGGCACAGGTGGCTTGAGGGTGAGGCGGGTGAGCGCGTGAACGTTCTCGTGCGCAAATCGTGGGCGGCGACTTGTTGGCGGGGCGAATTGGATTAGCATCGGCGCCATGTCCTTGCTTCATACACCGCTTCGGGCCGGCGCCTTTCAACTTCCCAATCGTGTCGTCATGGCTCCGCTGACGCGTTGCCGTGCGGGTGCTGGGCGCGTGCCGACCGCCTTGATGGCGGAGTATTATCGGCAGCGGGCCGGAGCGGGACTGATTCTAGCCGAAGCGACGGCGGTGAATCCAATGGGTATCGGTTATCCGGATACGCCGGGAATTTGGTCTCGCGAACAGGTCGAGGGTTGGAGGTTGGTCACGCGTGCCGTGCACGAGGCCGGTGGGCGGATCGTGCTGCAACTCTGGCATGTCGGCCGCATCTCGCATCCCGTATATCTGAATGGCGCGGCCCCCGTCGCTCCAAGCGCGGTCGCGGCGTCGGGGCACGTGAGTCAGTTGCGTCCGCACGCGCCGTATCCGGTGCCGCGGGCGTTGGAGCGGGCGGAGATCCCCGACGTGGTCGAGGCCTATCGGCGCGGCGCGCAACTCGCGCAGGAGGCGGGTTTCGACGGTGTAGAGTTGCACGGCGCCAACGGGTATTTGCTCGACCAGTTTTTGCAGGACGGGACGAATCAACGGACGGACGAATACGGCGGTTCGGTGGAGAATCGCGCGCGCTTGATTCTGGAGACGGTGGATGCGGCCGTGAGCGTGTGGGGTGCGGATCGGGTCGGGTTGCATCTGGCGCCGCGTGGCGATGCCCACGACATGAAGGACTCTGATCCGGCGAAGACATTTGGTTATGTGGCGCGCGAAGCAGGTCGGCGCGGGCTGGCGTTTTTGTGTGTTCGCGAAGGCATGGAGGAACCGCGACTCGGGCCGGCGCTGAAGGCGGCCTTTGGCGGTGTATATATCGCCAATCAAGCATTCACGGCGGAGGCCGCTGAAGCGGAGATCGCTGCGGGGAATGCGGACGCGGTGGCGTGGGGAAAGCTCTTTATCGCCAATCCGGATTTGCCGGAGCGTTTCCGCGTGGGCGTGGAGTTGAACGAGCCGAACGACGCCACGTTTTACGTAGGTGGGGAGGCCGGCTACACGGATTATCCCGCGATGAGCACCGGCGGGTGATCGCGTGCGGCGATCAAGGATCAGGCCAGGACGGCGGCGCGTTCGGCGGGGGTGAGTTCCCGCCATGCGCCGGCAGGGAGATCGGCCAGCGGAAGGTTGCCCACACGCGCACGAACGAGCCGCAATGTGGGGTGGCCGACGGCGGCGGTCATCCGGCGCACCTGGCGGTTTTTGCCCTCGATCAATTCGATGGCGAGCCACGCGTCAGGCACGGTTTTGCGAGCGCGAATCGGGGGATTGCGTGGCGGCAACGCAGGCGGCGGATCAAGCCGGCGGGCGAGGGCGGGCAACGTGGTGTAGTCGCCAATCTTTACGCCGCGTGCGAGACGTTGCAGCGCGGTCGTGTCGGGGATGCCCTCGACTTGCACCCAATATTCACGGCGGTGGGCGTTTTTCGGATCGAGCAGGCGGGAGTTGAGCCCCGCCTCGTCGCTTAAGAGGAGCAGACCCTCGGAGTCGGCGTCGAGCCGACCGAGAGCATAGACGTTTTTCGGGAGGCGAAAATCCGCGAGCGTGCGCCATGCGGAACCGGGTTCCGGGGTGAATTGCGAGAGCACTCCATAAGGCTTGTGAAACGCGAGCAGCACCACGCGAACTAAACACATCGCACGCGCCGAGAAAGGGCGGAATTGATGGAAATTTTTGGCGTCGCAGAAAATTTGAGTTTAATTTTCAGACCTATGCGCGCCCTTCAACTCACCGCTCTCAATACGCTTTCGATCTCCGAGATGCCCGCCCCCGAACCTGTGGCGGGTGAAGCCCGAATTCGGCTAAAGGCGGCGGCGCTCAATCACCGGGACGTGTGGATCAAACACGGGCAATATGGCGGCGTGAAGTATCCGGTGCAGCCCGGTTCGGATGGAGCGGGTGTGGTGGAGAGCGTGGGGCCGGGAGTCGACGCGGCGTGGGTGGGGAGCGAGGTGATCATCAATCCTTCGTTCACGTGGGGGGAACGTGAGCAGGCGCAGGGGGAGGATTTTACGATCTTGGGGTTGCCTCGGGCCGGCACGTTGGCCGAGGTGATCACGGTGCCGGTGGCGCAACTCGCCGCGAAGCCGACGCATCTTTCGTGGGCGGGGGCGGCGGCGTTACCGTTGGCGGGCCTGACGGCGTATCGGGCGGTGGTGACTCGCGCGGGATTGAAAACTGGGGAGAAAATTTTAATCAGCGGGATCGGCGGCGGGGTGGCGTTGTTCGCGTTGCAGTTTGCCGTCGCGCAAGGCGCGCAGGTGTATGTCACGTCCAGCAGCGACGACAAAATCGCCAAAGCGATCGAACTCGGAGCAACCGGGGGCTTTAACTATACACATATGGGGTGGGCAAAAACTGCGGCGCACGGGCATGCCGAGCGCCTTTTCGACGTGATCGTCGATAGCGCGGGTGGAGACGGGTTTGAGGCGTTGCTCGATCTCGCCGCACCCGGCGCGCGGGTGGTGTTTTACGGTGCGACGAAGGGCAATCCGCCGGTGCTGCCGATGCGAAAGGTTTTTTGGCGGCAGCTGTCGTTATTGGGCACCACCATGGGCAGCCCTACGGACTGGGAAGCGATGCTGGGTTTCGTGGATGAGCACGGTATCCGGCCGGTGGTGAGCGACGAGTTTCCTCTGGCGAGGGCGGCGCAAGCGTTCACGTTACTGGAACAGAACGGACAGTTTGGAAAAGTCGTGGTGACGTTTTGAAAGCGGCGGGCAACGCTGTGTTGTTAACGTAGCAACTCTGAATAAAAGGGTCGACGAGGTCGGACGCATAGGCGTCTGTTAAATACTTGACGGTTTTTCCGGCGAGTTTACCCCGAATTTTTACCGACCCATGGCATTCCCCATTTCCCGACAAAAGGCTTTGCGCGAATGGAAGCTCTACTTCCTGATCATTCCCTCGCTGTTGCTCGTTTGCACCTTCTCCTATTTCCCGGCTGCGAGTGCCATTTATCACAGCTTTTTCGATTGGTCAGGCGGTGAGACCAAGCAACTGATCGGATTCGATAATTTTAAGCGCGCCTTTGGAGACAACGTCCTGTGGGGCTCCTTCAAGACGGTTTCTATTTTGATCGTTTTCAATCTGTTCAAGATGATCCCGTCGATCGCGATGGCGGTCATGATCCACCGGGTGAAGAGCGACCGCTGGCAGTATTTTTACCGCGTGATGCTTGTCGTTCCGATGATCGTGCCGAGCCTCGTCACGCTGTTCATTTGGAAGTTTTTCTTCGATCCCAACATGGGGGTCCTAAACAACATCCTCGACTTCACCGGCATGAAGTCGGTGCTGGTGTCGTTGGATCAGGTATTCGGTTGGGGGCTGTTTTTTGCCGATGCGCCGATTGGCTGGCTCTCGCAACCCGGATTGATTCTCCCGTCGCTCTTCATCTGGGGTTTCCCGTGGATTGGCGCGGTCGGCGTGCTGATCTACTTGGCGGGCCTCCAATCCATCGGCCAGGAGATCTACGAAGCCGCTGAACTGGACGGCGTGGGCCCCTTCAAAAAGTTCCTCTACATCGAACTGCCGCTGATCCTCACGCAGGTGCGCCTGTCGTTGGTGCTGCTGGTGATCGGCACGCTGCAGGGCTACGGACTCCAACTGCTTCTTCTCGGCGAGTCCGGCGGCGCCGGCGGACGAGGCATGGTTCCCGGCCTCTGGATGTATAACAAGGCCTTCGTTGCTGGTGAATTCGGCTACGCGTGCGCCGTGGGCATGATCCTCTTCGTGTTCATTTTGGCGCTGACTTACGTGAACAACAAATACGTGCGGGTGGAGAAATAAACATGAGCACACCCACCAAAGACTTCGTCGGTTCCCACAAGCAGAAGGACTGGCCCAAGCACATCGTCATTCTGTTCTTTATCATCATCGAGCTGTTCCCGCTCTACATGATGTTCCAAGTCTCGTTTAAGGACAACGCGAGCTTCCTGCGCAACCCGTGGGCGCCGTCCCCGCCGTTCAGCGTGGTCGAGACACGCGTTGCCGCCGACGGCACCGAAACCGCGAAAATCCGCGTCGCCGACTGGAGCGAGGCGTTCGGCTCCGCCAGGCCCTCCGACTCCTCCGTGAAGACCGCCGAGAAGTCCTTCGATCTCTCGGTTTACAAGGTCCACAACTGGAACTTCGGCCTGAAGCTCATCGGCCCCTACATCGCCAACACCGTGTTCGTCGCCGTGACCGGCACGTTCTTCACGCTCACGCTGGCGATCCT
>DFYA01000134.1 GCA_002382525.1 Opitutaceae bacterium UBA4094
AACGCCGAGCTCCAGCTCGGCCTCAGAGACTCTCAAAAAACCCCGCCCGCAACTCCTCCACCAGTCCCTCGACCTCCGTCGTCTTCCCGCCACCACGCAACCACGCGTGCACGCGGTCCCCCAAGTCCTCCTGAAACCCCGGCCAACCCGCATGCCGCGGCCGCACACTCGCCGCCGCAAGCGTCTCCCGCGTCCCACTGAAAAACCCTCCAGCCACCGCGTCCGACGNNGCATCCGCCCACGCTGCGCCGTGCCCGGGCTGGCCTCCGGCTCGCGTGTATCCGTTCCTCTGATACTCCTCACCGCACACCCATGCCGCATACGCCGCCGCCTCGCGCGCATGCGAGCCGCGCGCCGAAATCGCCAAGCCCGCCCCGCCGAGCAACGCTCCCGCCCCGCCCGCCGCGTCGCCAAAACTCAACCGCGACCCCGCCGCCTCCGCCCGCGCATAGTTCGTGTAACCAAACGCCAGCGGCGCATACGCCACGTCGTCGTGCGTCGCCATGTGATCATACAACCGGATCGGATTCCACCCCAGCGACCTCGGATGACACGCCTCCGCCAGTCGCTTCAAAATCGCGAACGCCCCGGCCAGGGTCTCCGTCTTCGGAAACCCGTCCGCCCCTTCGCGAAACGGATCTCCCGCCTGCGCGCAGAGCGTAAGCGTCGAGCACAACGTATCCGTCGGACACAACGCCATGCCCACGAAGCGTCCTTCGCCGCGCAGCCGCTCCGCCAGCGCAAACACATCGTCCCACTTCGCCGGCAGTTCCACGCCCGCCGGCCACAGATCCGCCCGCCGGCTCGACACCTGACACGCCGCATCCACCGGCAGCGCCCACTGCCGCCCCGCGTAGTTGTAGGATCGATACGACGGCCCCGCCGTTCCCGCCGCCAGTTCAGCCAACACCTCCGCGCCGAGCATCTCCTCATACGCCCGCACCGCCCCGGACCCCGCCGCCATGCCCGCGTGCGGGTGGTCGATCACCAGCAAATCATACTCCGCCGCCAGGCGTTCGAGCGGCGCGTCGCCAAAATCCTTCAGCGACCGCGCCTCCCAGCGCACCTCCACACCGGTGCGTTCGCGCCACTCCGCAACCGACGCCTCCAATGGCGCCCGTCCGCGCGGATGATCCCAAGTAATGCCGGAGAGAGTAATCATGATAAGTGAGAGGAGTTAGATTTGAGTGAGTGCAAAGGAGCTCTCCTCAAGGAGCGGCGGTTTCCAACCGCCGAGCGCCACTCCCGGCGGTTGAAAACCGGCGCTCCTGTCCAACCCCACATCAACGCCCACCTCCCGCATCAGCCTTCGCCGCCTTGCGCGCTTCGCTCTGCGCCAAGAAATGCTCCAGCCGCTCCTTGGCTTCCGGCGTCCGATAAAAGCGCCCCAGCGCCTCGTTCTCCAACGCCTGCGCGGCCGGGTTAAACGCGCCCGCCGCGAGCTGCGTGAGCTGTTTCAACACGCGCAACGCCGCCGGCGATTTCTCCGCCACCGTCAACGCAAACGCCCACGCGTCCGCCGCGAAAGTTTCGCGCGCATAGACGTAGCTCACCACGCCCCACGCGTGCATCTCCTCCGCCGTCGCGAGCCGTCCGGTGAAGAGCAGCTCGTTCGCCCGCATCAGCCCGAGCTTGCGCGGCAACCGTTGCGTGCCGCCGCCGCCGGGAATCAGGTTCAACAAAATCTCCGGCAAACCGAGCTTCGCGCCCGCCGCCGCCACGATGAGGTCGCACGCCAGCGCGATCTCCAACCCGCCGCCGAGCGCGTGCCCGTTGACCGCCGCGATCACCGGTTTCCGATTCCCCTCGATCGCCGCATAGAGCCCGCGCCCGAGAATCTGAAACGACTCAAACTCCTCTTCGGTCTGACGCGCATAGGCCTTCAAATCCGCACCCGCCATAAACGCCCGCCCCGCACCGGTCAGCACACCCACGCGCGCATTCGCATCGCCGTCCAGCCGCGTCACCGCGTGGATCAGCTCCTCCATCAACTGCCGGTTCATCGCGTTGAGTTGATCCGGACGATTAAACGTGATCGTCGCCACGCCGTCCGCGACTGTGTAGTTGATAGTCTGATACATCATAACGCGGTCACCTTTCCCGACGCCACCAGCGCGTCGACCTGCTCGGGCGTGAGGCCGTATTCCATCAACACCTCGCGGGTGTGTTCGCCTACCAGCGGGGCCGGACGTCGGATCGCGCCGGGCGTCGCCGAAAGTTTCACCGGGATGTTCACCACCTTCACGCGCCCCGCCTTCGGGTGGTCCACCTCGGTGAAGGCCTCCAAGTGCCGCACCTGCGGATCGTCCGCCACCTGCTCCTGGCGCAACACGGGCGCGCACCAGATATCGAGCGCCAACATCGTCGCCAGCCACTCGTTCGTCGTGCGCGTCGCAGTGATGCGCTCGATCTCAAAATAAATCTCGTCGCGGCGATCATAACGAACCTGCGGATCGTCATAGAGGTGCAACGACTCGTCCCCGAGCGCGGCCACGATCTTTTCCCACGGATTCATCGCGATCGAGAGATGCCCGTCCGCCGTGCGGTAGATGCCGAAGGGCGCGCCGTTGCCCGGGTGTGCGATGCCCGACGCCGGTCGCTCAAAACTGCGCCCGAGGTTCTGCACCGTGAAAAAATCCTGCGCCTGAAAGGCCAGCACCGATTGGAGCAGGTTGACCTCGACCCGTTGCCCTTCGCCCGTGCGCGTGCGGTGATACAAGGCCGCCAGCACCGCATACACGATGTGTAGCGCGCCAAGCTGATCGCTCAAAGCCGTGCCGATCGCGACCGGCCCATCATCGCGCCGCCCGCTGGCAAAGGTTGCGCCCGCGAGCCCTTGCACCAGCAGATCCTGCCCCGGCCGTTTCACATAAGGTCCGTCCGCACCCCAACCCGTCGCCGAGCAGTAGATCACGCCCGGATTGATCGCCCGCAGCGCTTCGTAACCGAGACCGAGCTTGTCGAGCACCCCGGGTCGAAAATTCTCCACCACGATGTCCGCCTTGGCCGCAATGCGCAGCACCGCCTCGCGCGCGGCAGGGTCTTTTAAATCAATCGCCAACGACCGCTTGTTGCGGTTCCACGGCACGAAACACGGCGACTCGCCGTCGCCGAGCCACTCGTTGAAAAACGTCATCGAACGGTAGAGATCACCGGTGCCGGGTTTCTCGATTTTGATGACGTCGGCGCCAAGGTCGCCGAGCATCTGCGTGGCATACGGCCCCTGAAGGAGCTGAGTGAAATCAAGGACGCGCACGTCCTGAAGCGCTTGGGTATTCATAAGGGGTGGCACAGGCATTCCTGCCTGTGATCTGTTTCGTTTTCATGTGTGACAGGCATTCCTGCCTGTCCTCGGAAATGCACAGGCAGGAATGCCTGTGCCACTGGGTGCCTCCGTCAGTCCCGCGTCAGCACGCTCAACCCGCCGTCCACGACGAGGTCCGCGCCGGTCACGAAACTGGATTCATCCGACGCCAAGAAAACCGCCGCGCCGTTGACTTCGTCCGCCCGTCCCATGCGTCCAAGCGCGTGCAGACGCATGTTGGCCTCATAGAACGCATCGCCCTCCCGCTTCCGCCGCTCCTGATTCATCGGCGTGTCCATCGCGCCGGGCGAGATACAGTTAAACCGCACACCTTGCGGGCCGTATTGCCCGGCGAGCTGACGCGTCATCGCCTTCATCGCGCCTTTCGCCGCCGCATAAGTCGTCCAGTGATCCCACGAGCGGTCGCCTTGCAGCGAGGCCATGTTGATCACGCTGCCGCCGCCCTGCGCGATCATGGGGGGCAACGCAAATTTCACGCCGCGAAACACGCCGAGGAGGTTCACATTGAGCAACCGGTTCCAATCCTCGTCCGTCTGCTCGGTAATGTCGCCGGGGATCGCCACCGCCGCGTTGTTCACCAACACGTCGATGCGACCGAATGCCGCCAGCGTCGCCTTCACCGCCTCCTCGACCTCTGCGCTCACCCCCACGTCGCAGACCACCGGAATCGCCCGTCCGCCGCCCGCGATGATCTCATCGGTGATCGCACGCAACTTCTCGCCCGATCGCGCCGCGAACGCCACCGCCGCGCCCTCGGCCACATAGGCCCGCGCGACTTCCAGCCCAAGCCCATCCGA
>DFYA01000185.1 GCA_002382525.1 Opitutaceae bacterium UBA4094
ACGATCGCCTGCTCGCATTGCCCGCTCCGCATCGCCTGCACCGCCCGATGCACCGCCACCAACGAACTCGAACACGCCGTGTCGATCGGCTGACTCGGCCCGCGCAGGTCCAATAAAAACGACAACCGGTTCGCCAGGATCGAGTGGAACACCCCGATCGGACTATGCGCCTGACGCCCCTCGCCCGCCGCCTCCACCAACGCCGCGTAATCGCACGTCGCCACGCCGACGAACACCCCCGTTTGCGTCCCCGCCAGCGTCTTCGGATCATAGCCCGCATCCTCGATCGCATGCCACGCGCACTGCAAAAACAGCCGCTGCTGCGGATCCATCAGCTCCGCCTCGCGCGCCGATATCCCAAAAAACGCAGCGTCGAATTTGTCGATGTCCGCGATAAACCCGCCCCACTTCGGCGCCTCGTCCTCGCCGCCGCGCCAGCCGTCGAGCCGCTCCGCCGGAATCTCGCCGATACAGTCCCGCCCATCGCGCAGGTTCGCCCAAAACGCATCCAGGTTATCCGCACCCGGGAAGCGCCCGCTCATGCCCACAATCGCGATCGGTTCATTCGCCATGCACCGCGACACCTCCGTCGTCGCCTCCACCGGAAGCGCCGCCGTCGTCTCCACCACACTGGTGCCCAGCCACTCCTCCACCACGCCGCCGAGCGTCTTGTGTTTATAAAACAACGACGGACGCAGCTCCGTCCCCAACGTCCGCTGCACGCGTTCGATCACCTCTACGATGCGCATCGAATTCAACCCGAGTTCGTCCGGCGTCTTAGCAAAATCCACGTCGCCGCCATCCCGCCGCAGCACTTCGCACACGATGCGCTTGAACCGCGCCACTTGAGCCTGCGAGCCGGGCGACTCCACGCGCACCGGCTCCGCCTCCAGCACACACGTCCGGCCCTGCCGATGCCCGCGTCGCGTCAGGTCCTCACGCAATTCGATAAATCCCTGCGCAAAGCCGTCCGCCTCGCCCACGAAACCAAAAAACTTCAACGCACCTTCCTTCGTGAGTTCGTCCAGCAACAAGGTGCGCGTCAGCTCATCGCGCCCGTCCGCGCCGAGCACGCGCACCACGCCATGGATTTCCCTCACCCCGGCGCGCTCCAGCTCGCGCCGCAACCGCCGCAAATCGTCCTCGCCCGCCAGCGTCGGCGAGATCCGCACCACGTCGCGCCCCGCCAGCGCCGCATTCGTCAACACCACAAATCGTCCCGGCCCACGCCGCGTCCATGCCTCCACCGTGCGCACCGCGTTCACGTCATCCCCCGCATCCACCAGATACGTCTCGCCCGCGCGGAACTCCACCCGCTCCTCGCGTGCGGCCGACTTAGTTGGAGCGTTCGAATGCCCGCGCGTGAACGCTAGGCGAATCAACGCCACCAATTCCGCCGCCGTCGCCGTGCGATCTTTCATCCGCAACCGCGCACAGCCCGCACCGACGGCATCATTCTGCGGCTGCTTGCCGTGATCCACAAAAAGCAGGTCCGCCTCACGTCCCGCCAAGGCTTCACGCAACAACGTGATCGCTCGCGCGCCCGTGTCGCGGCTTCGCTCCACCGCGTGCAGACACCGTTCGATATCGCCGTGGAAAACATAGTCCACCGCCTCGCATTCGTAATTCCAAAGGTGCACCACCCGCAGCCGCCCGCCACCCAACCGCTCCAGCGCCGCCACCAGTCGCGGGTAATCCTCCGCCCGCCGCGGATCGATTTGAAAAATACGCGGCCCCAACTGGCGAAACCCGCCTTCGCCGCACTTCACCAACACCGCCGGCTCTCCCGCTGCGACAAACGCCTTATACACCTCGTCCCGCCGCGCCAAAAACACCGTGAGCACCGCGTCGTCATTCCGCTTACCGTCGTTCAACCAGTAACGGTGGCGCTCAAACGGATACCCCGGCAGCGACACGGTCTTCGCCTTTGCGTCCACCCACGCGCTCCACTCCACCGCCTCACCGCGTTCGTAGCGTGCCGCCACGTCACGCAAACGCGCATCTCCGCCGTCCTTCGGCATCCGTCCATCGAGCCGCGCCCGCAGTCCATCAATCGTCGTCGCGACGAAGGCCGCCCGACACCCCAACTGCGCACGCCCTAGCGCCAGCGTCCGCGCCACGTCGCGCAGCTCGACACCCGCGCCGTGCGCCTCCAGCCACGCCGACAGCTGCCGCACCTGCTCACGCAGCGCCTCCGGCGTTTTCGCCGACAACGGCACCACGCACGCCTCCGCCGCGCCGCTCCGCACCTCCATCGGCGGCTCCTCTTCGAGCACCACATGGAAGTTCGTTCCCGTGTAGGAAAACGCGCTCAACGCCGCCCGCCTCGGCTGCCCGCCTTCCGCACTCCACGGCGTAGTTTCTGTCCGAACACGCAACGTCTCGTCGCCCACACCGGCCGCTTCGTTCGCCCGTTCAAAATTCGCCTGCTTCACCAACTGGCCGTGTTTGAAGCACAGCATCACCTTCAGCAGCCCCGGCAGCACCGCCGCCGTGAGCGCATGCCCGACATTCGCCTTAACCGAGCCGATCACGCAACGCCCGCTGCCGTAAACCTCGCGCAACGCCTTTGTCTCGATCACGTCCCCTTTATACGTCCCCGTGCCGTGCGCTTCGATGTAGTCCACGGTCTCCGGCGCCACCGCCGCCGACGCCAGCACCTGACGCAACAACGCCGCTTGCGCATCGGGGTTCGGCGCCGTGATGCCTTTCTCGCAAAACCCGTCGTGGTTCACGCCGGTCGCGAGGATGTTCGCGTAAATCCGATCCCCCGCCGCCACCGCCGCATCGCGGCGCTTCAGCAACACAAAGCCCACCGCTTCGCCGAGCACAAAACCGTCCGCCGCCTCGTCAAACGGACGACACCGGCCGGTCTTCGACAACAGCCGCGTGCGGCTATGCATCACAAACCGCTGCGCCGTGCTCATCACATGCACGCCGCCGACCAACGCCATCTCCACCTCGCCGGATCGCAGGCTCTGCACCGCGAGGTGCAACGCGACGCCCATCGACGAACACGCCGTGTTAAGCGTGAGATTCGGGCCTTTCAAATCCAAGAAATGCGAGATCCGCGCCGACAGGATCGACGTGTCATGCCCCATCAACATCTGCGGCTCCAGCGCCTCGGACCGGTCGAGCACCGCGTCATGATAATCCCCCGTGCGCGCGCCGACAAACACACCCACGTTCCGCCCGCGCAGTCCGTCCGGCGCATAACCCGCGTCCTCAAACGTCCGCCACGCTTCTTGCAGCGCGAGGCGTTGCTGCGGGTCCATCTTCCGAGCCTCGTCCGCGTCGATGCCGAAAAACGGCCCGTCGAACGCATCCACGTCGGCGAGAAACCCTCCACGCACGCTGTAGGTTTTTCCGGCGGCGCCCTGCTCGGCATCGAAGAATACCTCCGGCCGCCAGCGCTTCGGATCAACTTCTGTCGTCACGTCCCGTCCGGCCACGAGGAGCTCCCAAAACGCGTCCAAGCTCGCGGCTCCGGGAAGCCGCGCCGAGGCGCCGACGATGGCAATAGGCGTCAGCGTCGGCTCACTCATGGTTGCTCAGGGTGCAGACCGAATAATGGCGAAACAGCTCGCGGTCCAAGGCGACCCGGAAGCGGCTCGGCGGCATGACATCCACGATCCGCTTGTCCTCGACGAGCGCCAAACCCGCGCGCTCCGCGAGGCGAGCGATGTCCGTGAAACCCGTCACCCAAGGCGCGCCCGCGCTCTCAAAACCCGCCACCAGTTTGCCCGCGCTGGAGAAACCCGTGTCCCGCGCGATCAGCTCCTCCGACAGATAATCGAAGGCGATCCGGAACCGCGGCACCTCGGCCTTCAGCCGCCCGAGAAACGCGATAATCGCCTCCGCCGGGATATACATCGTGTTCCCTTCCCAGATAAAAAACGTCTCCGCGCCCGCGTCGAAGCCGCGCGCCTTCAACAGCGCCCACACGTCGTCGCGGATGTAGTCCCCCGGGACATACACGCTGGCCTCCGCCGCGTAACCGTGATCCGCGAGTTGCCGTTGTTTGTAGCTCAACACCGCCTCGCAATCGACTTCGTAGAACGTCACGCCCGCCCCCCCCAACCGCAGCGAGCGCGTATCCAGCCCCGCTCCCAGCACCACCACCTGCTTCACTCCGCGTTTAAACTCCGCGACCAGCGCATCATCAAAGAAGCGGGTGCGATAGCTGATAAGCTGGCGCGTGGATTCCGATGTCCGGGTCATCTCTTCGACCCAGCGGCGCGTGGCCGGCGGCACAAAGATGTTGGCGATCGAATCGATCACCAGCGGATCGATGCGCTCCGCCTCGTCGGCCCGCCACGCGGCGATCAGCAACGACGTGCGACCAACACCGCCTTCGCTGAGCGGGTCCGTCTCCGTCAGATGTGTGTTGCTGATTGAAACCATGACAAACGTGCGAGCTCTCCGCTTACATCACCGCCGCACCGGCCGCACCCGCACCGGCCGTTGTCGCGCGACCCACCGCGAGTGCGTTGGCCCGGAACCGCCCATTGAGCAGCTCCGCATCGGCGTCGCTCAGTTGTCCTTCGTTATAGTTCAGGTGAACCGTGAGCACGTTTTTGTAGAGCGTCACGCAATACAGCGCCGCGCCCATGATCGACGGCGAGATGTGGCCGCGCGGACGCGAGATCGTGATGCCCTGCGTCTCGTCGATTTCGAGCGAGTCGTTGAGAAACGTCATGCTCGTCGCGCAGGTGCGGAACATGCCTTCGGTCGTCTTCACCACTTTAGCGATGCCTTTTTCGTTCGCCGGAAACATCCAGCGCCACGACAGGAAACTCGCGAAGAGCGGCGAGGTGTGCAGGTGAACTTTTTTCTGCAGATACGATTTCTTCAGGTCCGCGTGCACCTGCTTCGCCAGCGCCGCGAGATCGTTGGTCTCGCCGACGCGGTAGAGGTGATTAAGCGCCGAGGAGAAAAACCCAAACTGCCCCTTCGCCGGGGTCGTGAGAAACGGGCGCATGTCCACCGGCGACGCAAAACTCACCACGCGCTCCGGTCCCGCCGAGCCCTTGGTTGTGGGTTCCAGCAGCGGACGCACCGCATCGAGCAGCAGCGCGCTCAAGAGCGCGTAAACCGTGACTTGATCCCGCTTCGCCTGCGCCACAAGACCGAGCGTCTC
>DFYA01000290.1:0-324 GCA_002382525.1 Opitutaceae bacterium UBA4094
CCCGATTATTTCAAAGTCGATTACGTTCGGGTGTGGCAGCTTAAGGACCGCCGCTAAACACCCGATACCCTTCGTTTAAGCTCCGTTTCCCCGCGATAGGGAGTCGCATCCCTCTCGCGTTTCCCCACCCCGTTTTACCCCCGCCCCCTCACCGCAATGACTCGCCGCCCCTCCTCCCCCGCCGCCCGCCAAGGTTTCACACTCGTCGAGCTGCTCACTGTCATTGCGATCATCGGCATCCTCGCGGCCCTCATCTTCCCCTCCATCGGCAAGGTTCGGGAATCTGCCGCCAAAAACGCATGCGCCGGCAATCCCCACCAGAGC
>DFYA01000290.1:392-13558 GCA_002382525.1 Opitutaceae bacterium UBA4094
GGCTACATCCCCCTCGCCCCCGGCGTCGAGACCGCGTTCGGCATCACAGACCAAGGCGTCCTTAAAAACGCCAAGACGATCTCCGCCGACATCGGCCTCCGGGCTTGCCTCACCGACCGCAACGGNNCGACACGGCCCAGCTCGTGCAAGGTCAGAACGCCGCCCACGCCGACGGCTCCTTGCGCTGGGTGAAAGGCGAGGACCTGATCCCCTACGCCACCGCCGATTCGATTTTTTACGGCCCCCGCTCCCGGACCTGAGTTTCGCGCCGACTCCGCTTTCAACCCCGTCGCCCCACAGACATGAACCGCTCCCTCACTCCCCCACCCGGCGAGCAGCCCGCGATCGGTGGTCGCCCGTCATTGGTCGTTGGTCGTTCCACGCGGGGCATCCTGCGTCGGCGACGTGGCGGATTCGCGCTGCTCATCACGATCACGCTGCTCGCTTTTCTGGTTCTCCTGCTCGTCTCCCTGGCCGCGCTCACGCGGGTCGAAACCCAAGTCGCCTCCAACAACCAGCAACTGGCCCAAGCCCGCCAGAACGCGCTCATGGCGCTCAACATCGCCGTCGGCCAACTCCAGAAATACGCCGGCCCCGACCAACGCACCACCGCCCGCGCCGACCTGCAAAACGCCACCGGCCAAAACAACACCCACTGGGTCGGCGTCTACGGCAGCTCCGTCACCGCCGACTATAACGACACGCCCAACTCGGTCGCCGTTAATCTCACGACCGCCGCGAACATTGACCCAACGACCGGTTCCCCCGCTCGTCTGCTCAACTGGCTGGTGAGCGGCAATGAAAACGCTCCCTTCAATCCCGTCCGCGGCGGCGGCAATGTCGGCACCGCAGGAGAAATCTCCAGTGCGCCCGCACCGGCCGACATCACCTACAAACCCGCGGGCACCGTCGCCCACCTCTCCCCCACCACCGCGGCCACCTCAACCAATCTCACAATCACCGACGCGAGCAACACCGCCCGCGCCGCCCGACTCCTCGTTGGCCCCAACAGCGTCACCTCCTCCGAGAATGGCGGCGTGCCCATCGACTACGTCGTCGCCCCGGCCGTGAATATCACCGTTCCGGCAGCCGATATACCCGGTGCGAGCGGCACCACTCCCATCACCATCGGCCGCTACGCGTGGTGGGTCGGAGACGAAGGGATCAAAGCCCGCATCAACCTCCCGCTCGCCGGCTCCGACACCACCCTTTCCGCCTCCGAACGCCAGGCGCAGGTCCGCAACGCCTTCTCCAGTTCCAACCGCGCCGCCATCGAACTGATGACTCGGGATACACCGGGATGGACCAGTTCGCTCCCACCCCTCACCGCCAACCGGATCGAAGCCCTCTACGCTCCGTCTCAGGCGCTCACCAAGATCGTGTCGCCTCGACAAGCCGCCCTCACCTCCGCCGACCCCGTCGCGCTCTCCTCCGCGCTCAACTACCGTTATCACGACGTCACCGCCGTCTCGAACACCGTCCTCTCCGACACCTATGCCGGTGGTCTCAAGCGCGACTTGAGCATCTTGCTCGACTCCACGTTCAGCCCGGCCGCCTCCGACGCCACCGCCGACACGAATCGCCTGTGGGCCCGCCACCCAAACGACACCGGCGGTTTCGTCGCGGGCGGAGGCTATGCCATACCCACCTGGCAACACCTCCGCACGTTTGCCCAGACCCGCGTCCCCACCTCTGGAATCAACGCCCTCAGCGTTCCCGTTCGCCTGCCGGCTCACGACAAACCCAACAAAACCACCATCGCGGCCGACGCCGACCACGTGGGAGCCGCGCCGGTTATTACTTACTTCTCACTCGGCTTCCGCATGGCCCCGGCGGCTCCGCCCGCTCCGGGTGTGGAAATCCACATGAACCTCTACCCGCTGGTCGTCATCTGGAATCCCTACAACGTCACCCTTCGCGCCCCAGCGCCACAAGCCGATGGCAGCAACTTCGAGGTCGGCGTCCAGCCAACTCACGACGGACAGGTCAACGTCGAGCTCGAGGTCCAAACCGACCCTTCCGACGAGAACTCGTGGAGCTCTCGCGGCCGTTTTAATTTTCAACGCACCCATTACGGAAACAACGGCAACTTCATCCGCTTTCGCCTGAATTGCCCCGACATTCCTCCGGGCCAAAGCCTCATTTTCTCCCTGCCCGCGTCGTCCAGCGGCCAGCTCTACACCCAGCGCAACATTCTGGAAAACATCGAGCCCGAGCCCGGCGCCTATGTCTCCGTGCCTTTCCGCTCAGGCTCCGCCGGCAGCCCGACCACGATAAAGATCCTGCCCGGGGAGGAGAATCTCGCTTATCGGCTGGACAGAAGTCCGGGGATTCAGAGCAACAGCTTCATCGGCGGCGGCGGCATTCACATCTATCTCGGCGAGCCGAGCGCGCTCCCCTCCATCACGACCACCGGAGGCACCCCGCACAGCCGCGACATGTTTAATCCCTCCGCCTCCAATCGTCGCTGGTATAGCGTTGCCCAAGGCATGGACTGGTCGGGACTCGTCGTCACCCCGCCCTTCCAGGAACCCGGCTCGCTCGTTTACGACACGGACGGCTCGGAGCCCGCCTACGTATTCCAGACCCAGTCTCTTTTCTCGGGCAAAGGCAGCAACGCCCAGCTCAACACCAACCAATACATGTTCGCCACCCGCTGGCTCGCCCAAGGCAACATGCGCGCCCCCCGCGCCGATCGCACCCGCCGCGACAACAACTACAACGTGCTGTTCACCGCCACCGCCGGCCAGCCGCTCTATACCTTCCCTTGGCAAAAGTTCCTCAACGGACCCGGCGCCGCCAGCAACCGCACCTCCGCCGGCCAAGGTCACGACTGGATAAACGGCGCCCCCGTGGACGCCGGCTTGTTCGAGTTTCCTTACGAAAACCAACCGCTCCAATCCATCGGACAACTCCAGCACGCCAACCTCTCGCTGGTCGGTGCATATCCTTCCTATCCCATTGGCAACAGTCTCGCCGATTTCCGCATGGTGTCGGGCGGCTCCCGCTTCTCCACCACCCCTGGCGGTTGGCAACTCGCCCGCACCGACACCGGCACCGGCGCCGAAGGCACCCGCCGCTTGGGCACGGATATGAACGGCTACTACGACATTTCCTACCTGCTCAACCGCAACCTCTGGGACCGCTACTACTTCTCCACTGTGCCCGCCACCGGCACCGTGCCGTCCACGCTCCCCAATCCCCGCCACACGCGTCACGACGCGGCGATCGATCTTCAAAACCCCGACCAATCCGCGGCCGGTCTGATGCTTGCCGGCGGCTTCAACATCAACTCCACCTCCGAACAAGCGTGGCGCGCCATCCTCGGCGGCAGCAATCAACTCGCCTACGACCCCGAAGATCCCGAGTTCAACAACACCTCCCCGTCGAGCCTCCAAACCACGTTCTCCCGCTTCACACGCCCCAACGGGAATGACGATCCGAACGACGCTTGGAAGGGCTACCGCTCGCTCAACGAAAATCAGGTCGCCCAACTCGCCCGGAACATCGTTGAACAAATTCGCAACCGCGGCCCGTTCGTCTCCCTCGCCGACTTCGTGAATCGGCGCTTGGCGGACAACCCCGCGACTTCCGCCGAGGACGAGACCTACCGCGGCCCCCTTCAGGCAGCCATCGACGCCACCAACACGGCCTCACCCACGCGCTTCCCATCCAACGACGCGGCCGGTTCCTTCTGGGCGGGCGATGACTTGATCACTTCGGACGACGCGATCCGCATGAATCAAACCAACCAGTATACCTTCGGTTATTACAACCGCGCTCTCGTCGAAGGCCGTCGTAACGCCACCACCACGGCGGAACACCCCTACGGCGCTCGCACCGCCTTCACGCCCAAATACATCACCCAAGCCGATATTCTCTCGAAGATCGGCGCCGGTCTTTCCGGTCGCTCCGACACGTTCACCGTCCGCACCTACGGCGAGGTTGTGAGTCCGGTCACCGACGAAATCACCGGCCGCGCCTGGTGTGAAGCCGTCGTCCAGCGCGTCCCCGACTACATCGAGGATTCCGTCAACGCTTGGGAATCACCGGCTGATGGCAGCGCCAGCCAGACCTTCGGCCGCAAATTCAAAATCATCTCCTTCCGATGGCTCTCGCCCAACGATATCTGATCCGCGTCGCTTTCGCCGTCTGTTTGTTGGCGGTGCCGTTTTCGCGCGCTCAAACGCCGCCACCAACGGAACCAGCTCCGACGCAATTCCGCGTCGTCTCCATCGCGGGCGTCGAGACCTTCCTCTTCGACGTCGAGAAAAAGAAGGAGATGCTCAGCGCCGCCGCCGGCTCCTTTTCCCGTCTCTATCCGGCGCCCAAAAACCGCGAGGTTCTCTTCTATCGCGAGGTCCCCCACCCCGACCCCCAACGTCAACCGGTCAAGACTCCAGTCGCCCGAGCCAAGCTCCCTGCGCAGCCCGGGCCCTTCCTCATCCTGCTGGTCAAAAATCCTCCCGGCGCCGAACTCGCGTATCAAACCGCGGTGTTCGACCAGTCCCTCGACGCCCACCCCGCCAGCACTTACCGCGTGTTCAACTTCTCCAAGCGCCGCTTGGCCGTGAATATCGCCGACACCCAAATGGTGCTCCCCACTCACGAGCATCAAACCGCCCCCTATCCCGCCACACGCAAAGCGTGGCTCCAAGTCGCCGCCGACGAGCAACCCGACGGCTGGCTCCTCGTCAGCAGCAGTCCGCATCCCGTCGGGACCAATTCCCGAACCACCATCTTCCTGGTCGATATCGCGCCTTCCGCTCTCGACCCAAATCCCAAGGGCATCGTCGCCCGCCGTATCCGAGAATCCATCTACACCGACGACCAAGGCGCCCAACATGTCCGTTGACCTCCCCCTTTCGTCCCTCCGAACCGCCTTGCTCACCGGCCTCGCCTTCGTCGTCACGCCGCTCTTCGCCGCCGACTCCGCGCCCGCGCCCTCTCCTTGGGAGCTCACCGCGCTCAACCTCCTCAAGGAGGCCCACACCACCTTCGCCGAGTTGCCCGCCGACGACCGCGAAGCCCGTTTCGGCGAAGCCCTCACGCTCGTTAATCTCCAGCCCAAGACCGACGCCAACCTCGACCGCGCGACGTCGCTCTTAAAAGCCATCGCCGCGGCCAACGCGACCGACGACCTCGGCCTCTCCGCCCGCTACTTCCTTGCCCGCATCCCGCAGGTCCACCGNNCCTCGACACCCCGCATCCGCTCGCCCAACGCGCCGTCGTCCATGTTGCCCTCCTCGAACTCTTCGAGCCTCGCGTCGCTCCCTCCGAGGTGCGCGCCCGCTTTGATCGCCTGGCCTCACGCGGCACGTCCCTCACCGAACCATCCGCCCTTCGCGATTTCAATCTCGTGATGGCCGACGCCGCTCTCCGCTTCGGTTATGCCGACGCCATTGCCCTCGACCATCTCCTCGCCGCCGATCGCGCCGGCATCGCCCGCGCCATCACTCAACGCGACACCTTGATTCGCATCGCCGAACTCGCCCGCCGCGCGGACCGCCCCGACATCGCCGCCGCCTACTACGGACGTTTCCTCCAACAATTCCCCCGTGACGCCCGCCGCCTCCTCGTCCAAGAGCGCCTCGCCGCCCTCCCCGTCGCCAGTAGCCGCGAGCGTGAGCGAGTGGTTCCCGCCCTCTCCGCCCGATGAACCGTCCTCTCCGTTTTTGCGCTTTCTGCGCCTCTTTGCGGCCAATTCGCCGTGCCTTTCCTCTGTGCTCTCCGTGTCCGAGCTCCGTGAACTCTGTGTCCAAATTCTGAATACCCGATGAACCGCGAACGTCTCCTCCCGCTCATCGGCGTCTCCCTGCTCCTCGTCTGTTTTGCGATCGCTCTCACGCAGGTCTTCCAACGCCAGCGCGCCTCCGCCAATCCCGACGAGGTCGTCATCCGCATCGCCCACTGGCAACTCGAGTCCGGCATCCGCGACGCCATCGACACCCTCGCCCGCGAATACGAGCGGCTCCACCCCGGCGTTCGCATCGAACAAAATCCCATTCCCGAGCGCATCTACCCGAGTTGGATGAAAACCCAGCTCGTCGGCGGCACCGCCCCCGACTTGATCCAGATCGGCAAGGGCTCCGACGACGAAACGCTCGCCCGTTTCTTTCTCCCGCTCACCGAGTCCGTCGAGAAACCCAACCCCTACAACACCGGCACGCCTCTCGCCGACCTGCGTTGGCGCGACACGTTCGTGGACGGCCTTTCCGGCGGCGACAGCTACAAGGCCAACCTCCTCGAATACTACGGCATCCCGCTGTCGATGATCACCATTCGGATGTATTACAACGTCACCGAGTGGAAACGCATCCTCGGCGATACCCCGCCCCCAGCCGATTACGATTCCTTCGTCGAGATCTGCGAACGTATCCAAAAACACGCTACGGTCACCGGCGAATCGCTCTTCCCCATTGCCGGCTCCAACTACGGCACCCCGTGGTTCGCCACCGCCCTCATCGGCAGCCAGACGCAGCGCCTCGCCCAAAATCTCGACGACGCCCTCCTCCTCCGGCCGTCGCCCCTCGACAACGCTGTCCAGTTCCTCTCCGGACGCTGGACACTCGACGAACCCGAGTTCGTCAACGGACTCCACCTGGCCCGCCAGATCGGTCGTTTCGCCCAACCGGGTTTCATCCAGGCCAACCGCGACGACGCCACGTTCTACTTCGTCCAGGGCCGCGCGCTCATGATCGTTACCGGCAGTTGGGACGCCCCGAGTTTTCGCACGCTTGCCCCGTTTGAGGTCAGCGCGTTCCAACTTCCCATGCCGTCCGCCGACCACCCGCGCTACGGCGCCGGCGTCCTCGGACCCGTCTCCGAAGCCGAAACGCCCACCGGCGCCTCCTTCGGCCTCACCCGCGCCTCCCGCCATTCCGAACGCGCCCTCGACTTCCTGCACTTTCTCTCGTCCCACGGCGGCAACACCACCTTCTCCCGCGTCAGCAGTTGGCTGCCGTCCGTCGTCGAGGTGGAACTCCCGCCCCTCGTCCGCCCGTTCGCCCCCGTGGTCGAGGGTTACGTCAACGGCATCGGCCTCGACGTCGGCGGCGGCGCCAGCGTCCGCCGCATCGTTGATTCCAACCTCAACGCCCTCTTCGACACCAACGCCGACATCGCCAAGCTCCAGGCACTCCTGCGCCAACAGCTTCCCGGCGCCGTCCGCGAGGATCTCGTTCGCACCACGCGGCACATGAATCTCAACGCCGCCCGCCAGGACACGCTCCTCGCCGCGCAGGTCGTTCTCCGCTCCCACCGCCCCGACGCCGCCGAGCACCGCCGCAAACAGAGCGAGCTCCTTGAGGCCCAAACCATGCAGGAACTCCGCCGCGCGTCCCTGCTCCACCAGCTCGAAGCCAACCCGTAACCCGCGTCGCCGCCTCACCTTATCACTTCCAACCCATGAGCCCCCTCCCCCTCGCCGCCGCCCGCGCCGACCGTCTTCGCCGCGGCATCAATCTCAGCCACTGGTATTCCCAGATCTATTGGGAGCCCGGTTACGTTCCCGCGCACTTCGACTCCTACATCCGCACCGCCGACTTCGCCCTCATCCGCGACATGGGCTTCGACCACGTGCGGTTCCCGATCAATTGCGTCCCCATCCTCGCCGCGGCCACGCCCGACGGTAAACTCCCCGCCGATTATCTGGCGCGTATCCAAACTCAACTACGCGACCTTCACGACCACGGTCTCGCCGTCATCGTGGATATCCACCCTGAGGATCCTTACAAAAAAGACTTGGCCCATTCCGACACCGCCGTGGCGACGTTCGTTGATTTCTGGGTGCAGCTCGCGACCGCGCTCGCCGACATGGATCCCGAAAGCACGTTCTTCGAGATCCTCAACGAGCCCTGCATTCACAACGCCGCCCGCTGGAATCGCATCCAAAACCAAACCGCCGCCGCCATCCGCCGCGTCGCTCCGCGCCACACGCTCATCCTCTCCGGCGATCAGTGGTCCAACATCAACGAGCTCCTCAAGGTCACCCCGCCCGACGATCGCAACCTGATCGCCAACTTCCACCTCTACGATCCCACCGCCTTCACCCATCAGGGCGCGAGTTGGTCGCCGCCGTGGGCCATGCTCACCAAGGGCCTCACCTACCCGGCCGATCCCAAATTCGTCGCCGATTTCCTAAGCAACGTCACCGACGCCGACGCCCGCAAACAGCTCGCCGAATACATCGAGGTCAACTGGAACGCCGACGCCTATCACCGCTTCCTTCAACCCGCCGTCGCCTGGGGGCGCGAACACGGTCTCTCCCTCACGTGCAACGAATTCGGCGTCTATAAAAAGTTCTCTCCGCGCGCGTCCCGCCTCGCCTGGATCCGCGACGTCTCCGCCACGCTTTCCGCTAACGGCATCGGCTGGACCATGTGGGATTACGCCGGCGATTTCGCCGTCGTCACCAAAGACGAAACCGGCGTCCGCGTGCCCGACTCCGAGGTCGTCGCCGCCCTCGGGCTCGGCGAGCGCCTGACCGCCGACACCGCCCACCTCCGCCCGTAGGCCGCGCGCTTGCTCGCGCTCCGAAACACCACGCCCTCGCCTCCCACCGATTTCCCAACTATGCCCTCCTCCCAACGTCCCTGGCTCGACCGCAACCTTTCCCTCAACGAGCGCATCGAGTCCCTCCTCGCCGCCATGACCCTCGCGGAAAAGATCGGCCAGATGTGCCAGGTAAACGGCGACGGCACGCCCCGAGACGAAGCCGTCAAAGCCGGCCGCATCGGCTCGTTCCTCAATCTGCCTCGTCAGGAGATCACCCGGCTCCAAAAGATCGCGGTCGAAGAGTCGCGCCTCGGCATTCCGTTCATCGTCGGTCGCGACGTGATTCACGGGCACCGCACGGTGTTCCCGATTCCGCTCGGCCAAGCCGCGAGCTTTAATCCCGAGGTCGCTCGCCTCGGCGCCGAGATCGCCGCGCGCGAAGCCTCCGCGGAAGGCGTGCATTGGACGTTTGCCCCCATGGTGGACATCAGCCGCGACGCCCGCTGGGGCCGCATCGCCGAGAGCCTCGGCGAAGACCCCATCCTCGCCTCGCGCCTCGGCGTCGCGATGGTCAAGGGCTTCCAAGGCAACGACCCGTCCGCGCCCGGGTCGATCGCCGCGTGCGTGAAACATTACGTCGGCTACGGCGCCGCCGAGGGCGGTCGCGATTACAACACGACGCTCATCCCCGAGAGCGAGCTGCGTAATGTTTACCTCGAACCGTTCCGCGCCTGCAGCGAAGCCGGCGCGCTCACGTTCATGAGCGCGTTCAACGACCTCAACGGCGTCCCCACCAGCGGCAACGCCCACACCATCCGCAACATTCTCAAAACCGAATGGGGTTTCGACGGCTTCGTGGTGAGCGACTGGATGTCGGTCACCGAGATGATCAATCACGGCTACGCCCGTGACGAAGCCGAGGCCGCCGAACGTGGCATCGCCGCCGGCGTGGACATGGAGATGGTTTCCGAGAGCTACCTGAAACACGCCGCCGACCTCCTCGCCTCCGGCAAACTTCGCCAGGAATGGATCGACGACGCCGTGCGCCGCATCCTGCGCGTGAAGTTTATCGTTGGCCTCTTCGATCAACCGTCGCCCGCGGCTGCGTCGTCCGCCATTTCGTTGAGCGAGCCGCACCTGCGCGCCGCCCGCCAAGCCGCCGTCGAGAGTTGCGTGCTCCTCAAAAACGAAGGCGTGTTGCCCCTCAACGCCTCCGCCCTCCGACGCGTCGCGGTGATCGGCCCGCTCGCCGACAACGGCGCCGACCAGCGCGGCTGCTGGGTGATGGACGCGCTTCCCGAAGATTCTCGCACGCCATTGGCCGCGCTCCGTGAAGCGCTCCCCGCCGGCGTCACGATCGACGCTGTGTCCGGCGTCGCGAGCTGTCGCGCGACCGACACCGCCGGCATCGCTGCCGCAGTCTCCGCCGCGCAAGCCGCGGATGCCGTCCTCTTGTTCCTCGGTGAAGACGCCATCCTCAGCGGCGAAGCGCACTCGCGCGCCTTCCTCAATCTCCCCGGCGCGCAACAACAACTGCTCGAAGCCATCGCCGCGACGGGCAAACCAGTCGTTCTCGTCATCATGGCCGGCCGCCCGTTGGTGCTCGCGCCGGTGCTGCCGCATGCCTCCGCCGTGCTCTACGCCTGGCACCCCGGCACGATGGGCGGCCCGGCCATCGTCGATCTGCTCCTCGGCCACGCAGCCCCTTCCGGAAAACTCCCGGTGAGTTTCCCCGCGATGGAGGGACAGATCCCGCTCTACTACAACAAGCGCAACACCGGCCGTCCGCCGTCGGACGAAAGCCGCGGACTCCCGCAAGGCACGCCCCTCGATCCCGTCGGCTTCTGTTCCAACTACCTCGACGGCGACCACCTCCCGCTCTTCCCGTTCGGCTTCGGACTCACCTACACGCGTTTCGCCTACAAAAACCTCACGCTCGCCGCCCGCGACGTATCCACTTCCGGCGCCGTCGAGGCCTCTGTCGAGTTGCACAACACCGGCTCCGTCACCGCGACCGAGATCGTGCAACTCTACATCCGCGACGTCTCCGCCTCGCTCACCCGCCCGGTCCGCGAGCTCAAAGATTTCCAACGTGTGACCCTCGCGGGCGGCGAATCGCAACGCGTCACCTTCCAACTCCCCGCGTCGGCGCTGTCGTTCTACGACAACCAAGGCAAACGCCACCTCGAGCCCGGCGAATTCCACCTCTGGATCGGCGGCGACTCCCGCTGCGAGCCCAAGGTCACGTTCACCCTCAGCGTCTCCTGACCGACGCACCCCATCTGAAAGCCCAAGCCCCAATGTTCGTAATACGAACATTGGATTGGTGCCGTCTTTACTCCTGCGACGAGAACGCCGGCATGTAAAACGAGCGGTGCCCCGGCGCGCCGTTCCGCCCCGGCATCTCTTCTCGCGTCCACTCGCGCACCTGATTGCCGTGCTTCGCGCGCACATACACCCGATAATCGTTGGCGCGAAAATTCTCCGCCGTGAACGACAGAAACGCCTTCGCGGCCGTCACCACATACTGCACCGCATTGGCCGGCACCGGCTATGCGTCGCCGATACATAATTATACGCGCCCAACAACTCCGTCGTGCCACCTCGTTCCGTCTCAATGAACGGCGCCTGAATCGCCGCCGTGTCGCCACGCCGTCATTCGACCGCGCGAGATAAGGTGCGTTCGTGATTTCCATCACCGCGTCGGTTTTTCCGCATCCATTCAAGCACTGCGTTTAAGCGCGCCCCCGGCTCCTTCGTTGGCGTCAGGTCGTCGCGATTCGTGCCCAACTCCAGGTTCCATCCGTGCCACTCGCGATACGAATGATACGACCAATCCCACCCGTGCTTTTCGAAGATCTCGATCACGTCGCGCAAGTAGTCCTCCGCCCCCGGCGCCCAGCGGATCACGCTGAATTCGCCGACATACATATGAACGCGATACTTGTTCGCGAACGCGACCGCCGCCTCCATCGATTTCTCCAGTGCCGCCTTGCCCCACTGCTGCCCGTCCACCTCGCCCGGATTCGCGAGCGCCGGGGCCGGTCCGTCCACTCCCTGATGCGTGTAGTGAAACGGCGAATACATATGGAAACTGTAAACCACGTTCGGCAGATCGAGCGGCTCGAATCCTAGAAACCCCTCCGCAGAGCCCCACGTCGCCGGTTCCACGATCAACGTGCGCTCCGGATCGATCTCCCGCACCGCCCGCGCCGCCCGCCTCGCGAGCGTCTGCCAATCCACGCCCGCTTCCGTCACCGTGCGATCATCCGGCTCGTTGAGCAGATCGAAGCCCCAGATGACATCCGACTGCCCCTTGTAGCGCGTCGCGATGCGACGCCACACCTCCACGAAATGTGCCTGCGACGCCGGCGTGCTCCAGAAATCCCCCGACGCCACCGCGATCCAACCGCGGCCCACATGCCCTCCCGGAGGCGAATGCAGATCAACCACCACCTTGACGCCCAACTCGCGCGACCAGCGCAACACGTCGTCGAGTTTCAACAACGCCTTCTCCAGCCACCGGTCATAAGCTTCGTAGTCCTTTTCCATGCCCTTCGCCGGCAGGTGCAGGAGCTGCCAGCGGATGAGGTTGCCGCCCCACTCCTCGGCAAACACGCGCAGATCTTCGCGTTTCATCTCCGGATGCGCCATCGCGCCGCGCAGCGCCGGCAGCGCGTGCCCCTTGAAAGTCGGTTGGTCCGCCGGCGCCGCCGGCACAGCGCGCGTCTCCCGCGCCAACCGGATGCGCACGTGGTCAAACCACGCCGCGCCCGCGACCAGTTCCAGCCCGAGATGCAACGTGACCCGCGTCGCATCCGTCGGCACGAGGATCCGCGTGGATACCGTTCGCCAATCGAACGTCCCCGCCGGCAGCCCCAGCTGAGGCCATTGGTCGCCCGCCGGCGTTTCGATTTTCAACATCACTTTCACGCCGTTCCAATCCTGCGGCTTCGTGCTGAGCCCCTCGCCCTTCACATCGGCCGACAGATAAATCCATTTCCCGCGCACCGCCTCCGTCGGCACGTCGTGCCTGCGCAAAGTCGAGGTGTCTCGCGTATCCTGCGCGATCCGCAAAGCGGTGCGTCCGTCGATCGTCTCCAATTCGCCCGCCCCCTCGCCACCAGCCACGTCCGCGGCCGTGTCCAATGGATTGAACCACAAGCCATCTCCGGGCGCGGCCACGGCGTCCGTCGCGCGGGCGAGCGCGCAGAAACCGGCGCAAAACAACCACAGCGAGAGAAGCGCGAAGCGCGCGGACCAGGGAAACGTCATGATGGAGCCGAAAGTCGGGGAAACGCCGCCGCCGTGATTCGACCGCGTGCGCAACGACCAGCCTATCACGGTTCGTGCGCCGCCGTTTAGTCGGTCGCTGATCCAAAAAATGCTTTTCGCCGACTGCCCGAACCGCACCGCCGCGCCCGCAAGGCGCGCTGCCCGACCGCATTCGCCGGCCGCCGCGTCATGTGAACAACTTTTTTCGCTGCGCGCTTGTTCGTCGCTACCCACCGCGGCTCACTCGCCGCCATGCGGTTTCGCGCCCTTCTGTTCGCCGGGTCGATCGCGCTGCTCCCGTTGGTTTTCTCCTCCTGCCGCCGTCCGCCCGTCTCCGACGCGCCGCTCGCCCAAGAAGCCTACGTCTGGCAGCGCGCGCACACCGACGCGGTCGC
>DFYA01000089.1:0-1579 GCA_002382525.1 Opitutaceae bacterium UBA4094
CGGTGTCGACACCGACGACCGGAGCCGGCGTGGGCTCAGGGGTAGGCGCCGGCGCGGTGGTCGCGGCGGCGATCTTGCCGGTGTTGTTGAAGGTGGCGCGGCCGTTGAAGAGCGAGAAGCTCATGCCGGAGACTCGTGAGCCTTCGAGGTTCACGGCCTTGGCGGGCACTTCGAGGCGCACCCAGCGACCGGTGGCGGGCAACGGGCCGGCGTTATAGCGGCCGGGCGTGTTGTTGGTGCCTTGGTTGATCTGGTTGGCGCCCCAGTAGGCGCGGTGCTCCCAACTGCCGTCGTTCCACGAGAGCATGATCGTGGTGGGCGGGTTGGCGGGATCGAGATAGACGTGGGTGACGAGGGTGTCGCCGACCGCGACGGTCATCGGAGTGGACGCCCAGTTGAAGGCGTGTTCGTGCAGGCCGGAGGCGAGCGCCGACTGGTGGGCGCGCGTGCCGGCAACCGGCGCGGGGGTGGTCACCCAAGTCCACGGCTCACTACCGAAACCGGTGGCGCCGGACGGGAGGGCATCGACGAACCAAGGAACCACCGCGCCCGGGACGGGAGTCGGCGTGGGTTCGGGAGAAGGCGCGGGCGCCGTGGTCGGGTTGTCGACGTTGACCGTCACGACCGAGGACGTGCGGGTGTTGCCGGCCGCGTCGCGGGCGACGGCGGTGAGCGTGGCGGAGCCGTTGGGGACCTGCGTGGTGTTCCACTGCACGCTGTNNCGTTGAGCTTAAACTGCACGCCGACCACACCGACGTTGTCGGAGGCGTTGGCCGAAACCGTGACGGCGGTGCCGCTGACGGTCGTGCTATTGGCGGGAGCGCTCAACGAGACGGTGGGCGCCGTGGTGTCGAGCACCGGAGCGGGCTCGGGAGCCGGGGCCGGGGCGGGCGTCGGCGCGGTGCCAGTCTTGTCCCAGGTGACGCGACCGTTGAAGGCCGAGAAGGACATGCCGCTCACGGGACGACCTTCGAGGTTCACGGCCTTGGCGGGCACTTCGAGGCGCACCCATCGACCGGTGGCGGGCAACGGGCCGGCGTTGTAGCGGCCAGGCGTTCCGTTGGTGCCGTAGTTGATCTGGTTGGCGCCCCAGTAGGCGCGGTGTTCCCAGCTACCATCCATCCAGGAGACCATCAGCGTGGTCGGCGGATTGGCGGGATCGAGATAGACGTGCGTGAACAACGTGTCGCCGACGGCGACATTCATGCGCTGCGATGCCCATTGGAAGGCGTGTTCGTGCAGGCCGGAAACGAGCGCGGACTGGTGGGCCTTGCCNNGCGGCGGCGGGAAGCGAGTCGTCCACCCAGATGGTTTCACCGGCGACGGGCGTCGGAGAAGGCGACGGCTCAGGGGCGGGCGCGGGGGCCGGCGAGGTGGTCGTGTTGTTGACGTTGACCGTCACGACCGAGGACGTGCGGGTGTTGCCAGCGGCGTCACGGGCGACGGCGGTGAGCGTGGCGGAGCCGTTGGCGGCTTGCGTGGTGTTCCACGTCACGCTGTAGGGCGCGGTGGTGTCTTCGGCACCGAGGTTGGCGCCGTTCAGTTTGAACTGCACACCGACGACACCGACGTTGTCGGA
>DFYA01000089.1:1626-5870 GCA_002382525.1 Opitutaceae bacterium UBA4094
GCGGTGCCGGTCTTGTCCCAGGTGACCCGACCGTTGAAGGCCGAGAAGGACATGCCGCTCACGGCGCTGCCTTCGAGGTTCACGGCTTTGGCGGGCACTTCGAGACGCACCCAACGACCGGTGGCGGGCAACGGGCCGGCGTTGTAACGACCTGGCGTTCCGTTGGTGCCGTAATTGATCTGGTTGGCGCCCCAGTAGGCGCGGTGTTCCCAGCTACCATCCATCCAGGACACCATCAGCGTGGTGGGCGGGTTGGCGGGATCGAGATAGACGTGCGTGAACAACGTGTCGCCGACGGCGACGTTCATGCGTTGCGACGCCCATTGGAAGGCGTGCTCGTGCAGGCCGGAAGCGAGGGCGGACTGGTGCGCTTTGCCGCCGGAGATCGGCGTGGGGCCGGACGAGATCCAGTTCCACGGCTCGCTGCCGAAACCCTTCGCGGCGGCGGGGAGCGAATCGTCCACCCAGATGGTCTCGCCGACGACGGGCGCGGGAGAAGGCGACGGCGCGGGCGCGGGCGCAGGGGCCGGAGCGGTGGTCGTGTTGTTGACGTTGACCGTCACGACCGAGGACGTGCGGGTGTTGCCGGCCGCGTCGCGGGCGACGGCGGTGAGGGTGGCGGAGCCGTTGGCGGCTTGCGTGGTGTTCCAGGTGACGCTGTAGGGCGCAGTCGTGTCTTCGGCGCCGAGGTTGATGCCGTTCAGTTTGAACTGCACACCGACCACACCGACGTTGTCGGAGGCGTTGGCGGACACGGTGACGGCGGTGCCGCTGACCGTGGAGCCGCCGGTCGGAGAGGAGAGAGACACGGTGGGCGCGGTCGTGTCGGCGACCGGCGTGGGCGCGGGCGTCGTGCTGCCGCCGGTGGCGGTCCAGAAGAGACCTTGGCTGGCGTTGAAGTAGCTGCCGCTGGGGGTGCTCTCGAGCTTCACGGCGCGGACCATGTAGGTGGCGCCGGTGGGGGAGCTGTTGTCGGTGAAAGTGGTGCCGGTGACGACGGCGCTATTGAGGCGCGTGAACGGGCCGTTGGCGGTGGTCCCACGGTAAACGTGGTAGCCGACGACGGAGTCGGTGGAGGCTTGCCACGAGAGGGTCGCGGTGGTGCCGCTGCGCGAGCCGGTGAAGGAGCGGGCGGGCGCGACCGGGTGGAGGCGCAGGGTCGGGTCGCCCATCAACGCGATGTGCGTGCCGCGAGCGGAGCTGTCCACCTGGTTTTGGTAGATGCCGGTGTTGTTCTGCACGAGGCGGGTGGCGTAACCGATCGTCTCGCCGAGGCCCATTGGGTGCAGGAACCAGTGCGGGCGGCCGGACCAGGCGGAGGCGAGGCCGTAGTCCTTCGTCGCGAGAATGCCGCGCATGAAGTTGTCCTCGCTGTCCCAGTCGCCGAGCCAGCTGCCGAACACGAGGGTGAAGACGGCCTTGATGTTTTTGTCGACGATCTCGGGCGTGGTGGCGGCGTTGTAGTTGGCGGCGTTGCCGAGTCCGGAAATGGACGTGTAGCTGCCGGCGCCCGCACCGTAGGCGACGAGGTAGTCGCGGGCGGCAAGCTCGGGCACCCAGACGCCGCGCGCATCGTTTTGGGCGACGTTGAGATTGAGCGTCTTATCGGCGCCAAAGAACGCGGCGAACGCGCCGTAGGCGGACGAGGAAAACGTCTCGCCGTTGCGATAACCGAAGTAGTCGCCGACGACGGCGCGACGTTGCGGGTTGAGCACGCGATGGCGGAAGTTGTGGGCCTTGTTCAGGTATTGGCGAAGCAGCTCCACTTCGCTGGGGAGCGTAGCCGGTCCACCCCAAGTGAGACGGCCAGGCAGATTGGACAGGTCAACACGGCCGACCTTGAGCTCGACGGCGGAAGGCAACGTGGATTGGTCGAACTTGCCGTCGCCGGGGACGTTGCTCAGGCGCGCGCGCTCGGCGGCGTTGGTGTTGATCGTCTGCTGATAGTTGACGCTCGTGTCGGTCCAGTTGCCGTCCATGTCGCCGTAGAAGGCATCGGCAGGCCAGGCGCCGCGGTGATCGCCATGCCCGTCGGGCGCCATCTGTCCGGAATAGGGCACCGGGATGCGGCCGAACAAATACACCGCCTTCACGTTGGCGGGATCGGCGTTGTATTCGGTCTTGATGATGTTCTTCACGTTCGCGACCGAAGCGGTGCGACTGACGTTGTGGCGAAGCACGGTCCAGCCGTCGCCGACGAGGTCCTGTTGCAGACGCGTGAGTTCGCTGGCGAGGGCGGTCGCGTGCGTGTTGTCCACGAGGAGGACGATCTTACCGCGATTCTCGACGAGCGGGACGTTCACGCCGGTCTGGATGTAACCGTAGCCGGTGTAGCCGTTGGCCACTTTGACGATGCGGTATTCGTAGGCGACGCCGGGCGTGATGTTGTTGTCGACGTAGCTGGTGGCGGTGCCGGGCAGTTGCGTGCCGACACCCCAATAGGTGGCGCCGGGGGCTTTGCGGAAGACGGTGTAGCTGGACGGGACGGCGTTGGTATCCTGCGGCCACGAAAGGGTGATGCGCGCGGGCGAGGCCTGCACGGCGGAACTGGCGCGAACACTGGTGTCCCAGGTGTTCTCCACGGCGCGGCCATCGAGGGCGGCGAAGCTCGTGGCTGCAGTAATTAGTAGGGCGCTGATGGCTTTTCTCATGACCCGCCCAGTGTGCCGATTTGGATCTCGTTAAGTTATCCGCGTCGGTCCGATAAGCCTGTCGGCGCAACTGAAGGAGCGCTGTCCGATTCTGTCTTACACGATCGGCATCCGTGGGAGGAGCGCGCCTCGGCTCGCGCCCTCGCGGCGCCTCACCCCATCGCGAGCAAGCTCGCTTCCCACGTCAGAGCCGCTCCGCCTTCTGCTTTTCGTGTGTTTCGTGGTCAAATCCCTCCGTGCCGAGTCTTCCGTGTAGTCCGTGTGTTCCGTGGGCAACTCTCCGCCTCCTCCGTGCGCTCCGCGTTCTCCGTGGTTCAACCGCTTCTATCGAAAGTCGTGCGACGACTGCGCGGGCAACGTGTCATCCGCGAGCGGTCGAATCGCCTCCGCCTTCAGGTGGATGATGCCTTCCTTCAACTGCAGCACGCCTTCGATGATGAGAGCGGGGTTCTGCGTGATGGTGAGCCGCTCCTTCTCGAAGAGCGCCGGCCGCACGATCGCGTTGGCCACGCCGGTTTCGTCTTCGAGCGAGATAAACACAAAACCCTTGGCCGTCCCCGGGCGTTGGCGGCAGATCACGCTGCCGCCGATGCGCACGCGCGCGCCGTCCTCGGCCAGCGGGAGTTCGTTGGCTTTCCATAGATCCGGAAACCGTTCGCGCAGGTGCTTCATCGGGTGATCGCCCGCCGTCAGTCCCACGATCGCAAAGTCGGCCTGAATACGCTCCACAATCGTCATCGGCGTGAGCAACGCCGCCGAGCCGTCCTCCGCCGCGGCCGCCATCGAGAACAAGTCGTCTTGGTAGTCGCCGCGCGCGATTTCCCACAACGCCTCGCGCCGATGACAACCGAGCGCGTTCAACGCCCCCGCGCTCGCCAACGCCTGTCGCTCCGCCTCGGTGAACCGCGTGCGTCGCACAAAGTCGCCCACCGACCGAAACGGAGCGCGCCTCCGCTCCTCCAGCATCTGTTCGACATGCGCCCCCCGCAGTCCGCGCAACGAATGAAATCCAATGCGAATCTCGCGCTCCCCGAGCACCGTCGCGAACCGCTCCGACTGCGCCACGCACACCGGGCGCACGACCAATCCATGACGCCGCGCGTCCTGCACGATCGTAGCCGGCGAATAAAACCCCATCGGCTGGTTGTTGAGCAGCGCCGCCGTGAACTCCGCCAGACGGTGCCACTTCAGCCACGCGCTCGCATAGGCGAGCAACGCAAAACTCAGCGCGTGCGATTCCGGAAATCCATACAGCGCGAACGACGCGAGCGACTCCACGATGCGCTCGACCGCGTCGGCGTTGACCGCGTTGACGAGCAGGCCCGCGCGTAGTTTTTTCTTCATACGCTCCAACCGCTCGGGACTGCGCGTAAATCCGATGGCGCGGCGCAACTCGTCGGCCTCCGCTGCGGTGAACGACGCGAGCGTCATCGCCAGCGAGAGGATTTGCTCCTGAAACAACACGACGCCGAGCGTGCGCTCCAGCACCGGCTTCGCGCGTTCGTCCATGTAGGTGACGTCCTGACGTCCGGCGCGCCGTTCCAGATACGGATGCACCGCCTCGCCGTGAATCGGCCCCGGGCGGATGATCGC
>DFYA01000132.1 GCA_002382525.1 Opitutaceae bacterium UBA4094
AGGCTGTTCACCGACCACGGCGCGTCGACCGTGCTCGTGATTGTGGTGGAGATACCATTAAAGATAATATCGTCACCGCTGGTGGCGGGGGCGGCAGGATTGGTGCTCCAATTGGCACCGTCGCTCCAGTTGCCGCTGGCAGTCGAGGTCCAAGTGATTGTTGCGGCGGGAAGGGAGGATAAAGCCGACCCGGCGAGGGCGGCGAGCAACGTGGCAACAAGGCGGGGGCGGATGTGTTTTGAGTGCATTTTGGGGATGTAGATCAGGCTTAAAGAGAGGTAGTGAGCGGAGGCGGGTTGGTTTGGTTTTTGGTCAGGGTCCGCACCGATTCTCGCGCACAAAGCTTGGGAGCGATCTGTAACGCACGGGACGGAAGTTCACGGTTTTCCATGCGGCGAATGAGCATCTCGGCCGCCTCGTGGCACATCTCGTCGAACGGCTCCTCCATAGAACTCAGCGGAGGGTCCATCAGCCCGCAGGGCGTGGTGTTGTCGATGCCGATGATGCTGAGGTCGTGCGGCACACGAATGCCCTCCTTGCGTGCGGCACCCAACAAGCGCAGCGCGAACGCGTCGCTCATGATCATTCCAGTCGGAGCCTCGGAACCCAGCGCCTTCCAAGTGCGCAGGATATCCGCGACCTTCTTGGGCGCGGCGTAGTCCTGCTCATCGTTCAGCTGCTGAAACTCGACGTAGTTCCGAATCTTTTTCTCGCGCACAAAGCGCAGGTAGCCATCGACCCGGCGCTGGAAGATCGAATTCGTCGGACAATGACCGAAGGTCGCGATCTTGCGATGCCCGGCCGCCCAAAGATGTTCTGCGGCGATGGAAATGTTCTTTGCCTGATCGACGCTGACGGAGTCGTAGGCAACGCTCGACTGCCATTCACGGTTGATCAGCACCAGCGGATAGCGCGAGGCCACCCAATGCAGCAACGCATGATCCTTGTCCGACGCATGCCAAATCACGCCGCCGATGTCGGAGTCGGCGAGCCATTGCATCAACCCGCGCGAGTTGCCGCTGAGGTGATGCACGGAAATCCCCACGCCGTGTTCGGCAAGATGGCGGCTGGCACCGGTGACGATCTTGCCCATCAACGTTT
Source organism: Opitutaceae bacterium UBA4094 (assembly GCA_002382525.1). Taxonomy (GTDB): domain Bacteria; phylum Verrucomicrobiota; class Verrucomicrobiia; order Opitutales; family Opitutaceae; genus Rariglobus. The sequence goes on from DFYA01000132.1 coordinate 1,102, forward strand.
CATAGCCGCTCGAGACCCAATCATCCTCCGCCTCAATAGTGGGAAGACTTTCGACCAAAAGCGCACTCCGTCGCTTGCCCGACTCCGGTGCAGACTTGCTCACCGATTTCCGCGCCACGTAGCCAAGCTTCTCGGCGAGCGCCAGAATGCTCGCTCGCGTCTCCTCACTCACATTGACGGCCGTCGAACCTGACAAAATCGCGGACACCGCAGCTTGGCTCAGCCCGGCCTTACGAGCGATTTCAGATTGGGTAACGGAATGGCGTGGGCGCTTCATAATTTTTAAAACTAATTATTAGTTATAACCCAAAAACGCGTTGTCAAAGCAAAATTTGAGAGCGCCGGAGAAACCCGTCGAGCGAGTCGTAAATTTCCCCAACGCGGGCCGTTTCCCCACTGAATCGCCCCCGTGAACGAGGGGGGCGGACGCAACACGCTTTAATTATCGACGTAAACTAGGGATGCATTCCCGATTTAAAATCGCCCTCGCTTGGGCGATGGTCAGCGTCGTTAGCCGCTACCGACCGCCCGCGCGCCGTAGCGGATTGCCCTCTCAACCCCGCCCGCCCCTCGTCCGTGTTAACGTCCGCCTCCTTCCTTCAGCCCCACGCCCGCCGTCAATCTGCGAAACGGCGCGGATTCGCCCTGCTGATCACTATTACGCTGCTGGCGTTTCTCGTGTTGTTGCTGGTGTCGTTGGCGGCGTTGACCCGTGTTGAAACCCATGTGGCCAACAACAGCCAACAACTCGCCCAAGCACGGCAAAACGCGTTGATGGCACTCAATATCGCGGTCGGTCAGCTCCAACGTTACGCCGGGCCCGACACCCGCGCGACCGCGCCGTCCAACGCGGGCTCCGCGACCGTGAGCCCAAACCGCTCCGACACGCAACCGCATTGGACCGGCGTCTGGGAGAACACCACACCCAACGCCGATACCGCCACACGCCGACTGCTCACCTGGCTCGTTAGCGGCAACGAGGACGAGTCCGCGCCGGCCGCCCTTCATCCTCAGTCCACCATCGCCGATCCGGCTGGCGCGTCATCGGATACCGTCTGGCTCGTTCATAACGGCACCGTGTCGCTCACCGGCTCGCCGTCCGCGGCAAACCCCGACCCGCGCATCAAGCTGCCGAAACAGGACATCAAAGCCACGAGCGTGCCCGGGCTCGCCGACGTGAGCGGCGGCCACACCGTTGGTCGCTACGCGTGGTGGGTCGGCGACGAAAGCACCAAGGCGCGCATTGATCTCGACGATTCTCACGCGACCGAAACCGGCCCTTTCGCACCTGCCCGTGGTTTCAGTTTTGTCGCGCCGCCTCGCGCCGCCATCGATCGCGTAGACCGCGCGGACTCCACGACCGCCCTCGGCACGGCGTATCCATCTCCTGGTGACGCGATCTTTACCGATCTGCTCAAGGTCAACGCCCTCGGCCAAGTGCCGCTCATCTCGCCTTCCGACGGTCCGCTGCTCAGCGCGACCATCAGAGCCCGCTACCATGCGCTCACGCCGCATTCGCTTTCACTGCTCGCCGACGCCGCGCGAGGGGGATTGAAGAAGGATCTCTCCGCCGGTCTCGCCGATAGTGCCTATGCGCGCGGCGTGCTCCCCGACGACGATCCTGTCTTCTCGTTGAACGCCGGTGAAAATAGCTACGCCGTTCCGTCGTGGGGCCTGCTGCGCGATTGGTCCTCCGCCGCGCAGGCCAACGGTGGTGCAATCACTCCGCGCCCGCTCAACGCCCCTGATCAAACCCAGCTCGGACGCTCCACGGGCGCCATCGGCCCGGTGATCACCTACGCCGGTTTGGGCATGGATTTCAGCCTCGCGCCGCATGAGGTCGGCGCAGTCAACATCCCGGTTCTCTTCAACCTGTTCCCGGTCGTCGTGCTGTGGAATCCTTACACGTATCCCCTCGCCGCGACCGATTACACGGTCGGCATCGGCCTGCGCGGCACCGATAAACAATTTATCTTGGAGCGAGCCGGCACCGAAGTCTGGAGCTGGAGCCAGCCCGCCGTGTCGGCCGGAGCCGGCGATGGCTACGTTCGCTTCAAAGTCACCAGCCCCGCGATCCCGCCCGGCGAAAGNNACGGAGTTGGTCAACGCCATCAATCCCACGGCCAACGTGGTCATCGCCACCGGCGTCACCGCCGCGACGCCCGAAGAGGAATTCACGATCCAAGCGCCCAACCTCACTAAAGAAGTGGACGTCGTGCTCGCCGAGTTCGATCCCGCCGGCCAGTTCCCTCGCGGCGTGGTTCCGCCCACCGCCTCTCCCCGCTGGTTTCAAGGCATCTCGCGTGTCACCTTCGGCAATAATCTCGTGGACTGGAGCCGCACCGGGCCGCTCCCCGTGGAAGACGGCACCGAGCCGCGCCTGCCCGCGCACGCCCGCGATGTGCTCGCGAGTTTTTCCACCGAGAACTACGTGATGCAGTGGATCGCGCACGCCAACCCGCGCGCCCCGCTCCAAGGTCGCACGCCCTTCTCCGCGAGCGGCACCGGTGAACCCAACCCCACCTACCGCTACCGCAAACTGCCGCTCACCGTGACCGAGGCCACGGTCGATAACTGGCCGCGCTTCAACTACAGCCCGACTCCCGCGCGCGCCTCCGCCGGACGCTCGCTTCACAACAACGGCACGCCCGTGGATGTAATCCTGTTCGAGCCGCCCGACGCGCGCCTTGGCCTGCTTTCCGTCGGTCAACTCCAACACGCGCCGTTGTCACTGTTGAGCGCTTATCCGGCCTACGCGGTCGGCAACAGCTTGGCCGACATCCGCCTCAACGATCGCACCGCCACGGTGAATACCTCGCCGCAAGCCAGCACGCTGCAACCCACCGCACGCATCCAAACGTATCATGATCTTTCGTGGCGGTTGAACCGGTCGCTCTGGGACCGCTACTTCTTTTCGACCGTGCCGTCCGGCGCCGCGCCCGGCTCGACGCGTTTGCCCAACGGCGCCGTGCGACCCGCGTGGACCCAAGACGACATCGGCACCAACGCCCCTCTGCCCAATGCGCGCCTGCGTTATCACCGGCCCGAGGGTGCGGCCCCGTCCGTGGATCGCCTCGTGAAATCCGCCTCCGCCGATTCCGATCCGTTTCACCAAGCCGCCGCACACCTGCTGCTCGCCGGCGGTTTCAACGTGAACTCCACTTCCGAGCAAGCGTGGCGCGCGGTGCTCAGCGGCACGTGGGGCCTTGACTACAACCCCGAGACCCGCACCGCATCCGGCACTCCGCTGAACGCCGCGTTTTCGCGTTTCGCCGTGCCCGCCGGGGACGACGCGATGACGAATCCGTGGCGTGGATACCGACAGCTCGACGACGCACAACTCCGCGAACTCGCCCGCAACATCGTCGAACAGGTGAAGCTGCGTGGCCCTTTCCTCTCATTGGCCGACTTCGTCAACCGCGCCCTCGCCTCCGACGCGACCGGCCTCAAGGGCGCCCTTCAAGCCGCCATCGACGCCACCACCAGTGGTGCGGGCGCGATCAATCCGGCGAACCTGGCGCCGTTCAGCCAAGACCTCGTCACGCAAACCAACGTGCGCTCCGAATGGGTCCGCGACCACATGCGCAACGACGACTCCGCCGCCGGCGCGGGCGCTCATCGCTCACGGTCCGCCTTCGCGCCGAAATTCCTCACGCAAGCCGACGTGCTCTCCGCCATCGGTCCATCGCTCACCGTGCGTGGCGACACGTATATCGTCCGCGCCTACGGCGAAACCGTGAACCCCGTGCTCGCTCCGACCGATGGCGGTTACGTCACCGGCCGCGCGTGGATTGAAGCCGTCGTGCAACGCCTCCCCGACTACGTTGCCCCGTCCGCCTCCCAAGCCCCCGAAGACGTCGCGACCGGCGACAACCTCACCTTCGGCCGTCGTTTCCAAATCATCTCCTTCCGATGGCTCTCTCCTTCCGATCTCTAGTTTTTTTGACCCGCGCGCTCGCCTCCGTGTTCGGCCTCGTCGCCGCCCTCCGCGTGGATGCACAACCCGCCCCGGGCTCGGCCTCCGCCGAGCCTCCGCTAACGATTCGTTTGATGAGTTGGGAGGGCGACCTCACGGGCGTCGCCCTCGCCGCCGCGCCGAAGCCCCACGTCGTCACCGTCCGCGAGTTCGCCTGGGGCGCGGAGCTACCGGTTAAACGCGAAAGCGTTCTTCGCCTGCGTAAACACGTCGAGAATCCGCCCCCCAACACGCCTCCGCCCGTCCTTGCTGAAATCGCGATCCCCGCCGAATGGAACCGCGTTCTCATCGTGCTTGCCCCCGCCCCCGCCGGCAGCTCGTTTCCCTTCGTCGGCCGCGTCTGGGACAACTCGCTCGATGCGCACCCGGTGAACACGCTGCGCGTGTTGAACCTTTCCACAAAACCGCTGGCCGCCGCCATCGGCGAGGCGCGCGTGGAGGTGGCCGCGGGCGAAGAGGCAACGGCGGATTATCCGTCGGAAGCCAATCCGTTGGTGTTCGTCCAACTCGCCGTGAGCACCGACGAGTGGCGCATGGTGCAACGCGGCATGCGGCCCTTGGTCCGCGGCACGCGCATGCTCTGCGTGGTGCGCGACGGACGCATCCCCGCCGGCAACATCATGCCCGAAGCGCGTCCGGAGTTGGCCGATGTGTTTTACTTCACCGACCGCAAACCCGCCGGCCTCACGCCTTTCAAGTAGAGCCGAGCCGTTTGTTTTCGTGGCCGCGAGCGTGAGCGAGTGGTGACGCGTCCACTCGCTCACGCTCGCGGCTACGACCAAATTTCAAATACTCTCGTCGCGTCTCTCGCTTCCGGCGCACCGCTCACGCGCTGATCACGCGCGCTTACGGTTGCGCTGCCGGTATTCCATCGGGGTCATGCCGAGCACGCGTTGAAACACGCGGCCCATGCGGTCGTCGTTGGGAAACCCGCATTCGAGCGCGATCTCGTAAGCTTTTTTGTCCGTCTCGGCCAGCATGCCGCGGGCCTTCTCGAGACGCTTGTGCGTGATCTCGTCGGCGAGCGTGCGGCCCACGTTTTCGAGAAATGCGGCATGCAGCCGTTGATACGACAACGGCACGGTGGCCGCGACGGTCTTGGCGTTGATGCGCTTCGTGTAGTTATGCCAGATGTGCATCAACGCCGAGGCGACATGCGGATGTTTGATTGCCAAGATGTCGGTGCTGAGCCGCGTGACCACGCCAACCGGCGGGATAAAAATCGGCTCCCTGGGCGCCGGTTCGCCATGCAGCAACCGGTCGAGCAACTTCGCCGCTTCGTAGCCGGTGACCTCGTGATTGCTGTCGATGCTGGAGAGCGGCACCGGCGCAAAATCGCAGCGCAGCGGATCATTGTTCACCCCCAACACCGCCACTTGTTCGGGCACCCGAATGCCCGCCTCCAAACACGCGTAGATCACCTCGATCGCCGGCTCGTCGTGCTCCGCCAAAATGCCCAACGGCATGGGCAGCTCACCCAGTTTTTTTCCCAGCCACTTGATCAGCTCCGTCTCCGAATAATCCTTCGCCGCGTGCCGATGAGCGACCCAGTCGATGAGGTGAACCGTCCCGCCCTTCTCGGTCGCACGTTTCTTGAACGCTTCGTAGCGCACGACCGTAGACGGCGTGGGCGACTTGAGGAAATACGCCAGATTCTGAAACCCGCGCGCCATGTAATAATCGGCCGCCATGATGCCGATCTGCTCGTTGTCGGGACGCACGTTGGGCACGCCCGGATGGCGACCGTTGCCGATGTTCACGACCGGCTTCCGCGTCGCCTTCACAAAGTCGTAGAGCTCCGGATCGCTGTGCAGATAACAGATGATCCCGTCTTCGCGCCACGTGCGAAAATGCTGCTTATGCCGCTCCATCGAGGAGTCCACGATCCATCCCGCTTCGCGCGCATAACGAACGATGCCGCGATGAATCGCCGGTGAATACCACGCGAGCGCCAGCAGGATGCTCGGACGTTTCTCAACGCGCGAGGGCACGTGCGGCACCGGAGCAGCCGGCGAAGCGGACAACGTTTTTGGAGAGCGGGGGCGACGGGGCATGGGGCCGGGGAGGACTGAGGACGCAAGAAAATCGACGGCGCAATCCGTAGCACAGGGATTATTTTTCGACGAACAATATATGCGGAAATACGCTTTAAATATCCACCCTCCCGGCGGCCTTATAGAGTCAGCGCAAAAGCCCCCGGTCGCTCGTCGGTCGCTGGTGTGCGCGCCGACCTCATGCACACGCTCACGTTCGAAGTCTCGCTCAAACCCTTTTGTAACCTCGACGACGAGGCCACGCTCCGCGTCTGTGAAAACGCCTTTCGTCAATGGGACGCACTCGCCCGCGACGCTTCGGAAATCGCCATTTTGCTCTGGGCGTCCGATGGCTCCGAGATCCTCGAATTTACCGGCGACCTCGACGCCGAAATGGAATGGGCGCGTTTCGTCGGCAACTGCAACCCGCACAAAAAGGTCGTCACCGATCCCGACGGCAAAAGCCTCCACTCCGGCTCCTACCTTTATCGCCAGGACGCCGGGCGCATCACCTACCGTCGCCTCGGCGCAATCGTCGCCGCTTGGCGCCAGGCAGCCGGCACCGCCCCGTGCGCCGCGGGCAAAAAGATCCGCGTAGGCCTGCCCTTCGACCCCGGCGGCGAATTCGCGCCGTCCGAATTCAAATACAAACGGCACCGCGAAATCTGCCTCGCCAACACCATGGGCAAGGCGAGCTTCGTCTGCTGCTACGGTATTCTCGATTCGGATACACACCGCTACGCCGGGTTCCCCGAAGGAATCCCTCAAGACACCGGCATCGGCGTGTTCCTCGGTCGCCAGTTTCGCCTGCTCGCCGCCGCGCTCGACCTCGACTACCTCTGGCTGTCCAACGGCTTTGGTTTCGGCATGGAGAACTGGCACACCATCGGGCCGCTCTTCGACGGCGAAACGTTCTCCCCCGCCCGCGCTCCGGAGATCCGCGATCGTATCCTGACGTTTTGGCGCGAGCTGCGCAGCGAACTCCCGCCCGAAATCGGCGTGGAAACGCGCGGCACCAATCTCGGCACCGCCACCGACCTCGCGAGCGACGCCACGCCCCTGCGTGAACTTTACGAGGGCGGTTTCGATTTCGCCCCGCCACCCAACTCCCCATGGGCCGCCCTCAATGGCGACTTCGGCATCGAACTCGCCGGCTATATGTCCCGCGTCGCCGAACTTCCTCCGGGGCGCGGCATGCCGTTTCGTTATTACCTGCACGATCCATGGTGGCTCAACAGCCCGTGGCTCGACCGCTACGAAGGTCAACCGCACGACATCTACCTGCCGTTGAGCATCGGCCGCATCGACGCCTCCGGTCGCGTTGAAGGCGCGCACACGCTCAACCTGCTTTCGATCGACGATTCGCACGGTCGCATGCCCGACACCGTGCCGACGCAATCCACGCCGCACCTCCTGCGCGGTTGGAAAGAACGCCCCGACGCCCCCGGCCCACTCGTTTGGCTTTATCCGTTCGACGAGTTGCACGACGCCATCTTCTCCACCACGCCGACCCCCGAACGCCTGTTTCACACCGACTGGTTTCTGCGCGAGGCGATCAACGACGGATTGCCGGTCAACACCGTCATCAGCACCCGCGCCTTCGCCGCGCTCGGTGATCGCGCGAAGAAGGTGCTCGCCGGCCGCATCCTCGTCACGCCCGCGCCGTTCGATACCGCGACCGAAACGCGCCTGCTCGCGTGGGCCGACGCCGGTGGCGACTTGATCATCTACGGTGCGCTCGACAGCGCGCCTCGTCTGCGTGAACGCCTGGGCCTCACCGCCGGCGCCCCGCTCTCCGGACGCATGCTGGTAAGTCCGCCGCCGCACGCGTTCGACTGCTACGAAGCCGGCGCGTTGCCGTCGGTTAAATTTGAGCACAACCCGATCATGGCGGGCGGCGCGCTCAACGAAGCGCCCGCCTCGCCCGTGGACGCGAGTTGCGCGCCCGTCGAAATCTCGCCCGCGCCCGCAGACACCCGCGCCCTCGCCACGCACATCGAGACCCGCGCCGGTGGCCGCATCACGTGGCTGCGCGGGCCGCTCCCACTCCGCATGGTCAAGGGCATCCAGTTGCCCGTGCCCGACGAGCCCGGCACGTCGTATCCGTTTACACAGCTCGTCCGTCAGATGCTCGCCGGTCACGGCTGGCACGTGTCGTTCAACGGTTTCACCGCGCAGCAACGGCATCCGGTGCTCACGATTCATCGTCACACCAACGCCTGGATGTTTTCCGGCTACGTGCCCGACACCACGGTCGAGACCGTGCTGCACACACCGTTCGGTGCGCCACTTTTTCTCGGTGCTGAGACGCGCTTGCGCGCCGGTCGCGCCGCCCACCACTTCCGTCGTGCGTGGCGTTTTGAATGCCGCGTATTCATCGACCAAGCCGAGGGCGTCGTCAGCTGCACCGAGAAGCATCCGGCGCAGGTCGGCGTCACCCGCCGCTGCATCGTAAACGGTTTGGCCGAGGCCCGCGTGCGTTTCTTCCCGCCGACCGGCGCCGGTCCCGTCACCGCTTACCACAACATGCAGTGGCCGCACATCACCGGCGAGACGCTCCCGCTCGTCCGCCACGAAACTCCTCAAGGTCTCCTCCTTGAAATCACCGCACCCGTCACCGGCAGCATTTTGTTCTCTTGGTGATGTCCTCGTTAACTCCTCGACCCCGCTCTCTCATGCACTTTTTCAATCTTACCCCAATGCTTCCCCGCCCCGTCACTCGTTGCCGCCTCGTGCGTCGCCGCGGTTTCACGTTGGTCGAGTTGCTCACGGTGATCGCGATCATCGGCATCCTCGCCGCAATCGTCATCCCCGTTGTCGGCAAAGCCCGCAAATCCGCACGCACCACTCAGAGCATCGCCAACCTCCGCAGCATCGCGCAGGGCGTGTTGCTCTTCACCGGTGAAAATCGCCGGATCCTCCCGCAGCTGGTGGATCTCAATGAGACCGGCGGCTTCGGCCAGCGCCACTGGTCCAGAGTCATCGAACCGTATATCGCGCCCGCAAGCGTCGGCGGCTGGACCGACCTCTACAATCGCACTTACCGGCAAAGCCCCACCTTGGTCAGCCCGCTGCTGGAAAACGGCCAGCATCATTCGATCGGCGACTATGGCGCCAACCGCGACGTGCTCACGCACCCCAACTCCGCCCCGCGGCCCTTGGTCGAGATCACCCGCCCGTCGCGCACCGTCATGGTGGCCGCCGCCGAAACGCGCGGCTTCGATCGCCTCGTCGGTGCCTGGTTTTTCGAAACCATGGCCTACATCGCCAACCCCGCCGGAGCCACAGCCGCGCCTTCCGATCACGGCACCGGCCGAATCGCCGCCGCCTTCGTCGATGGTCACGTCGAACAAATCCCCATCCCCGACTTCGAGGCCAACCGACGCGAGTATCTGTTGGTGAATCCCTGAGTTCTCCCCGCTTCGTCCGTTTCGCCATGCGGCAACGCGTGCGCTCGTCGTTCCTCTTACCCCTTATGCGATTCGCGTCCTCGTTTCATTCATTCACCCGCGTATGTGGACTCTGTGGGTTCTTCGCGATCGCCGCGATGGTGCCCCTCAGCCTCACCGCCGCGCCCACCTACAAAAACAGTTGGGTCAAAATCGATGCGCCCGCCCCCGGCCCTTACGCTGCCGGCGACACGATTGAGGTCACCGCGCATTACCACCTCGACGCCGCGGACGCCGCAGCCGGCGAGACGCGCCTCGCCGTGCAACCGCTCGGCCCGCGCGGCGCACCCGGCACCTCGCCGGTGCATCGCTCGTATCCGGGCATGAGCACGCAAACCGTCAAGATCGCTCCCGGCTCCGGCTCCCGCACGTTTCGCTTTCACCTCCAGTCGCTCTTCAACCGCAACGACCTCAAGTTCTCCGCTTTCCTCCAGGTCGACGGCCGTCGCTGGCCGCTGATCTGGCCCTACGACGCGCGCACCGACGAGCCGTTGATGGAGCCGATTCGCATCGAGGCGCGCCTGCCGTTCTACGTTCTCGAAACCGAACGGCCCGCCCATCTCTTCACTTACGACGAACCCGTGCGCGTGCGCATCGCGTTCCGCGAGGGCGCCGTCACCGGTGAACAACGCACGTTGCGCTACCGCCTCTTCGACGCCCACGGAGACGAAAAATCCGGCGCGCTCCCGTTCACTGTCACCGCTCCTGGTTCCCACACCGAAGTTGTCCTGCCCGTGGAGCGCCGCGGCATCTTCGCGTTGGAAGCGAACGTCGAGGGTTGGGGTCAACGCGAACTTGTCTTCGCTCGCATTCCCGATGTGCGCGCCTTGACCGACAACCGTCCGACTCCATTCGGCGGCACCGAGATCCAGAGCGAAACCGAACACCTCATCGCGCGCCGTCTCGGGCTGACCTTCACGCGCCATCACAACTTCAACTGGGCGCGGGCACAGCCCGAGCCCGACCGTTGGGAGCTCGACGTGTGGGATCGCATTCTCGAAACCAACCGCCGCCACGGCATCGAGGCGTTGATCACCGTCTGGAACCCGCCGCTGTGGATCATGCCCGACGGCGTGTTCGGCGAACGTTATCAACCGTTTCCCTTTGACCACGCCGCGTGGCGCGCCAGCGCGCGCACCCTCGCCACGCGTTGGGCCGACCACCTGCACAGCATCGAATGGCTCAACGAGATCACTCCCGGAACGCAGACGTCCGACCCGGTGGGCGACTACCTCGCGTTCTGCCGCATCGGCACCGAGGCCGTTCGCGAGGTCGCCCCGAAGCTAAAAGTCCAACTCGCCGGCGGACTCTGGCCCCGCAACTTCCGCCAAGACGTCCTCCGCGCCGGTGCCGCCGAGCACATCGACATTCTCCCCGTCCACTACAGCGACGAAAACGGCCTGCTCGACGCCCGCGACGACCTCGCCGCCGTCGGCACAAAAGCCGGCCCCGGCCACCGCGTCGCGCTCTGGGACAACGAAACCGCGCGTCCCCTCTGGGTCGCCGATGACACGCCGTGGCGCGAGGTTATCCGTGATCGCACGCAACCCGAGTGGGTGCTCGGCCGCTGGCCTGGCCAACTCGTCGCCGGCGCCGAACGGCTCATCTACTTCGGCGGTTTCCGCACGTTGTCCTCCGGCGGCTGGAACTACCTCATCGATCACGACAAACCGCTGCCCGTCGCCGTCACCCTCGCCGTGCAATCCGCGAAACTCGGCCTCGCCCGCCCCGTCGGTCGCGTCCCCCTCGGCGAACTTGGGGTAGCCTACGTCTTCGAAAACGCCGGCCGCCCCATTGCGGTTCTCTCAACGCAACACACCGACGGTGAAACCATCACGCTCGACATCGCTGGCGACGAGGCCGTGGTCACCGATTATCAGGGCAACGAATCCCGCGTGCCCGCACCCGGCGGCAAACTCGCGCTGAAGCTCTCCACGCTTCCTGTCTTCGTCGAGGGCGGGACGCTCGACGCCTGGCGGGCACACGCCAGCCTGCGCATCGGCACCGGTCGCGGCCAACCGCGTTTCGTGCGCCCGCGTGGCACCGACATGATTGTGCCTGCCGAGGTCACCAATCCGTCCGCCCGCCCGCTTGACCTCACCTTGTCGCTCACCGCACCCACCGGTTGGCCCGCGCCCTTTCCCGTCGCCGTCGCGCTTCGGCCCGGTGAAACCCGCCGCGTGCCCTTGACGCTCGCCGTCCCCGCCGATGCTCCCCTCGAACGCGTGTCACTCCCGGTCACCGCAACCTTTCCCGCCACCGCCTTCATCGTGCGTCAGCGGGCCGTGCTCGACGTGATCGACCCTTCGATGATCGGCGAACTCATCAAAAACCCGGGATTTGAGGACGCCGGAGGTGACGGCTCCCGCGCCGAACACTGGGGCGCAGATCCTCAAGCATTCCGCGCCGCCGTGAGCACCGATGACCCCACGCCAGGTCTCGGCCGTCACGTCTTCACGCTCACCAACGTATCCAACCGGTGGGGACACATCAGCCAGTCGGTTCCGGCGCTTCCCGGCCAGTCCTACTTGTATTCCGTTTGGGTTCGCACCGACGACCTCAAGGCCGGCAGCAACGTTTCTCTGCGCCGCAAAGACGGCAGCACCCGCACCCTCACGATCAACCACGTATTCGTCGCCCCCCGCACCTCGCCGTGGCGCCTCGAACACATGCGCATCGACGCGCCGCCGGATGTCGAATCCATCGGCGTCACGCCCACCGCCAACGGTCCCGGCACCGTTTCCTACGATAACATCAGCGTTTCAGTTTACGATGGCACCGCATTTGCGGCCTTCCCCACCCGCGCCGTCCGACCGCCGACGATCGATGGGCGTCTCGACGATTGGGACTTCGACCGTGTTCGTCCCATTCCGCTGCTCGCCGATAACCAACTCACCGCGCTCGACTCCGCCTACCGTTGGTCGCCCGAAAACCTGAGCGGCGCCGGCTGGCTTCAATGGGACGACACCGGGCTCTACCTCGCCGTGCGTGTCCGCGACGACCGCCATCAATCATTCTCCGACGATGCCTGGCTCGCCGACGGCGACAGCCTCGTTATCGCAATCCACCCCGGCAACCGCGCTCCGGGTGAAGACCACCGCGCGTTCGCCTACACGGTGAGTTCTGCCCGCCCGGGCGCCGGCGGCGGCGCGCACACGTTGTATCGGGATCACAACTACGCCGGCGGACTGACCGCCGGACACCTCGCCCGCGATTCCTCGGTGTATAAGCTCGCGGTGCGCACCGACGAACCCGGTTTCACGACTTACGAACTTTTTATGCCCTGGTCCGAACTCGGCGGCATTGTCCCCGAGATCGGCGCCAAGTTTGGCCTCACGCTTCAGCTCAACGACAACGACGGCGCTGGTCGCGCCGCCATCATGTCCTTCGGGGAAGGGGTGCACCCGCACTGGACCCCCGCCCGCTTCGGCGTGGCCACGCTCGTGAAGTAATTCCGCCCGCCTCAGCGCACCCCGCCCCCCAAGCGACCCGGGACCACCGGGTCTCTTCGTTCTTTGTCTGCATTATACCCCAATTCCTATGCATACCCCTACCCCACGCCCCCATCCCGCGCCCGCGTTTCTCCGCGTCGGGCTCCTCGCTGCATTCATCTGTTCCGCCTCCGCGACCGTCGCGCTTCATGGCGCCACGATCGGACACTGGCGCTTCGAGCAAAATGCTTTCTTCGACGACTCCGGTCCGCATGAAATCGGCCTCTTCTCGTTTAACCATCCGACGACCGGCCTCCTCAACCCGTCGCCCACGCAGTATCCGCTAACCAATACAGGGCCCGGTTCGGCGTTCCCCGTCGTGATCGGAAAGGCACCCAACGAACACGCCGCCGAAGGGACCGGCACCACCCGCACGTTTAATCACCGCCAAGTGGGCGCACTCATCGCGGACAACGATGATAACCTTACGTCGGCCCTGACCGTGGAGGTCTTCGTGAATCTGGCGTATTCCCACGCCACCCAAACTTCGGTGCTCGTCGGCCGCGGCATGGGCGCTTCGGACGGCGCCAGTTGGTGTCTGGCGGTGACCGGAGCGACACACGCCACCCTCGGCACGCGTCAGCTCATTTTCCAGATGGACGGGGGCGGCGGCAGTTGGGGTGGCGCCGGCTTTCAAACGTTGGCGACCGGCCTGCACCTGGATCTCAACACCGATTACTACATCGCGGTGACTGCCGACTTCGCCGACACGAGCGCAGCGGGCATCACCGTTTATCTCAAAAATCTCACCGCTCCGGATTCACCGACACAGATCGCGCACCTCGCCCACTCCGGCGGCATCGCGCCCTCCGACGCACCGCTCGTGATCGGTGCCGGACCGACCGGCGCGTCACCTTGGTATGGCCTCATTGACGAGGTGCGATTGTCGGACATCAAACTGCAGGCGAGCCGACTTTTGCTGGGCTCGACGATCGGCCATTGGCGTTTCGAGCCCGGGGCCTTTCTCACCGATTCCGGCCCGAACGGAATCACGCTTTTTCAGTTTAACCATCCCACGTCAGGAACGCTCAACCCGCTCCCGAACGCGTATGCGTTGCCCGCCTCCGGCGCCGGCTCCACGTGGGCCGGCCCCATCGACGGCTACGCTAACACCACCGCGGCCCAGGGAACCGGAACGTCTCACACGTTTAATCACCGCCAGCTCGGCGCGGACGTTTCCACCAAGGACAGCGATTCCACCGCAGCGCTGAGTATTGAGGCATTTGTGAATCTCACCTCCTCCCACACCACGCAGAGTTCCGTGGTTGTCGGTCGAGGCATGGGGGCCTCCAGCGGAGCCAGTTGGTGTTTGGCTGTCACCGGCGCCACGCATTCCACGCTCGGCACACGCCAGCTCATCTTCCAGCTGGACGGCAACGGCGGCAGTTGGGGCGGAACCGGTTTTCAGACGTTGGCGAGCGGACTGCACCTGGAGCTCAACACCGACTACTACATCGCGGTGACCGCCGACTTCGCCGACACGAGCACGGCGGGCATTACGGTTTACCTCAAAAACCTCAGCGATGCCGAAGCGCCCATGCAGGTTGCGCACGTCGCCCATTCCGGCGGTATCGCGGCCTCCGACGCGCCTCTCGTGATCGGTGCCGGTCCGACGGGCGCCGCGCCTTGGTATGGTTTGATTGACGAAGTCCGCTTTTCGCGAACGAAGCTCCACACCGACCAACTGCTGGTGAACCAACGTCGGCCGGAGGGCATCGTGTTTCATTTGGATTTCGAATCCGGATTCACCGCGCAGGCCGCCGGACTTGCCACTCCCCTTCAGACGCAACGGCTGCCGTCCTTGGTCGCCGGAAAACACGGTTCGGCGGCGCACTTCGCGGCCGGACAGGTGCTGCGTTATTCTGCCGCCGACAACTTGCCCAAAGACCAGGGCTCGCTCGCGATGTGGTTCCAGGCTCCGGAGAAAGGCTTCGGCCCCATCACCGGCGGCTCCCGCACGCTTTTCCGCGAGGATGGCCCGCTGAATGGGGCCAACACCAACGCGATGTGGGTGTGGTTTCACCTCGGCGTCGGGCTCAGAGGCGACGTCCGTGATCCGAACGATCGTTACGCCTACCTCAACCCGCTGGCGCCGTGGTCTCAGGGTGCCTGGCATCACCTGGTTTTCAGCTGGGACAACACCAAGGGCATTCGCGCGTATATCGACGGCGAATGGGTCGCCGAGTCCCGCGCCACGTCGTGGAGTCCGAAGTTTTATGAGGCGTTCTTCATCGGCGCCAGCGACGCCACCGGTCTGCGCCACTGGAATGCGGCGATCGACGAGGTGACGATTTTCAATCGCATCCTCAGCGACGCCGAGGTGCGTCAGGAGTTTCTCCGCCTGGGCGCCTTCACCGCGCGGGTTCGGGTGTTCGAGCCTTACCTCAACGTTGCACAAGCCGGCAGCGTTCTCCTTGAACTCCATAATCCGCGCAACAAGCCGACATCGCTCACCGCCGTGTCGTTCACTCTCCACACGGCGAACAACGTCCAGACCGCTCAAGGCCTCCTCACCGATCAACCGCTGGCCGCGGGCGACCGAAAACTCGTCACAGTTCCGCTGACCGCGACCTCGGCGGGTGAGCACAGCCTGCGGTTGCACTACACCGAGGACGGCGTCGCCCGCATGACCGAAGTCGTCGTTCACGTGTATCCAGGCGGCAATGACACCTCCACCCTTCCCGCCACCGAGACGCTGATCACCGAGATAAACGCGTCCGCAGTCGCGCCTCTCGCCCAGTCCGCACCGTCGTCGGTTGTTTCGTCCCCGCTCGGCGCCTATCGCGAAGCAGGCCCCAACCGGCACGACCGATTCGCCCTGGATTTCTACATCAGCGCCGTCGGGCAACCGCATGTGGCGGTGATCAGCTATCCGGACGACAAGGCCCGCACCATGGAGGTTTTGCTGCACGATCTCACCGGCAAGAAAGACTATCAGGCCCAGCTCGGGGTGTTCACCGGCGACGAGTATCCCCTCTCCCATCAGATGAAGGAACAACGCGTCGTGTTTTGGCCCCGCTCGGGCTGGCAATCGTTCATCTTTATGACTGCGGAGGCCGGACATCCCGCAGCCGTGGCCAACATTAAAATCTATCAACTGGATCGCCTGCCCGTCGCAGCCCCGCCGCAAACGTTTCAAGGCAGCGTGCCCGCCCGCGAGATCGGCATCTACTACGAAGACCCCGTGCTCAATCAGACGTTTGGCGACACGCGTGACTTCGACGGCTACGCGCAATCGATGACCCGGATGATGGACTACATGCAGACGTTTGCCCAAAGCACCCTTCACTACCCGGCCGCGTGGTATGACGGGCCGCTCTACGGCTCCTCCGTCGAACCGCTGACGCAGCCCACAGGAGTCGGCGGCATCCGCCCCCATCCGCCCGGTTATCCGGCGTATTTCACCCGCCGACTCGATGCGCGCGGCATGACGTTCAATGCAGGTCTGCACATGCACGCGCTGCCTTCATTGCGCCCCTTCGCGATCGCCGACTTGGTCCGCATCCACGCCGGCGAGGAAACCGTGCTCAACATTCGCGCCGACGGCACCGTGTGGCACGGCCACTACCACGGAGCGGACCCGGGCTATAACCCGCTGGATATCCTGGTGCAAAACGCGGTCGGCAACGTCGTGGACGAAGTCGTCGACCGCTACGCCACCGAACCCGGTTTCAACGGCGTGTCGTTGGTGCTCGCACGCGTGAAGATGTTCACGTTTGGCTCCGCCGACTCCGGATACAACGGCTCCAACCTCGTCGCGTTCCAAGCCGACACCGGCGTATCGATTCCCGGATACACCCCGGGACTGCCCGCGCGTTTCTCAAATGCGAGCCAATGGTTGCGCGCCAATCCCGCCGCGTGGGAGAGCTGGATCAACTGGCGCTGCGTGCAACTGCACGCCCACTACGAACGCATCGCCAACGCCATGACCGCGAAACGCGCCGACCTGAAGCTCACGCTCAACTTGTTCACGTCACGCGCCGACTACGAGCGCATGTCCGACTACCTCAACCACGACCCCGCGCAGGCGTGGCGCGAGATCGGCATCGATCCCGCTCTCTACGCCGGCAACGCCAACATCACGCTCAGCTACACGCTCGTTCCGGCCGACTACCGCTGGCGCCGCGGGCTGAACGACTCGGCCGTCGACTTGGAGGCCAACCGCACCGTGTTTTTCGCCCCCGAGAGCATGGCGTTTCTCAACGCCGCGTCCGGCACCGAGGTGACCATCCATGACCGCTATTGGGAGGACGCCATTGGTCGCACCGCGCCGATGACCGCCCTTCCGGTCGCCGAACACGGCTGGCGCGTCTCCACCTTCAACGCCGGCGGACGCAACGGGCTGGAGCCCTACGCAACCGCCCTGAACAACCTCGACGCCCTGCGCATCACCAAGGGCGGCTTTCTCATCGGCACGTTCGGTTTGGAAACCGAGATCGAGGAGTTCACCCGCGCCTACCGCGCGTTGCCTGCGGTTCACTTCGACGACGTGCCCGCGATGTCCGACCCGGCACGGGTGCGGCAAAAGGTCGTCGATGGCCACCGCTACCTCTACGTCCTCAATCGCCTGCCCGAGACCGTGCAGGTGACCCTCACGCTGAACAACAGCGCGACGCTCCGGGACCTTTCCACCGGCGCCTCGATCGCCCCGAGTGCCGGTCAGGTTTCGCTTACGTTAAAACCGTTTGAGCTGCGTGCGTTTTCTTCCACTAACGCGGCGCAAGCGGTTCTCAGCGGACAAGCCACCGTGCCTTCCGCTTGGCTCAGCGCCCTCCAGCAATCGACAAGCAACGCGCTTGCCGATGTCGCCGCGATTGAATCGTCGCATCCGCAAGAGTTCGCGCGGTTCACGCCGTATGCCCAACTCGCCGAACAATGCGAATCAGCGGGCCACTACGCGCGGCTGCACTTTTTGCTGCAGGAACACTGGGTGAAACGCGCCCGCCAACTCGTCGCCGCGCCCTGATCAGCGCTACGCCCAGCAACCACATCGCTCCACCCGCCACCGCTGAGCTCCGCGCCCGAAGATTACTTTTCGACGAAAAACAGCGAGGGTTTTGCGGTTTAAACCTCCACCCAAAGCCAAACGATCTCCCACAGAGAAACCGCGCTCGCACCGAGCGCCCATCTTCCCCTCCACCCCATGAACACCCAATACACTCCTCATCGGATCACCCGTCACGCGGCGGCGCTCGTCTGCGCCGTTGGCCTTACCTCCGCCGTTCAAGCGGCTACCGTCGGACACTGGAGCTTCGAGCCCGGCGCCTTCCTCGCCGATTCCGGCCCGAATGGCTTCACGTTGACCACGCCCAACACCAACGGCTCGCCCGATCAATACACGTTGCCGGCAACCGGCCCCGGCTCCGCGTTCCCCCGCTCCATCGGTGGCACCTCCAACACCGCCGCTGCGACCGGGCTCACGACTAGCCAGACCTTTTACCAACGCGAGTTTCGCACGGACATTTCGTCCGCCTCCGCCAACTTCGCCAACGAACTTTCGATCGAAGCCTTCGTTAACCTCACCAACTCGTCCAGCTCGAGCTCCAGCGTGATCGCCGGCCAAGGCATCGCCGCCTCGAACGACGCGAGCTGGGGCCTGGTGGTCACCTCCGGCAACAGCGGTCTGGGTGCGCGCAACCTCGCCTTTCAGTTCAACCGCGACGGCGGCACCTGGGGCACCAGCCTGCTCACCTTGGACACCAACTACGTGATCGAACTCAACACCGATTACTACATCGGCATGACCGCGGACTTCTCCGACACCAGCTCCGCCGGTTTCACGTTCTACATCCAAAACCTCACCGCCGGCACCGATCTCACGGTCATCAACCTCGCGCACAGCTCGAGTTTCACCAGCATGTCCGTTTCAGCTCTTCCGCTGACGATCGGAGGCTCCGACGCGGCCAATCTTCCGTGGTTCGGCGTGATCGACGAAGTGCGCCTCTCCGACGTGAAGCTCACCCAGGGTGATCTCATGATCTCGCAGATCCCCGAGCCGTCCGCCTTCGCCGCGATCGCCGGCGTGCTCACGCTCGGCCTCGCCTGCACCCGTCGGCGCCGCCGCTGAAGCTCCCGCAACCCGTCGGCCAAGACACACGCCTTGGCTCACGGTTCTTATCTCCCGGCGCGCTCACCCGCGCCGGGTTTTCCCCGACGATACCGTAACCACACCTACCCGTTTAACCGCCCTCACGCATTCCTCTCAATCAGCCTCGGCGGAAACTCCGCCCACCGGCGTGCCCACCGCCCTTTGTTCCCATGCCCCTTACCCTCGCCTCCTCCTTCCAGTCGCTTCGTGTTGCTGTGACCTCCCCCTTTCCCACCTCCGCTGCTCTCATGGGCGCGCTCGCGTTGACCATCGTTCCGTCGCTCGTCCACGCCGACACGGTGGGCTATTGGCGTTTCGAACCCCAGGCATTCCTCGCCGACTCCGGTCCGCACGGATTCAATCTGACCACCCCCGGCAGCAAAGGCGCACCGTTCGAATACGTGTCGCGCTCGACCGGTCCGGGATCCGCGTTCCCCGGGAAAATCAAGGGGAAATCCAACCGCGGCATGGCCGTGGGGCATCACAATTTCGACTACACCTTTCTCGAACGGCATTTCAGCGCTGAGGTCTCCGAGGCGGCGACAACCAAGCTCAGCTCGCAGTTGAGCATCGAGGCGTTTGTGCACCTCACTCGCTCCTCACCGCATTCGATGGTCATCGCCGGACAAGGTGTGCAAGCCGCCGACGGCGCCGCATGGGGCTTGGTGGTCACCAGCGAAAAGAACGAGGCGATCGGCCCGCTCAAGGTTCTCCTGCAATTCAACAAAGCGGGCAAAGAATGGGCCACCAGTCTCAGCATGGCCGCCAGCGACCTGTCCCTCGAAATTGGCAAAGATTTCTACGTCGCCGTCACCGCCGACTTCGCCGACACCTCGCCCGAAGGCATCATCGTCTACGTTAAAAATCTCACGGACAACACGCCCCTGCGCACCGCACGTCTGGCGCACTCCCGTCATTTCACCCAGATCGCGCCCGCCACCGCCCCCGTGACCATCGGCGGTGATTTCAACGGCAAACTTCCGTGGTTTGGCGCGATCGATGAGGTGCGCCTTTCGAACACCAAACTTTCTCCCGCCCAGCTTCTGATCAATCAGCAGTAGTCCATTCCCGGCCTCTCTCGCACCACCACCCTCATCCCCCCGTCGCCATGCACCACCTCGCCCAATCCCGCGGCCCGCTCGCCCTCACCGCTACCCTCGTCGCCTTTGCGTCGCTCACGCCCGCCCTCCATGCTGAAACCATCGGCCACTGGCGCTTCGAGCAAAACGCCCAGCTCGCCGATTCCGGCCCGAACAACATCGGTCTGTTCCAGTTCAATCATCCGAGCACCGGTGCGCAAAATGCCTTGCCCGTCCACTACGCGCTGCCCACCTCCGGAACCGCCGCCGGCGCCTCGTTCCCCAAAAACGTCAACGGCAGCGTCAACGCCTACGCCAT
Source organism: Opitutaceae bacterium UBA4094 (assembly GCA_002382525.1). Taxonomy (GTDB): domain Bacteria; phylum Verrucomicrobiota; class Verrucomicrobiia; order Opitutales; family Opitutaceae; genus Rariglobus. Next base: position 21,537 of record DFYA01000132.1, read on the forward strand.
CCAAGGCTCCGGCACCACCGCGAGCTTCAATCACCGCCAGCTCGGCGCCGATATCTCCGCGCACGATGCCAACCTCACCGCTTCCTTCAGCTTCGAGGCATTCGTGAACCTGTCGTATACCAATCCCGGCAGCATCTCCGTTCTCGCCGGCCAAGGCGTCAACAGCTCTACGTCCGGCAGTTGGGCGCTGGCCGTCACCGGCGAACACGCCACCCTCGGCACGCGGAACATCATTTTCCAAATGGATCCGAGCGCCGGTTGGGGCGGCAGCGGCTTTCAAACGCTCGACAGCAATCTGGCCCTTAATCTCAACACCGACTACTACATCGCCGTCACCGCCAATTTCTCCGACACGACTGCCAACGGAATTACGATTTACCTGAAAGACCTGAGCAATCCCGAGTCTGTTCTTCAAGTGGCCAACCTCACTCACAGCGGCACCATCGCCGCGACCGACGAAGCACTCTCGATCGGAGCCGCTGCCAACGGCGGCACGCCGTGGTATGGCACGATCGACGAAGTCCGCCTCTCCGACACGAAGCTGACCACCGACCAGTTGCTCATCTCCAGCATCCCTGAACCGTCCTCCTATGCGCTCCTCGCAGGTGGCGCCCTCGGCTTCTTTGCCATGACCAGCCGCCGTCGCCGCTAACGCCGCACAGCGCACTCCTGACACCCGACCGCCGAGGCGTCGTGCCAACAGGCATCGACGCCTCGTTCGTGTCCGCCTTCTTTAATTCAGCCCCGCTCCCACACGCCCCGTGATGACCGCCCTCCCGTTTCGCTCCCTTTCTTTTGTCGCACTCTCTGGCCTCCTCGCCACCACAAGCCCGCTCCGCGCGGCGACCGCCGTCCCCGAGCCGCTTTTTCATCTGAGCTTCGACTCCGGTTTCCAGGCCCAGGCGAAAGGCCCGGGTTCACCCACCGCATCCGACCGACACCCGTCGCTCGTCCCGGGCAAGCGCGGCATGGCTGCCTCCTTCGGTCCGGGCCAGGTGCTCCGCTACGCCTCCAAGGGCAATCTCAACAAAGAAAAGGGCTCCCTCTCCGTCTGGCTCCAGTCCCCCGTGGACGGTCTCGGCTCGGCGGCGGACGGCGGTCGTCGCACCCTCTTCCGCGAAGACGGACCCTACGTTGGCCGCGAAACCAACACCGTTTGGCTCTGGTATCACCTCGGACGCGGCCTGCGCGCCGACGTGCGTGATCCCCGCGATCGCTACATCTACATGAACACGTCCGCGTCCTGGAAAAAGGGCGATTGGCACCACGTCGTGTTCACCTGGGACAACACCAAGGGCACCCAAGCCTATGTGGACGGCGAATGGGTTTCCCAATCTGTCGCCACCGAATGGATACCGAAGATCTATGATGCGTTCCTCATCGGCGCCGCCGACGCCAACGGCCTTCACTCGTGGAACGCCGCCATCGACGAATTAAAATTGTTCGACCGCGAACTCACAGACACCGAGGTGCGCGCCGAATTCCTCAAAGACGGCTCCTTCACCACCCGCAGCCGTCTCTTTGAACACTATCTCACCGCCGACCGGCCGGGCTTTGTTCGTTTCGAATTCTACAACCCCGCCGACGAAGCCGCCGAACTCTCCGGGCTCACCTACACATTGGTTGACGACAATAACCAAGATGTCGCCAAGGGACGCCTCGTTGACCAATCGCTCGCCCCGCGCGCCCGCGTGTTGGTGGAGGTTCCCCTCACCCCAAAAACGGCCGGCGCCTTCAACCTCACATTGAACTACCTCGACGGCTCCAAAGGACGCACCGCCACGTTCCCCGTCCATGTCCAGCCGGCCGACAACGATGCTTCCGCGGTCCCCTCGGAGGAAACCTTCGCGACCGAAATCAACCCGACGAAGGCCGATCCCATCGCGCAATCCGCGCCGTCCACCGTGGTGCGTTCACCCATCGGCGACTACCGCGAAGCCGGAAAAAACCGCCACGACCGCTTCGCCATGGAGTTCAACATCGAGGCCGTCGGCGAGCCCCACGTGGCCGTCATCACGTTCCCCGACGACAAGGCGCGCACCATGGAGATGATGCTCCACGACCTTTCCGGCAAAAAAGATTTCCAAGCCCAGATCGGCGTCTTCACCGGCGATGAATACCCGGTTACCCACACGATGCTCGAACAGCGCGTGCTCTTCTGGCCGCACTCCACCCGCCAGTCGTTTATCTTCATGACCGCGGAGCAGGGAAAACCCGCCGCCGTCGCTCACATCAAGATCTACCACCTCAACCGCCTCCCAGCCTCACCCGCTCCGCGCGTCTTCAAAGGCAGCGTGCCCGCTCGCGAGATCGGCATCTACTACGAAGACCCGGTGCTCAACCAAAGCTTCGGCACGGCCACCAATTTCCCCGGCTTTGCCGAAGCCATGACCAAGACGATGGACTACATGAGCTCTTTCGCCCAAGGCACGCTCCTCTACCCCGTCGCCTGGTATGATGGCCCGCTCTACGGCTCCATCGTCGAGCCCCTCCAGCAGCCGCTGGCGATCGGCGGTCTGCGTCCGCACCCGCCCGGCTACCCCGCCTACTTCGTTCAACGTCTCCACGCACGCGGCATGACGTTCAACGCCGGCCTCCACATGCACATCCTTCCGTCGGTCATGCCTCACGCCATCACCGACATGACCCGCATCCACGCCGGCGAGGAAACCGTCCTCAACATCCGTCGCGACGGAAAGCTCTGGCACGGGCACTACCACGGCTCCGATCCAGGCTACAACCCGCTCGATCCTCGCGTGCAAAACGCCGTCTCCTCCATCGTGACCGAAGTGGTGGACCGCTACGGCGACCAGCCTGGTTTTACCGGGGTCTCCCTAGTTCTCGCCCGCGTCAAAATCTTCGGCTTCGGGTCCAGCGAATCCGGCTACAACGACATCAATCTCCAAGGTTTTCAAAAGGCGACCGGCGTATCCATTCCTGGCTACAAGCGGAATGATCCGCGCCGTTTCGAGACGGCCTACCGGTGGTTAAAAGCCAATCCCGACGTCTGGAAAAAATGGATCGATTGGCGCTGCGTCCAGCTGCACGCCCACTACACCCGCCTCGCCGATTCCATTTCCGCAAAGCGTCCCGGCCTCAAACTCACGCTCAACTTGTTCACCCCGCGCGCCGACTACGAGCGCATGTCCGACTACCTGAACCATGACCCCGCCGAGGCGTGGCGCGACATGGGCATCGATCCGCAACTCTACGCCGGTAACGACAACATCACGCTCAGCTACACCCTCGTCCCCGGCGACTACCGCTGGCGCCGCGGCCTCAACGACAAGTCCGCCGACCTCGAAGCCAACCGCACCGTCTTCCTCGCTCCCGAAAGTATGGCTTTTTTGAATACTAAAGGCTCCAACGAAGCGGTGATCCACGACCGCTACTGGGAAGACGCCATTGGCCGGACCGCCCCGATGCGCGATCTGCCCGTTGCGGAACACGCCTGGCGCGTCTCCACCCTGAATGCTGCGGGCCGCAACAGCATGGAGCCCTACATCGCCGCGTTGAACAACCTTGATGCTCTTCGCATCACCAAGGGCGGCTATCTCATCGGCACCTTCGGCATGGAGGCCGAAATCGAGGAGTTCAGCCGCGCCTACCGCGCCCTCCCCGCCGTGCGTTTCGATGACGTCCCCGGCCTCGCCGACCCCATCCGCGTCCGCCAAAAAACCGTGGACGGCCGCCTCTATTTCTACGTGCTCAACCGCCTTCCCGCCCCCGCTAAGATCAGCCTGCAGCTCCGCTCCGACGCGTCCGTCGGAGACCTCACCGCCGGCACCTCCGTCGCACTCGAAAGCCGC
>DFYA01000294.1 GCA_002382525.1 Opitutaceae bacterium UBA4094
CTCAAGATCGGCCTCGCCTCCAACTCGACCCACAGCCACGTGGATGGCCACCTCGCCCGACGCGGCATGTTGGAGCTCTTTGACCACATCGCCTGCCGCGACGACGTCGCCCGCGGCAAGCCCGAGCCCGACGTTTACCTCGCCGCCCTGCGCGGCCTCGGTGTGAACGCGGAGGAAGCCATCGCTTTCGAAGACTCCGTGCCAGGCCATGTGTCCGCCCATCGCGCCGGGTTGCGCGTCATCGTGGTGCCGAATCCAGCCACCGCGCATTTCGAGTTTGCGCACGCCTTTAACAAGCTCGCCGCGTTGACCGAGACGTCGCTCGAAAAACTCACCGCCGCCGTCAGCGGTCGCTGAGCTTCTCCCGCAGCCAGCCGGGCCGGTCCGTCGTGATGCTCGCGACACCCGCGTCCGCCAGGGCGCGCGCCCGTCGCATGTCGTTTATTGTCCACACGTGCAACTCGAGGTTCTCGTTGCGCAGGCGCTCCACCAAGGCCGCGTCGATTGGCCAGCCTGCGCTCACGCCAAGCCCGTCGAACCCCTCTTCGTGGCAAAAGCGGATCAACCCCGGCAGCTTTTCCGGATCACCTTCGGGCGTATCCGCCAAGAACAGCGCACGAGACCCGGCCAGCGCGTGTTTCGCCTCCCGCAGGGCCACCGAGTCGAAACTGATCAACACGATGCGCTCCGCCTCCACCGCGCTCGCGGCGACCGCGCGTTGCAACGCCGGTGCGAGCCCCTCCGCCGCCTTCATCTCGATAAACAGCCGCCGGCCCTTCGGCACCGTTGCCAAAACTTGGCCGAGGGTCGGGACGCGTTCGCCCCGCCACGCGGCGCCTTTCCACACGCCTGCATCCAGCTTCTGGATACTCTCCAACGTCGTCTCGTCCACGCGGGCGTTGCGCCCCGTCGTGCGCATGAGCGTGGGATCATGGATCACGGCCACTTCGCCGTCGGCCGTCAGGTGAACGTCGATCTCCACCGCGTCAGCACCTTGCACCCAGCCGAGTTTTACCGCCGTCAACGTGTTCTCCGGGGCATCCCGCGAGGCCCCGCGGTGGGCGACGATTTCGACCGTGTGCTTCATGGAAGTGGTTGGAGGTTAAAAGAGGCCGCCTTGGCGCATCTCGTCGCGCCGTTCGCCGTCCAAGGTGCTCATTTCCAAAAGCCACGCAAGCGACTGCCGCGCCAACTCGGGCTCGTCCGCCAGCCGCGCGAGGAGCAACGCCCCGGCCAACGCGTCGTAGAGCGCGCAGTGGTAATGCCGCCGGTCCGCCGGACAATGCGCCTCTGCCAGCACATCGAGCCGCGCCTGCAATCCGAACCCAGCAACGACGTCCGCAAGCTTCGCGGAGGTCAGCGTCGGATAAAACTGCGGATACAGCCGCCCGGTATCGATCCATGCACCCCACTCCGCCACCGAGCTTCCCGTTCGAGCGAAATCCGGTGACGTGCGCGGATACGGCCACACCGATTTGATCAAAGTGTTTTCCGCGTTGGCAAAATGCGCCGCCAGCGGCCCCGTCTCGCGCCAGGTCGCAAACCGATCGAAGTCGTCGCCGAACGGCGCCTGTGCCACCACCGCGGTTGGGTCGATTCCGTGCACCGCCACGTCCTCAGCGCGCACGCGGCCGGTTGCGCGACAAAGCCGCGTTTCGGTCGAGACGATCTCCGCGCCGCGCAACGTGACTACGCCGTATTCAAGAATTCCCGACGCGATGCTCCCCTCGAAATCGACGAAGTGAATGAGGTGTTCGGTCCAAGCCATTTTCGCCCACGAAACACACGAACCGCACGAAATCCAAACCTTCCTCGCCACAATCCAATGTTCGTAATACGAACATTGAGATTTCTTTGCGGGGACGCTGCCGCTGGGCTTGTGCGAGTATCGCCACTCTTTTTTCCGTGTGCTCCGTGTGTTTCGTGGTTTCAACCATCCGCGTGGACCTTACGCCCTACCGCACGTTTCTCACCGAACTCGCCCATCAAAGCGGCGACTTCATCCGCCCCTACTTCGCGAACCCCGCCCTCGCGGTCGAGATCAAGTCCGACGACTCCCCCGTGACCGCCGCCGACAAGGGCGCCGAACAACTCCTGCGGTCCCTCATCGCCAAAAAATTTCCGTCTCACGGCGTCATTGGCGAGGAGTTCGGCCAAGACCGGCCCGACGCCGAATTCGTGTGGGTGCTCGATCCCATCGACGGCACCAAGTCCTTTATCACCGGCGTGCCGCTCTGGGGCACCCTCATAGCGCTTCTGCACCACGGCCAACCGGTGCTCGGCGCGATCCACCAGCCGATCCTGCAACAGCTCATGATTGGCGATAATTCAACAACCACGCTCAACGAGCGCCCCGTGCGCGTGCGCGAGTGCGCCCGCATCGAGCACGCCACGCTGCTCACCAGCGATCCGTATAACCCCGCCAAATACCAAAACGGTCCCGCCTACGAAGCCTTCGCGCAACGCGCCCGGCTCGTCCGCACCTGGGGAGATTGTTACGGCTACCTGCTGCTCTCCGCCGGTTTTGCCGACATCGCCGTCGATCCGATCATGAATCTGTGGGACCTCGCCGCCGTCGTGCCGGTGGTGCGCGGCGCGGGCGGCGTCATCACCGACTGGCTGGGTGGCGACCCGATGAAGGGCACGTCCACCGTCGCCGCTGCGCCCGCGCTGCACGCCGCGGCGATCCGGGCGCTCAACGCGTGAGGGTTGTCGACGAGCCTGACGCTGTTTTCACAGACCAAGGTCTTGCATAAGAGCCGCCCTTGTTTTGCATCGCTGCGGCCAATCCGCTGCAATGTTACTGTCTCCAAAAAAACTCCTTGGCCTCGCCCTGCTGCCGGTTCTTTCAGGCGCATTCCTTCCTGCGCAAGTCCGCACGTTGACCGACCAATTCGGTCGCACCCTGCAAGCCGAGGTCCTCGCCCTCGAAGGCGAGACCGTTAAAATCAAACGTGAAGACGGCCAACTATTCGACCTGCCGCTCGCAAACCTCAGCGACGACGATCAGGTCGCGATCAAGACATGGGCCCAGGACAACCCGCCGCCACCGCCCCGCGCGTCCACGCCGCCCGCCCAAATCAAGGTGCCCGTGCCAGCAGCCGGCAGCGTCACCCTCAACGTCTCGCGCGGTAAATTCAACTCGGACACCACCTACCAGTCCGCCTACTACAAGGGAACGAACGAGGAGTGGGGCTACAATATCGAGGTGAACAACACCACGCTGCACCCCATCGATAATCTCCGCGTCGAATACATCATCTTCGGCAAACTCTACGGCGGCAGCCGGCAGACGACCCAATCCGGCCGGCACGCGGTGCCCTCATTGGAAGGCAAAAAGACCGACTCGTTTCGCACCAAGGCGTTTCGGTTTAGCAAATTTCGCAGCAGCGACGGCTCCTATAATTATGCAGGCGGCCTCACCGGCGTGTGGGCGCGGCTCTACGCCGGCGACGTCCTGATCGCCGAATACGCCTCCCCCGAAACACTCAAAACCAAGGAAAAGTGGGTCACGCCCGGTAACTAATTCCCCTTTGCGCCAGTCCGCCTATCACCCCGCCTACCATGACAACGCCCACCCTCCTCCGCTTGCTCCTTGCTCTCGCGTCGGTCTTCTTCGCCTCCGTCGCGTCCGACGCGAAGACTTTTAACCTCACCGACAAACAGGGCCGCTCGCTCACCGCAGAGGTTCTCGCGCTCGAAGGCGACAAGGTGAAAATCAAACGCGACGACGGTCAGGTCTTCTCCATCCCGCTCGACACCCTCACCGACAAAGACCAGCGCGCGCTCAAAGCATGGGCCGACGCCAACCCGCCCGCCATCGATGAGAGCGAGCTGCCAATCCAGTTCAGCCGCGGCAAATTCGACACCCAAAAAGAAAGCCAGCACGGCGGCGCGGTGACCGCCTACAAAGACCTTTGGGGCTACAACATCACGCTCACGAACAAGAGCCGACAGGTGCTCACCGATGTCCGCGCCGAATACATCCTTTTCGTCAAACAAGACGGCGCCACCGCGGGCGGAAAAACCCTCCCTCTGCGCCGGGTCAAAAAGACCACCAATATCGGCACGGTGGACGTCTACGCCAACGCCACCTTCCGCACCGAGTCCGTGCCGAGCTTCCGTTACGTGCTCAAGCCGGGCTGGTATTGGAGTGAGACGGGCAACAGTAAACCCATCAAGGACACCCTGCACGGCATGTGGCTGCGCATCTACGTCGGCAAACAACTGGTGCTCGAAAAGATCACCTCCGAAGACATCGCCAAAAACGAAAAATGGTGACGCCGCTCCCTCCCCTGCGCGCCCTCGGGCGCCGCCTGCTCGGCGGGGTCGCCCTGTGCACCCTCGCCTTCGCCCAACCGCCCGTCACGCACGCGGAGACGTTTAAGCTCACCGACCAACAGGGACGCTCGATCGAGGCCGACGTCCTTTCGGTCGAAAACGACATCGCCCGCATCCGTCGCGCCGACGGCATGCGCTTCGATCTCCCGTTGGCTAACCTCGTGGAAGCCGACCAAAAAACATTACGCGAATGGGCCCAACGCGAAGCCGACAAACCGCTTCCGCCCAATTCCATCCAAGTGACGGCCGGCCGCGCCAAATTCGACTCCACAAGAAAGGAGAGCCAGGTGCCCTGGACCACGACCTATTCGAATGGCACCACCACGACGGAAACGCGCACGCTCGTCACCACCCATGAACAATGGGGCTACAGCCTCACCGTCTCGAACACCACGCTCCGTCAGCTCGATAACTTGCGCGTGGAATACCGGTTGTTTGGCGGCGGTATACATTCCGCCGCCCCCGGCCAGCAGGCCTCGACGATCCGGATCGGCACGCTCAAACCGCGCGACAAGACCATCGTAAAAACCTCCTCGGTCACACTCACCAAAGAAGCCTACCGCGGACAATCCGCGCGCCCCGTCGGCTCACAACTGCGAGGTGTCTGGGTGCGGGTTTACCGCGGCGACGAGCTCGTCCACGAATCATCGACCCCGGATAGCATCCGGCTCAACGAGACGTGGACGACCGCGCCGGTTAACGCCGGGCCTTCTTTCCGGCAGCGCGATATTCCGCAGTGACGACGGAAGAGAAGCCACCGCGCGCCTTGAAGTCGGCGATGATGGTGAGCGAGCGCGGCTTGAGGGCCTTGCCGAGGTCGTCACAGATTTTGTTAGTGGCGGCCTCGAAGAAGATGCCTTCGTTGCGATAGGCGTGGAAATAGAGTTTGAGCGACTTCAGTTCGACGCATGTTTTGTCCGCGATGTAGCGCACCGTGATGGTCGC
>DFYA01000014.1 GCA_002382525.1 Opitutaceae bacterium UBA4094
CCGAGAGCCGCGAGGAAATCTCCACGGAAGGCGGACTCGATGTTGTCGCGCGCCGCGGACACGTCGAGGCCTGCGTTAACGCGATGAACGCCGCCGGCATCATCACGAGCCTCTTCATCGACCCCGAGCCGGCGCAAATCGACCTGAGCGCCGAGCTCCGTGCGCCCTGGATCGAGTTGCACACGGGAGCCTGGGCCAACGCCTGGCACACGCCACGCCGCGCCGAAGAGTTCGCCCGCCTGCGCGAAGGCGCATTGCGCGCGCACGCCGCCGGACTGGTAGTCAACGCCGGCCACGGAATCAACTACGACAACGTCGCGGACATCCGCACCCTGCCGCACGTCCACGAAATGAACATCGGCCACAGCATCATCAGCCGCGCGTTGATGACGGGAATCGATGAAGCGGTGCGTGAAATGAAACGCCGAATGAACAGCTGATTTATTGCCCACGGAATACACGGAATACACGGAAGAATCAGAGGCCCGTCGGTTTGAATTCCGTGTATCCTGTGTGTTCCGTGGGCACCCCTCCGATGAACATCGAACTCCCTCCTGGCGGCATCCTTCTCGGACTCGGTTCCGACTTGATTGAGATTGATCGCATCAAGGGCGTGCTCGACCGCCAGGGGGAGCGCTTCCTCGACCGCGTGTTCACCGATGAGGAGCGTGCCTACTGCATGAGCATGAAGTTTCCGCACAAACACCTCGCGGCCCGTTTCGCCGCCAAGGAAGCCGTGTCAAAAGCGTTCACCACCGGCATCGGCGCGGAACTCGGTTGGAAATCGATCTCGGTTTACCATGGCAGCCGCCACGAACCGCTCGTGCGTCTCGACGAACAAGGTCAGGCGCTGCTCCGCCATGTCGGCGGCACCAACGTCATTCTCACGCTTTCGCACAGCGACACCGCCGCGATGGCGGTCGCCGCTGTGGTGAAGGCGGTGTAGTTTCCCGTCCAATACAATGTCATGAACGCCGCGCACCCGATCCTCACCTGCGCCGAAGCGAAGGACTTCGAGTCAGCTTATTTTGCCGGTGACGAGGCGCTGGAATGGTCCGCGATGCAGCAAGCCGGCCGCGCCGTGGCTGACGCGGTGTTGCGCGACTTTCAGGAAATCGGCGGATTCCCCTCCGCGGGCGGACGCGTGTTGGTGTTGGCTGGCAAAGGCCACAACGCCGGCGACGCGCTCATCGCCGCGCACCGCATCGTGGAGCTCCACCCGCGCATCCGCGTCGAGGTGCGGTTTGCGTTCGGCGAGCGCACGCTGCGTCCGCTCGCGCAACGTGCCTGGCGAGATCTTGCGCCGGTGGCTGCGAGCGTGAGTGAGGGGTCGTCTCTTGGCTACGACCTCGTGCTCGACGGCGTCTTTGGCTACCAATTCCGTCCGCCGCTCGACACCGCGACCGCCGAGCTGCTGGCGCAGGTCAACGCGCTTCCGATTCGTTTCCGCGCGGCCGTGGATCTGCCGAGTGGACTCGACGATGCGTGCGCGTTCCGCGCCGATTTCACGTATGCGACCGGCATCGTGAAAACCCCGCTGCTTGCGCTGTCCAACGCGGGGCGCGCCCGCTATCTCGACCTCGGATTCTTCGACGAACCGCTCAAACCTACTCGTCACTTAATAAGTGACAAAACGGGTCGCGTGCTGACGCCTGCGGTGCTCGCACCGTTGCGCGCGTTGCGCTCTCCGCGGTCCGACAAGCGCACGTATGGGCATGTGTTTATCGTCGGCGGATCGCGCAGCTATCCCGGCGCGGTGCTCATGAGCGTGATGGCGGCCATGCGCAGCGGCGCGGGGCTCGTCACGGCGTTTGTGCCCGAGTCGTTGACGGCCGCGTTTGCGGCGCGCGTGCCGGAAGCGATGTGGGTCGGCTGGCCTGAGACACCCGACGGCGGGCTCGCGCTCGAGGGCTCGCATTTGCTACGCGAAAAAATCGCACGTGCGTCGTCACTGATGATCGGGCCGGGCCTCGGGCGCGAACCTGAGACGCTGGCGCTCGCGAGGGACATCGTTGCGCAATCCGCCGTTCCGCTGGTGATCGACGCCGACGCGCTTCAGCCCGACATCGTCGCCGCGGGCAAGGCGCCGCGCATCCTCACGCCGCACGCGGGCGAACTCGCACGTATCGAACCGCATGTCGGCGTCGACGCCGTTGTCGTGCGCAAGGGGCCGGTGACCGCGATCCATCACGCGGGCGGCGCCTATCACAGCTTCTTTGGTGGACCCGTGCTCGCGCGCGGCGGCAGTGGGGATCTGCTCGCCGGGCTGACTGCGGGGCTGCTGGCGCAAACTCCGGCCGATGTAGCGGGCGCGGCTCAGCGCGGCGTCGTTTGGCATGGCCTCGCTGCCGATGCGTGGGCTCGCGCCGATGGACAGGTGGCAACTCACACCACGCGGCTGCTGGATTTCTTGGGCTCCGCATTGCGGGATAACGCATAAGGCCTGCTTTTTGTGCTTTAGGTGCTATGCGTCTGCAAATGATGCGTATGTCCTTGTGGTGGTTTGGAGCCGTTGTGCTGTTGATCGGAGAACCGTGGGCGGCCGCGCACGCCGAAGGGCCGTCCTCCGTCGCAGCGGTTCCATCGCGCGTCGAATGGTTGCGGGCGGAGATCGCGCGGCACGACGACCTGTATTTCAAGAAGAACGCGCCGGAGCTCACCGATGCCGAATACGATGCGCTGAAGCGGGAACTGCGTCGGCTTGAGGCCGGCGCGGCTGAAGCGGTGGGCGATGATCGCACGGGCGCGTTCGCCACGCGGGTGCATGGCGAGCCGATGTTGAGCTTGGAGAAAGCCTACACCGAAACCGAGCTGCGGGCGTTCATCGAACGCACGGAACGGGCGGCGCGCATCACGGCTCTCTCGTGGGTGGTCGAGCCAAAGCTGGATGGCATCGCGATCAGTTTGGTTTACGAAGACCGGAAATTGGTGGCGGCGGTTACGCGCGGCAACGGGCGTGCGGGCGATGACGTAACCGCCAACGTGCTTATGATCGCGGCGATTCCGCGCGAGCTCCCGGCAGACGCGCCGTCGCGGGTCGAGGTGCGCGGCGAAATCTTCATGACGTATGCGGAGTTTGCGCGGATCAACGTGGCTCGCGCCGAGGCGGGCGA
>DFYA01000071.1 GCA_002382525.1 Opitutaceae bacterium UBA4094
TCGTTACAACTTACTTGGTGCGACGCCCGAGGAGCACGCCGAGCAGCAGAGCCACTCCGGCCGCGATGGCCAGCGACTGATACGGGTTCGCGCGGATCGCCGTGTCGGTGCACTTGGCGCCGGCGACGACCTTGTCCTTGGCGCAGGAGCACAATTCGCCGAGGCGGGCGTGCGCGGAGTCGAAGCGAGCGCGCAGGGCGACGATGGCTTCGGCGGTGGTTTCGGAAATGGTTTCAGAGGCCATCTTTTCGGCGTCGGAAACGAGCGACCGAAGATCGGTCAGCAATTCTTTGGGAGTCTGTGCGTGTGTGTCGTTGGTTTTCATAATGAGTCGGTAAACGGGTGAAAGGAGAACGGTCAGGCCTTCCGGCCTCGCAGCAGCGAGACAACGAAGAGGACGAGGAAGATAAGGAACAGGATCTTGGCGATCGTCGCGGCGGTGCCGGCAATGCCGCCGAAGCCGAGCACACCGGCGATGAGCGCGACGATCAGGAAGAGAATGGCGTAGCTGAGCATCGGAAACGTTACGCGCTCTTCGATCCGCCCACGAGACCGCCGGCGCCGACGAGCGTCGCCACCGCGCCGCCAATCAGCAGCCAGATCGTTTTATCGGTGGGTGAACCGGTGAAGAGGCGGGAGAACTCCGAGGTGACGGATTCGGAGGCTTGGAAACCGTAAATCAAGAGGATGATTCCGCCGACGAGGAGCACGAGCGAGATGATGCGATTCATGTGAGTGGGTGGTTGGGAATTCGCGGGAGGACTTCGTCAGGCTCAGCTCTTGACGGTCATGTCGTTGACGACCGAATTCACGCCACGCACGCCTTCGGCGAGTTTGGTGACGAGGGATTTTTCGGCGTCGTTGGCGGCTTCGCCGGTGATGCCGACCACGCCGTCCACGGTGGTGACTTTCGTGCGCAGGGCGCTGGTGGCCTTGGTGGTGAGCAGCGCGTATTTGAGCTGGCTGGTGATGGAGGCGTCGTCGATTTTTTCGCCCATCGTGGAGCTGGCGACCGGAGCGTCGTTGATCGCGATCTCGTTTTCGACGGACTTCACGCCCTCGATGTCTTTGGCGTAGACGGCGGTGAGTTCCTTCTGGGCGCTATTGTCGGCGCTGCCCGTGAGGGTGACGACGCCGTCTTTCACGGCAACCTGAGTGGAAGCGGCGCTGACGTTGGACTTCACGAGGAGGCGACCGCGGATTTTGAGGGCGATCCATTGATCGGAGCGCTCGGGGTGGCTGGGTTTGACAACGATGTCGTTTTGCACCGCGACCACGCCGGGGAGGTTTTCTACGGTGTCTGCGGCGAGCGCGCGGTCGTCTTTGTCTTCGACGGTGCCGGTCAGCGTGACGACGCCGTCCTTGGCCTTCACCTTCACATTCTCATCGAGGACCGTGCGATAATTATAAGAGGCCTCGGCGGCCGCCTCGATCTTCCGATCCGTCTCCGCGGAGGCGAACAGCGCGACAGGCGCGGCGGCAATGATGAGCAGGGAAGTCAGACGATGTAATTTCATAGAACTAAGGGCGGGAGCTTACGCCTGTATCCAATACTTCGATATAAGCACTTACCCTACCCTCCGGGACATCGTTATTTGCGAAAGCGCCCGATACCGGCCCATGAAAAAGCCCCCGGAGGAAATCCGGGGGCCTTGAACGAGGCGACAGGCGCGACGCGAGGGCGGCTTAGAAGCCGATGGACAGGCCCGCGCGCCACTCGCCGACCACGCTGCTGGTGTGGCCGGTTTGGATCGAGTAGTCGGCGTAGAGCGACACGGCGCGGGAGAACGCGACATCGAAGCCGGCGCTCAGGCGGGCGCTGTCGCGTTGCGGATCGCGGGTCTCGACCTCGAAACCGACGCCGTCCAAGGACGCGCCCATCGAACGGTGGTCGTTCTGCAACTCATGAATCCAGGCGGCCCGCACATGCGGGCGCACCAGCGCGGAACCGACGGTGAAGTCGACGGCGGCCTCGAGACCGAGCTGCGTGCGCAGCGAACGGGCCGATTGGCTGCCGACGGTGGCGTTTAAGTCACCCGCGCCGCTCTCGGTGAAACCGTCGGCTTTCCAGCTGCTGGCCTGGAGGCCGGCAAACGGGGAGAGCGAGACGGGGCCGGCGAGGAAACGACGACCGCCGGAAACATCCATCAGCCAATGGGTGCCCTTGGTCTTGGACTTGGCGGTGGCCGAAGTGCCCGGGAAGTTGATCTCACGGGTGGACTCGTAGTCATCGAAGCCGTAACCGACGACGGCGTTGGCGAACCAGGCGCCTCGTTTCCAAGCGGCGCGGACGCCGGGCATCTTGGTTTCGATTTCCGTGCGGCTGCCGGACGAACCCATTCCGGCCTTCGTCTCGGTGTATTCAAAGAAGCCGCCAAAGGTGAACTCCGAGCTCACGGCGTGGTTGATACCGACGAGCCCGGACTCGCTGGTGTAGCGGCTGGAGTTCACGTCTAGATCGCCGTGGAGCTCACCGCGGCTCTGGGAGACCTCGAAGTAAATGTCCTGCTCGCCTTCGACGGCCTGAGGTTGGCGACGGAGACGATCGCCGAGGGAGGCGGTGTGTGCGAAGGCGATGTCGGACCAGACCTGGTAGCCCTGCGGCGACAGGGCGTTGAGCGCGGCCGGCATCTGGCTGGCGAGCGGCACGCCGTTGAGGGCGGTGGTGAGCGCAGGGCTCTGCTGAGCGGCTTCGGCGACAGCGACCTGGTTGGGCGTGCCGGCGAAGATCTCGAAAGCGGCCTGTTCAAACGAAACGACGACGTCGTTGGCGTTGTAGGTGACCTCGGCGGTCAACGCGGCGCTGCCGGTGACGGGGGTGAACGTGCCGTTCACGCCGCCGCCCGCAGTGATGATCGTGAAGTCTTCGCCGACCGGCTCGTAGCCGTTGAGGAGATCGAGTTGCAGGGTGCCGTCGAGATCGGCGGTGCCGGCGATGAGCAACTGGTCGAAGGAAACCGCCGAGGCGATTTCCATGACGAGCGTGGCGTCGGCGGTCTGCGTGTAGTTGCCGGCAACTACAATCGTGCCGGGCGAGTTGCCAGGCGAGACGGTGCCGCCGTTGAACAGGTTGCCGTTGATCGTGCCGTTGCCGCGCAGGAAGGAGCCGCCGGCCAGCGTGGTGGCGCCGACGGTGTTGTCCGTGAGGACAAAGGAACCGGTGCGCACGTCGAGTTGCGAGTCAGTGTCGTTGTCGAGCGAGAGGGCGCCGTTGCCCCGCTTCTCGATGATGCCGGGGCCGCTGATGGCGCCACCGAAGGAAGCGTCGGTGGCTTCGTTCAAGACGAGCGTGCCATCGGCGCCGAGTGCGACCGCTTGGTCGGCCGGCAGGATCGAGGTGCTGGCGACCAGGCGACCCGCGGTGACAGTGGTGCCGCCGGTGTAGGTGTTCTCGCCGGTGAGCGTAAGTTCGCCGGTGTTGTCTTTGGTGACGGAGCCGTCGCCGGAGATCACTCCGCCGAAGGAACCGTTGGTGGCCTGGTCGAGCACGAGGCCGCTGGCGTTGGCGAGAACAACATCGCCGTTGGACGGAAGGCTGTCGGTGTCGGCAATGAGGGTGCCGCCGTTGACGGTGGTGCCGCCGGTGTAGGTGTTGTCACCGGTGAGGGTGAGTGCGCCCGCGTCGTTTTTGGTGAGCGAGCCGGCTCCGGTGATCGCGCCGGAGAGCACGCCGTCGGTGGCTTGGTTGAGGACGAGGCTGCTGTTGTTGGTGAATGCCACGTCGCCGGCCGCCGGGAGCGTCTCGGTGCTGGCGATGAGCGAACCGCCGTTGATGGTGGTGCCGCCGGTGTAGGTGTTGGCACCAGCGAGGGTGAGCGCGCCAACGTTGTTTTTGGTGAGGCTGCCGTCGCCGGAGACCACGCCGCCGAGGCTGGCGTCGGTGGCTTGGTTGAGGATCAGACCGCTGTCGTTCGCGAGGGCGACGTCGCCGTCGGCCGGGAGGCTCGCGACGCTCGCGGTGAGCGAGCCGCCGTTGATCGTGGTGCCACCCGAGTAGGTGTTGGCACCGGTGAGCGTGAGGTTGCCGTCGTTTTCCTTGGCGAGCGCGCCAGCGCCGGAGATTACTCCGCCGAAGGAGCCGTTCGTGGCTTGGTCGAAGACGAGGTTGCTGTCGGCGGCCACGGTGACGGCGTCGGACGGCAAGGACGTGGTGTTGACGATCAGCGTGCCGCCATCGACCACGGTGCCTCCCGAATAGGTGTTCGCGCCAGTGAGCGTGGTGATGCCGGAGGTGTTCGTAAAGACGACGCCGACGCCCGCGAGAGCCGCGCCGACGGAGCCGCCGGTGGAGTCGTAGGACGAGCCGGTGAGCGTGCCGTTGTTGATCTCGCCGCCGTTGTCGAGGTTGACCGCGCCGACCGTCTGGTCGGTGCCGCCGAGATCGAGCGTGCCGCTATCAACAACGAGTGCGTTGGCGATCTCGCCCAAGGTGCCGTCGCCGCTGAGGGCGAGTGTGCCGCCGGCGACCGTGGTGGTGCCGACATAGGTGTTCTCGCCGGTGAGCGTGAGGACGCCGTCATTGTCTTTCGTGAGGGTGCCGTCGCCCGAGATCACGCCGGCGAAGGTGCCGTCGGTGGCCTGGTCGAAGACAAGCGCGCTGTCGTTGGCGAGCGCAACGTCGCCGGGGAGGCTGGAGGTGCTGACGATGAGCGAGCCACCGTTGACGGTGGTGCCGCCCGTATAGGTGTTCTCGCCGGTGAGGGTGAGTGCGCCGGCGTCGTCTTTGATGACCAAGCCGTCGCCGGTGATGTTGCCGCCGAAAGTGCCGTCGTCCGGCTGTGCAAAGATCAGTTCGCCGGTCTGGCCCGTGGCGTTGCTGTCGATGAAGGTCACGTTGCCGTCGGTCGGCAGGTTCTCGCTCGAAGCGGTCAAGCGGCCGGCGTCAATGATGGTGCCGCCGGTGTAGGTGTTGGTGCCGGTGAGCGTCGCGATCGTTTGGAAAACGGTGAGCGTGGCGCCGACATCCGGGTCGGTGTCCGCGCTGCCGCCGTCAATGACGACGTTGGCGGTGTTGTAGAGAACGCCCGGGCGCAGCTTCACATCGGAGAGGCCCTTGGTGTAAGTGCCGTCACCGCTCAGCAACACGTAGCCGGACTGGTTGCCATCAAAGTCGAGGCCACCGGTCAGGTCGCCGCCGGTGCCGAGCAGGTCCATGTTGCCAGGACCGTCGAAGGTGATCTCCGCGCCGGCCAGCGCACGACCGCTGCCGCTGCCGTCCGCGCCGTTGGTGGTGCCGAAGGTGATCGCGGTGCCCGCGAGATAATTGCCCGCGATGATGTTTTCAGCGCCAAAATTGACGGCGGCTCCGGCGTTCCAGAAGAGGCCGTTGTCGATGCCGCCGTTGGTGCCGAGGTTGATAAACACGACTTGGGCGCCCGCTGCGGTGGTGAGGGTGGTGCCGATGTTAAACACCCACGTGACGTTGTTCTGAAAGTTCGCGTCGAGGAAGATCGTGCCGGTCAGGTCCGCGGCGACATCGAAGTTGTAGACGCCTGCCGTGAGCGTGCGGCCGCCCAAGGTCGGTGTGGCAGTGAAGTTGGTGGTCTCGGCGAGATTTTTCAACTTGGTCTGCGCCAAGGAAAGGTCGGCCAACGCATTCGTGACCACGGGTTCAGCGAGGTAGATCGTGCCGTCGGGCACGGTGCCGTAAACCGGGGGATAGGCGACGGGGAGACCATCGCTGCCCGTGCCGCTCAAGCCGCTGATACCGGTCATCGCGCCGACGTCACCGTTCGAGAAGGTGTTGGGGCCGGGAGCCGCAACTGTGATCGCGGTGCCCGAGAGCAAAACGAAGTCATCGGAGCCGCCGAGAATCGATTGGCCGTGGCCGATCGAAGGAGTAACGAGCAAGGCCGCGAGGGCCACCGAGGACATCGGCACGGGATAAATGAATTTCATAGAACTTCTGCCACTCTACGGCAGTTCCCCCGGCTATTATATGGGGCTTTACCCACCCGTATGAACGGGCCTGCCCCGAGCTATCTGCGGCGCATGGAGGCACGGCTCGTCGGGCCCCCGGATCCACGCGAAAAGGGCTCAACACGCGCCCGCGCAACCCTCGCGCGTCTGGCTGACCGCACTTCCTACACGATGGTCAACTGCACGCGGCCTTCGATCACTCCCGTGGCGATCGCGTAGCGGGTGAGGCCGGCGGTGTTGCGGATGTCGAGCTTGTCCATCAGACGCTGCCGGTGCTTTTCCACGGTCTTGATGCTGATGCCGAGCATGGAGGCGATTTGCTTGTTGGCGGCGCCTTCCGCCACGAGCTGCAACACCTCGGCCTCGCGCGTGGTGAGACGCGACGGGTCGGCCTTGAGCATGCCGTCGCGATCACGGGGCCCCGCCGGGTTGTTCGACATGCGCTTCGCGATAGACGGGCTAAAAAAGGTTCCACCCTTGGCGACCGCCTTGATCGCTTTTGCAAGAATCTCGGCCGAAGTCTGCTTCTCGAGGAAGCCGGCGACGCCCGCCGCGCTCATACGTTCGATGTAGGCATCGTCGCTGTGCGCCGAAAGAATCAGGACCTTGGCCTTCGGGTTGGCGGCAAGGATCTGCCGGGTCGCCTCCAGGCCGTTGAGGACTGGCATGGCGATATCCATGACGATGACGTCGGGGTTCAGGGCGACCGCCATGTCCACGGCTTCGCGACCGTTGTGCGCTTCGCCGACCAGCACGAACGCCTTGTCCGCGGCGAGCAACGCACACAGGCCTTGGCGCACGACGACGTGGTCTTCCGCGAGCAAAATGGTGATCGATGGGGTGGTGTTCATAATTTTATTCGTCGCTGGAGCGGAAAGGAATCTCGGCGCGCACGGTGGTGCCGGTGCCGGGAACGGACTCCACGACAAGCACGCCGTCCACCATCTCGATGCGTTCCCGCATACCGATCAGGCCGAGACGTTTCGAACCGCGCGAACGGACCGTCCGCGTGCGAACGGCTCGCCCGTTGTCCACGATCTCCAGGCGCACGGCGTCGGGAATTTCGCTAATGACAATCTCGACCCGAGTGGCGCGGGCATGGCGGATGACATTGGTCAACGCCTCCTGCACCACCCGAAATAGCACCGTGCGGCGGGCATTGCTCAACCGCTCGACACCGGCGAAGGCGGTGAGGCGAATCTTGAGGCGTTTGCGCGCCGTCACGAGTTTGCTGTGCGCGAGCAACGCGGGTATCAACCCGAGGTCGTCGAGCACCGAGGGGCGCAACTCGCGGGCGAAGCGGTGCACCGCGTCAACGGAGTGCTCCACGAGACGCTGCGTGTGGGCGATCTTGGCTTTGAGGCTTCTTACGCCACCGGAAGCGTCGCGGCTTAGCGCGGCCAACTGGACGTTGATGCCGACGAGCGTTTGCACGACTTCGTCGTGGAGTTCGCGACTGATCTGTTTCCGCTCCTCTTCTTGGGCCGAGATGATTTCTCGGGTGAGCTGGCGTAACTTCCCCTGCATTGCCCGCGACTCGATCACGTGCGCCTTATGCTGCGCCCTGGCGTCGCGACTCGCCGCCTCGGCGGTCTCACGACGCGCCACCTCGGACGCGATTTTCCGGTTGGCCTTGGCCAGCGCGGCGGTGTGAACGCGGAGCGTTTCGTTGCGTTGGGTCAGCAGGCGATTGGTTTCACGCGTGGCGCGTTGGGCGGCTTCGTGCGGGATCAGCGCCTGCGTAAAAAAGAAGCCGGCGCGCGCGAGCGAATCACCGAGCGTCGTGGCAAAGTCGAACGACGAAGCGAGCGTCGCCATCGCCTTCTCATGCATCAAGGCCATGTCCAACGCGACCAACCCGGCGCTCAACGCGGTGCGCCCCATGCCCTGCGCACGGTCGCCGTTGCCCGGCTTCTTCTGCGTGAGGTGCGCACGAAGTTCCTTCAGATAAATCGCCGGCAAGAGGTCGCCTGGGGCGGTATTGGATAAAGAGCGAGCAGCAGACATCGAGTGCCGGAGAGCGGCCGACGACGGCTTTCTATTGGGCAACGTCACTAAACACCCGTTGAGCGCAAATAGCGATGGGGTGTTTCCCGATAGCGCCAAATAAGCCGACGCCCCTCAACGCGGCGCGCCGTCGCTCCAAAGACCCTCAACGAGCACGATTTTGGGGTCCGCCGGCACGCCATAGTCGTCGTGCTGCAGTTGGCCCGCCAACAAGTTGATCGCAGCCGCTCCTAGTCGGTCGTAGCCCGGAAGCACGCCCGGCACCGTTTCCGCCGCATCCCACAACAGGAGCTTGATCAACGCGACATCGCGGGGCGTTTGCAGCCCGGCCTCTTTCAGCTCCCGATTGCCCACCGCTCCGGTGCTCAACACCGCTTGCGGTCGATGCGCCACATACCAGCGGCGCAACGACTCGCGTCGCCCGGTCCCCTCGCACCACCACACGGGCACGCGGTCCGTCTCGGGGATCTCCTGCTGATACGCCAGAAACGCGGCCAGGTGCAGGTGCTCCATCGCGCCTTCCGAACCGCGATCCACCAGCAGCCCGATGCGCGAATGTCCTGCCTCCGTCGCCTTGCGCAACGCGAGTCGCGTGTTGCGATAGTGATGCGTCACCACGCGGTGCAACGTCGGCCGCTCCACCGAATAACCCACCGTCACCGCCGCGAACTTCGCCCAAGGAAACTCGACCACCGAACCGTGTCGGCCGGTTGAACCCACGACCAATCCGCGAATGCCTCGCGCAATTAGCATCTGAGCCAACCGCCTGGGCGTGCGCCCCGGTTCATACAACCAGAACTCCTCCGCCTGATAGCCAAGCTCCCCTGCCCGTCGTTCCGCGCTGCGCCGGAAGTCGCTCAGCGCCGCCGTGGTCCGCCAATAGTCTCGCTCTTCGTGCACGTTGAGGAACGCCAACTTGCCCGCATACCTCCGCCCACGGCCCGCATGCAGGTGCGCCATCAACTTCGCCAGGAGCGGGTCCGGACGATAACCGAGCGCATCGGCCACCTCGCGGATCCTCGCCCGCGTCTCCGGAGCGATGTTGGGGTCGTCGCGCAGCGCATACGACGCCGCGGTCTTCGACATGCCCGCCTGACGGGCGACCTCGGCCAGCGTGATACGGGGGCTTTTTTTCTTCATCTGAACGATTCAGAAAAACGTCGGTTGCCCGCCGTGTCACCTGCGGATTCGGTATGTGCCCACGCCGCCCATCATGTCGTCCCCTTACTATTTCAAACCCGCCGCCCCCGTCTCCGCTGATCATCCCGTGATCACTGCGGACCTCTGTATCTACAACGCCAACGCCGCCGGCGTCGCCGCCGCCATCCAAGCCGTGCGCGACGGTCTCAGCGTGGCGCTCCTCAATCCGGGCTGGCACGTGGGCGGACTTTCCTCGGGCGGACTCGGCTTCACCGACTTCGGCAACAAGGCCGCGATCGGCGGCATCGCCCTCGAATTCTACCAGCGTCTCGGCGCCCACTACGGGGTCGAAGCGGAATGGCGCTTCGAGCCCCACGTCGCGGAAAACGTTCTCACCGCCTGGCTCGCCGAGATCGGCGTCGCCGTCCACCACGGCCACTATCTCGCGAACGCCGTGGTGCGCGACGAACGCGTCATTGAGATCGTCTTCACGCATGGCGCGCGCGCCCGTGCCGCCTACTTCATCGACGCCTCCTACGAAGGCGATTTGCTCGCCGCCGCCGGCGCCAGTTTCACCGTCGGTCGCGAAAGCAACGCCACCTACGGCGAGACACTCAACGGCCAGCAAGTTTTCCCAAAACACCAGTTCGATTTCCCCGTCGACCCCTACATCACCCCGGGCGATCCCACCAGCGGACTCCTCCCCGGCATCGAACCGGGCCACCCTGAGATCGGCGTCGGCGACCACCGTGTGCAGGCCTACAACTTCCGCCTGTGCATGACCCAACGCGAAGACATCCGCGTGCCGTTTCCCAAACCCGCCGTTTACGACCGCACGCGTTACGAACTCCTCGCCCGTTACCTCAAGGCCGGCTGGGAACAAACGTTCTGGAAGTTCGACACAATCCGCGGACTCAAGACCGACACCAACAACCACGGCGCGGTCTCCAGCGACTTCATCGGCGAAAACTACGCCTGGCCCGCAGCCAGCCACGCCGAGCGCGAAAAAATCTTCCAAGCCCACGTCAACTACCACCAAGGCCTCTGGTGGTTCTACCGCACCGACCCCGCCGTGCCCGCCGACGTGCAGGCCAAGGTCAACACCTGGGGCCTCGCCGGCGACGAGTTCACCGACACCGGCCACTGGCCCCACCAGATCTACGTGCGCGAGGCCCGCCGGCTCATCGGCGGCTTCGTGATGACCGAACAACACTGTCTCTCCAAGACCCTGGTCGAAGACGTCATCGGCCTCGCCGCCTACACCATGGACTCGCACAACTGCCGCCGTTTCGTGGACGAACACGGCCATGTGCGCAACGAAGGCGACGTGCAGGTCCACCTGCCGAAACCCTACGGCATCAGCTACCGCACGCTCGTTCCGCAACGCGGTGAGGTGACCAACCTGCTCGTGCCCG
>DFYA01000070.1:0-2327 GCA_002382525.1 Opitutaceae bacterium UBA4094
GGGCTGCTCAAATTGATCTGTGGCACGGACACGCTCGGCGTCGGCATCAACGTGCCGATTCGCACGGTGGTGTTTACGCAGCTCTGGAAATACGACGGGAAAAAGGCGGCGATCCTCAGCGTGCGCGACTTTCGTCAGGTGGCCGGGCGCGCGGGCCGGCGCGGCTTCGATGCGGTGGGTTACGTCGTGGTGCAGGCGCCGGAACACATCATCGAAAATAAACGCGCCGAGGAGAAGGCGGCGCGTGATCCGTCGAAGAAAAAGAAAGTCGCCAAACGCAGCGCGCCGGAGGGCGAGGTGGGTTGGGACGCGAAGACATTCGAGAAGTTGATGGTCGCGCCGTCGGAGCCGCTCGTATCGCGCTTCGACGTGACGCACGGGATGCTGCTGCTCGTGCTTGGTCGCGAGGAGGACGGCTGTCGCGTGATGCGGCAACTGATCGCGGATTGTCACGAAACGCCGCATAAAAAACGGGCGCTGCGGAAGCGGGCGTTTCAATTGTTTCGGGCGTTGCTGGAGCGGAAAATCGTCGAGTGGATTCCGCCCGAGCCGTCGGGGAGAAAGTTGCGCGTCAATGTGGCGTTGCAGGAGGATTTTTCGCTACACCAAGCGCTGTCGCTCTACTTGTTGGATACGCTGCCGCTGCTGGACCGCGAGTCGCCGGATTATCCGTATGACGTGCTCACGTTGTGCGAGGCGATTGTCGAGGATACGGACCAGATTCTGCGGCAGCAGGTGAGCAAATTGAAAGGCGAGGCCATCGAGCAAATGAAGGCCGAGGGGGTGCCTTACGAAGAGCGTATGGAGAAGCTCGACGAGATCGAGCACCCGAAGCCGTTGCGCGAGTTTTTATACGACACGTTCAACGCGTTCGCGACGAAACACCCGTGGGTGGGGCAGGAGAACGTGCGTCCGAAGTCCATCGCGCGCGAGATGTATGAACGCTACATGTCGTTCGCCGATTACGTGCGCGATTACGGGTTGCAGCGCGGCGAAGGGCTGTTGCTGCGGCATCTGTCCCAAGTGTGGAAGGTGCTTTCGCAAACGGTGCCCGACGCGGCGAAAACCGAGGAGGTCGTGGAGATGGAAACGTATTTCCGCGAACTGATCCGCGGCATCGATTCGAGTTTGCTGGAGGAATGGGAGCGGTTGCGAAATCCCGATTACGTGGCGGAGGAACTCGCGGGCGGCGCGGACAAACCGGCGCGTCCTTCGTCGTTCGACATCACACGCGATGCGGTGGCGTTCAAGCGGCTGGTGCGCACGGCGATCTTCGGCTTTTTGCAGGAAGTGATGGCGCGCGATTGGGAAAGCGCGGCGTCGCGGTTAACGACGGGCGAGGCGCTGGCGGAGAGCGAAAATACGTTGATGTCGCCTGAGGCAAAACGGATCGAGAAGGCGTTTGGCGCCTACTTCGACGCACGTGGACGGTTTCGGTTGGATCCCGAAGGACGTGCGGCGAAACACACGCATTTCGGAGAGGAGCGCGATGCGGACGGCGTGTTGTCGTGGACCGTGGCGCAGGTGCTTGTCGATGGTGAGGAGCTCAACGACTGGGAGACGCGGTTTACGGTGTCTCTTATCGAATCGCGTGCGCAAGCGCGGGCGGTGGTGCGGTTCGAAGACGTGGCTGCGATTGGCTGAGGTGGCATGGGCATCCTGCCCATGGATTGAAAAACCGGAATCATGGGCAGGATGCCCATGCCACCTCACGTTCCGTAAAGCCGGTCGCCGAAATCGCCGAGGCCGGGAAGAATGTATTTCTTGGCGCTGAGCTGACGGTCCAACGCCGCCGTAAAAACGGGCACGTCGGGGTAGGCGGTTTCGACGACCTTCACGCCTTCGGGCGCGGCGACGATGCACACGAGGCGGATGTCGGTGGCGCCGGCGTCCTTCAGCGCGGTTAGCGCGTAAACGGCAGAGCCGCCGGTCGCGAGCATGGGATCGACGACGAGCACGCGTTTGCCGGCGAGCGGCGGGAGTTTCTGATAGTAGCTGCGGGCCACGGCGGTCGTGTGGTCGCGTTCGAGGCCTACGTAGCCGATGCTCACGTCGGGAAATAAATCGGTGAACGGCTGCACCATTCCGAGGCCGGCGCGGAGTATCGGAATCACCGCGAGCGGCTGGGCGATGACGCGGCCGGTGTGCGCTTCGAGCGGAGTGCGGATCACGCGCTCCGTGGTGGGGAGGTCGCGCGTCGCTTCGAGGGCCAGCAGCACGCCGATACGATAAGAGAGCGTGCGGAACGTGGCGGGCGCGGTCGTCTCATCGCGCAGCTGGGTCAGCAGGTGGTCGCCGAGAGGATGTTGGAGGACGTGCAGCATGGC
>DFYA01000070.1:2511-5344 GCA_002382525.1 Opitutaceae bacterium UBA4094
AGGCGCGTGTGCATGGCGGTTTTGTAGAGGCCGATGCTGCTGAGAACGACGTTGGCGGTGCGCGGATAAAAACTCGTCAGGAGATTGCGCGGGTCGGGCTCTTTGTCACCGCCTTGCCGAAAATCGCTGCGGAGGACCACTGATGGAATGTCGGCGAATTTGGCGAACATGAACTCGGCGGTGGTGCCGGAGTCGAGTTCCGGCCCGTCGTAGCTGAAGAGCGCCAGGTCGCAGCCGAGGAGCGTCTGGATAGCGGCGTCGCGCAGGCTATGGGCCGTGGCGCGGCGTTGCTCGATGTTTTGCGGAAGCACGCACAGGTATTTTCCGTGAGAGCGCTCGTAGATGGCCTCGGCGAGGTAGGCGTTGCCGATGAGGTGTTTCAAACTAAAGAGCTCGCTCGCGAAATAGACGGTGTAGCTCTTCTTGCGGGGTTTCATGCCTCGTGCCATGAGCCGACAACAAGCCGCAGGCGTTGTGCGCGCACAACGTTAATCACGGCCCCTCGTGGCTCGTCATAGGGCGTAGTGCTGGCGAATTGCGGTGGCCAACGCTTCGGGCGGCGCGGCAACGTCGAGCGTGAGTGCGTTGCCAGGGACCTCGAGTGTGGACAGCTGGCTTTCCAAAAGCGCGGGGCCCGCCCAGTGGTTGATGCGGTTTTCGAGGCGCGAGCGAAGGAGTTCGGGGGCGCCGGTGAGGTGAATCAGTTTCACGCAGCCTGGATCGGCGACGAGGATATCGCGGTAGGCGGCGCGGAGAACGGAGCAAGCAAGCACGGTGTTCTCGCGCGCGGCGAGGCGGTCGTCTATGTGGGCCCGCAACGCGGCGAGCCACGGAGCGCGGTCTGCGTCGGTCAGCGGCGTGCCGGCGGAGATCTTGGCGACGTTTTCCGGCGGGTGGAAATCGTCTGCGTCGGTGAAGCGCCATCCGAGGGCTGCGGAGAGGAGTTGGCCGACGGTGGTTTTTCCACTGCCCGCAACGCCCATGAGAAGCAAAACCCGCGGCTCGTTCAGCGCCCATGCCTTCGTCGAAACCGGGTCGCGGCCTTCGTCGAAGTCGTTGAGGTCAAAGAACGTTTCGATCGGTTTTCCAGTGAGGCCCGCAGCTTCGATGCGTTCGCGGAGAACGGCCGAGCGGTCGTCGCGCCAGCCGAGCTTCATCATAAAGTGATTCCATGCGCGGCACTGTTCGTCGCTGCGCGGGCCGCCGATCTCGTGGCCCCACGCGAGAATCGCCTCGTCGGTGCCGCCGGCAAGCGTCCGCTCGGTGAGCGCGGCGTAGCCAACCCCGAGGAACTCGCAGGTGCGACTATCGAAGCCCTGGCCGCGGTTGGCGTGATAGTCGGCGGGAAGGCGGCCGGCCGCATGCAGGCGGATTTTATCGAGCATCCGGCCAAAGTGAACCAATCGGCCAATGAGGGAGTATCCGCTGCGGAGTCCGGGAATGAACGGCATGATGTTAATCGCGCCAGATATAGAGGGCGGTGGCGAGCAATCCGAATGCAACGGTGGGGGCGACCAGCCAGAGTGGATGAATAGGGACTTGGTAGGCGTCGATCAGCCACCAGAGCGCGACGCACTTGGCGATGATTAGAATCCATCCTGCGATGATCCACCGTTCGGAGCGGCGGTTGGCGTCGGCGCGGATGGAACCGCCGGATGTTTTGACGCGAAGGTCCTCATCCTTAAAAAAGAAGCGCGTGCAGACGCAAAGTTGCAGGAGTTTGGAGAGCATTTGGCGAAGAAGTGGTCGTGGTTGGGCCAGGCAAGAAAACGCACGGACTGGCTGATTTCAAACGCGTTGCCGATGTTTGTCGTGGGGGAATGGATGGGGTATGTCCCGTTTTTTCTTGCATTTATAAATTTCTGCGACATCGGTAGAGCCTTCATCGTCAGAGAAACGTTAGATGACAGGAACTGGTGAGTCGTCAGTGGGATTGGTCCCGGGATGATTTGAAACCCGATAGTCGGGAACGGACTGGCAGCGGACGGGATCGACGAATCATCACCATGAGTTCCAAACTCTACGTTGGCAATATGTCCTTTAAAACCTCCGAAGACGAGCTCCGCTCTGCCTTCGGTCAATTCGGTAACGTTACCGATGTCTATGTCGCCATGGACAAAATGACCGGCCGCCCCCGCGGTTTCGCGTTCGTGACCTTCTCCTCCCCCGAGGAAGCCAAGGTTGCCGCTGAGAAGCTGAACGGCGCCGATCTCGGCGGCCGCGCTCTCACCGTTAACGAAGCCCGTCCGAAGGAAGAAGGCGCTGGCCGTTCCTTTGGTGGCGGCGGCGGTGGCGGCGGTGGCCGTGGTTTCGGCGGCGGCGGCGGCGAACGCCGTGGCGGCTTCGGTGGTGGCGGCCGCTCCGGCGGCGGCGATCGCCGTTACTAATTCCTGTTTCGGCCCAAGTGGCTGATCACGAATTTTCGAGGGCGAAGCGCCTACCGCGCTTCGCCCTTTTTGTTTTTCCAAATTTGACCCGCTTCGGCGGTTTTTTAGGACGGATAATGTCATCTGTCCGTGGACGCGCGGGCCGCGCGTCCCTCTGCCGGCGCCACGATGCGCGGGTATTCAGCTCGGCCCGAATTCGTATCCATGCTTTTCAAAAGTCTTAATCTCGCTCCGAACATCCTTCAGGGCGTCGTCTCGGCCGGTTACACCGACCCAACTCCCATTCAGCTTCGCGCCATTCCGGTGGTGCTCTCCGGCAGCGATCTAATCGCCTCGGCGCAAACCGGCACCGGCAAAACCGCCGCGTTCGCGTTGCCCATTCTTTCCAAGCTCGGCGCCCATGCCCGCGCTCCCCGCGTGCTCGTGCTCGAGCCCACGCGTGAACT
>DFYA01000234.1 GCA_002382525.1 Opitutaceae bacterium UBA4094
GGCCACGGCGGCGCGCGGGCATCTGGTGTTGTGGGCGCCCTACGAACTGCCCGATCGCGTGTTGGTGGAGTATCTGTTCACGCCGCAGGATGCGCGGCGTGGGTTGCACATTTTGTTTTGGAGCGCACGAGGCGCGGACGGTGAGTCGCTTTTTGCGGACGGTCGTCGTCGTCGCGACGGCGTGTTTGGCGAATACCTGTGGCGCGGGCTGAACTCGTATCACGCGTCGATCTTTGCGACCGACGACGACACGCCGCGCCGCGTGGCGAACCTCCGCAAGAACGACGGCTTTGTGCTCGTCGCTTGCGGCGACGATCGCGTGGCCGGACACGGCGCAGGGCCGTTTCGAGTTCGGCTCTTGAAGGACGGACCGCGCAACGAAATCGAAGTCGATGGCCGGCGCGTGCTGCGGTTTCACGACGACGGTCGCGCCAACGGACCGGCGCTCGGGGGCGGACGGCTGGGTTTTCGACTTATGGCGCACACTGGCTCGGCGGAAATCGCGGGGCTGCGCATCTATTCTCTCAACAAAAAGGACGACTCCACACCATGACCTCCCGAATTCTTATTTTGGCATCCGTTTTGTTCGCGTGCGCGACCGGCTCGACGGACGCCGAGGTGCTTTTGGATTTTGAGGGTTTCCGGGCGAAATCGGTTCCGGCGGAAGCCAAGACGGTGCCGGCCGATGCGCGCGTGAGCCTCGTAAAAGATGAGGCGCTCGACGCGGCCGGCTACTTGGTCCTGAGCTCGGCGGGGGACGCTGAAACATTTGCGGAGTTACGCCTGCCCTTGCCGGGAGCGAATCGCGCGGGGCGTTATGCATTCACCCTGCAGGCGCGTAGTCCGGAGCGGAAGTGGCTGCTGATGGATCTGATCGCGCCGGACGGCACGGCCGCAGGTTGGGCGCACAACGAAGAGCTGGGCCAGGCAACGCGCGAGCATCGTTTCGACGTCGTGCTCCCGGAGTCTGCGACGGAACGCGTGCTGCGCCTTCGCTTTCGACCCAAGGGTTCGGTGGAGATCGCGGGGCTGAATCTTCGCCGTATCGAGGCGGCTGCGATGATCGCGGCGGCGGCGGCGCGTTGGCCGGACGGACCTCCGGATAATTTGTTTCGGAATTCGCGTCTTCCGTTGGGACTGCCGGCGGGGTGGGCGTTGGAACGCCATATCGATGACGGGAGCGATGCCACGGTGACGACCGTCGAAGGTGCGACGGGCCCGAGTGGCTATGCGCCCTTGCGGGTGGTGGCAACAAAGCCGGTGCAGTTCCATACCGAGCCCTTGGCGCCGGCGCGGCCCGGCGAGATCCACTCCGCGGGTTTTCAGGTGCGAGGCGACGGCCATGGCAGCGTGATCGTGGTGGAAGACGGTCGCACGCTGGGCGACCCCGTGAGGTTTGAGGCGGGTGAGGCTTGGACGCAGGTGGCGACGCGGTTCACGCCGAACCCCTTGGCGAAGGTGTGGACGCTGCGCGTGACGCTCGAAGGCGACGTGTGGCTGGACGCGTTTCAAGCGAATGACGGCGAAACGCTGCGCACACTCGCGACCGCGATGGCGCGGCCCGAGGTCGCGTTGACGACCGGCACACGCAGTCGCGTGCACTTGGTGGGCGAAGATGGCACCGGGCCGAACACCGTCGCATGGCGCGTCACGGGGGCGACGGAGGGTGCGCGATTGGCGGCCAAGACGGTGAATGTTTACGGCGAGGAACGGGCGCTGCCCACGGTGACGTTGCGGGGCACGGCGGAGGATGCGGGCGAGTTTGCGTATGCGGCGTGGCCGGAGCGTGAACTTGGCGTGTATCGCGTGGAGGCCTGGGTGGAGGATGCGGACGGACGGCGCGTGAGTCCGGCGAACGAAATGGTCGTTCACCGCCTGGCACGTCCGAGGCATCTCGACAGGTTTGCGCCGGAATCGCCGTTCGGTATTCATACGCTTCCTACGGCAAGGCACCTGGAGATGGCGAAGGCGATCGGTTTTAATTGGGTGCGCTTGCATGACGCGGGCGGTTTGGAATGGGGAAAAGTCGAGCCCGCGCCGGGCGAGTGGAGTCACGACGGAACCGAACTCCTGCGCTATCGCGCGGCGAAGTTTGAGATCCTCGGCATGCTGGGCTCGCCGCCGTTGTGGGCCAACGCGTGGCCGGGCGAAGATCGCACACCGATCCATAGTTTCTGGGACAAATGGGGCGTGCCCGCCGACCCGGCGGCGTTCGGGCGTTACGTGCGCGAGGTCACGACGCGTTATCGCGATGTGGTGCGCGTGTATGAGGTGTGGAACGAGCCGTGGATACCGCGCTTCTTCAGCGGCCGCCGCGAACCTCAACCGAAAGGCGAGCCGGCGTATTTCCACCCCGAGTATCCACAGGGATACTACGCCGAGCTGAGCCGCGTGGCGGCGGAATCCGCCGCGGAAGGCGTGCGTCTGGTCGGGCTCAATACCACCGGCGGCGAAGGCATCTCCAATCGCATTTCCGGCCGGGAATGGACCGCAGGTGTGGTCGAGGCGGACGGACTGCGCACCATGGACATGCTGAGCTACCATCACTACACGGCGGCTCGTTTGGGTTACCCGGGTGACGATGTGGAGGCGGGCTTTGAGCGCGCGATCGGCCCGGTGCCGGAGGCGTTGAGGGCGGACCGTCCGGTGTGGTTGACGGAAGGATCGAACGATTCGCGCGGAACGAGCGGGACATTTTATAACCACGTGTTGCCGCAGGAGTCCGTGACCGACGTGGCGACGCTGACGAACTCCGCCGAGGCGCTCGTGCGCTACGTGGT
>DFYA01000107.1 GCA_002382525.1 Opitutaceae bacterium UBA4094
GCTTCCGCGATCCGCTGGTGATTCTACTCGGTTCCGTGCCGCTCGCGATGTTTGGCGCACTCATCTTTACCGTGCTCAACGCCTCCGGACCTCCCGGATGGAGCTTCGGGCTCACCGAAGGTTGGACCACTACGCTCAACATCTACTCGCAAGTCGGCTTGGTCACCCTCGTGGGTCTTGTTGCCAAAAACGGCATCTTGATCGTGGAGTTCGCGAACGTGCTTCAGGAAAAAGGCCTCTCGAAACTCGACGCCATCCGCGAGTCGGCCCGCACGCGTTTGCGGCCGGTGTTGATGACGTCCGCCGCGACCGTGGTCGGCCATTTCCCGCTCACGCTCGTTTCGGGTCCCGGCGCCGAGGCGCGCAACTCCATCGGTCTCGTGCTCGTCGGCGGCATGGCCATCGGCAGCGTCTTCACGCTGTTTGTGCTCCCGTCGATCTACATGCTCATCGCCAAAGACCACCACGCCGACGCCAAGCGCGCGGAGCCGCTCGCGCCCATCGCGCCGGTTGTTCCGTCTCCGCAGGTTGCGCAATAATCAAACCTCGTTCTCCCTATCCGTTTTATGAAAACCGTGCTCAGCCTTTCGCTCGCGCTGCTCGCCGCCCCGTTGGCGGTGTCGGCCGAGGCGCCCGCCCGTGCTCCTGTTGCCGCCCCGACACCCGCGCCCGATGTGCCGCTGCAACTCGATCTGCGCACGGCGATCGATTACGCCCTCGAAAACAACTTCGCCATCCGCCAAGCGCGCGAACGCATCAAGGAGCAGGAGGGCATCATCGTCGAGGTGCGCGCCCGAGCGCTGCCCAATGTCGCCGCCGTCGCCGACTACGCGCGCAACGCCGAGGAGATTTCGCAGGCCGTGCCGCCCAACACGCAGAACTGGACCATCGCGATCCAAGCCCGCCAGGTGATCTACGCCGGCGGTAGCGTGCGCGCCGCACTCGACGCCCAAAAGGTGCTCCGCGAAGCCGCGTTGCTCGACCTGCGCCTTACGATCAACAACGCGCTGCTCGATGTGCGCACGCGCTTCTACAACGTCCTGCTCGCTCGCGAACAAATCGCCGTGCAGGAGGAAAATATTAAGCTGTTCCAAGAGCAGCTACAGAACGCCCGCAACCGCTTCGAGGCCGGCAGCGTGTCCAACTTCGAGGTGCTTCGCGCCGAGGTCGAACTCGCCAACGCGCAACCGCAGCTTATCCGTGCGCGCAACAGCTACCGCACCTCCACCGACCAGCTCCGCCAAGCGATCGGTTACATCAACACGTCGCCTGAGAACCTCCGCCGGACGCCCGAGTTTGTCGGCACGCTCGACTTCACGCCGACGGCCTACGACCTGCAGACGTCGCTCGATCAGGCGCGCGTGAACCGCCCCGAGATTCTCCGCTTCGCCAAACTCGCGCAAGCGCAGGAGCGCAACATCGACTTCGCGCGCGCCGGTCGCCGCCCGTCGGTGGATCTCGTCGGCAGCTACGGTCTCTACAAAGACAATCGCTCCAACTCACTCGACGACTCGCGCGACGGCTGGACCGTGGGCGTGCAGTCCACATGGGCGATCTTCGACGGACGCGCCACCTCGGGACGCATCGCGCAAGCCCGGTCTCAGTATCGCCAAGCCGATCTGCTGCTCAGCGAGCAGACGCTCGCCGTCGAGGTCGAGGTGCGCAGCGCGCTCTCGTCGTTGCAG
Organism: Opitutaceae bacterium UBA4094; assembly: GCA_002382525.1. GTDB lineage: Bacteria > Verrucomicrobiota > Verrucomicrobiia > Opitutales > Opitutaceae > Rariglobus. The sequence continues at coordinate 1,686 of DFYA01000107.1, forward strand.
GAAGCCGCCGAACTCGCCGAGGCCGCCGTGAAGGTGGTTGGTCAAGCCGAGGAATCGCTCCGTCTCGCCAACGCGCGTTACAGCGCCGGCAGCGCGACGCAGCTCGATGTCCTCCAAGCGCAGGTCGCGCTCACGCAAGCGCGCGACAACCAGCTCCAGGCGAACTACAGCTATAACGTGGCTCTCGCCAATCTCCGCCGCGCCCTGGGCGAACCCGACACCTACCTCGCCGGTCCCGAGATGCTCGCGCAGTAAGAGACGCCCCCCCGCAGTTGCCCGCGCCCTCCGCGCGGGCAACTCTTTGGGCTGATCGTCCGGGGATCTGCGGGGCAAGCTGGAGGTTGTCGCTTTCCGATGCGCTTCGAACTAAAACACTATCACCCAAGTAACAGCCGCTGCTGGGCAACGCCGACTAAGCAGGCAAAAGCTCCGCGAATCCGCCAGCGGCGCGAGACCGTCGCACCCCGCCAAGGCGCGGCGGCTGCGTAAGACCTCACTTCTTCTTGTAAACCAAGGCGGGGTCGAAGAGGGGCGCGGAGATGGTGTTGAGCTTGAAGCTTGAACCGGCGGCGGCGTCTTCGAGATTGTCGAGTTGGCGGTAAAAGCAGCTCTTGTATCCATTGTGGCACGACGCGTTGGCGGCGCCGCTTTGTTCGACCTTGATGAGGAGCACGTCCTGGTCGCAATCGGTGTAGAGTTCCTTCACCCATTGCACGTTGCCGGATTCTTCGCCCTTGCACCAAAGCTTGCCGCGGGAGCGGCTCCAGTAGGTGGCTTTTTTCGTGGCGAGGGTGTGCTGGAGCGACTCGGCGTTCATGAATGCAAACATCAACACCTGGCCGGTGGCGATGTCCTGCGTGATGCACGGGATGAGTCCGTCGGAGCCGAACTTGGGTTGGAGCGTGGAGCCGAGCTCGATCTCGGCGGTGGTGGTGCGGGCGGGAAAAGACATGTTTGGAAGAAGAGTAGCGAGTAGCGGGTAGTGAGTAGCGAGTAGAACGAGCCCGGTGGATGAACGCGGGCGCGGAGGACGAGTGGCGGGCGCGAGTCGCGCCAATCAATGTCGCTGGGCCAGCTCACGCAGGTAGTCGTAGCTGTAGAGGCCGGTGCGGTGGCCGTCGCTGAAATCGAAGCGGATCGCGTAGTTCCCGACGACCTCCCAGCCGAGCACAGTCACGCCGGGAAACTGCTTGGGGCCATCGCCGCCGTATTGGTTGCCGAGGATGTCGCGCTCGCCGACGTTCTGCGCGCTGGGAGACGCGGCGCGCAGGTCTTCCATCGGGAAATACGATTCGACGCCGTCTTCCCAGACGATGGCGACTTCGGTGCCGATGAGTTGAATGTTGGCGGGCGTTTTCACGATGCGAGGGTTCAACGTGCGGAGTGTCGGAGCGCGGCGCAAAATCAAATTTTGACTCGCCGCAGGCTAACAGGGCGGGTGGGGTGGAGAATCATGCTCGTTCATACCGTCATCTTCTACCTACGCCCCGATCTCACCGACGCGCAGAAACTGGAGTTCCGCAACGAAGGCCTCGAGTCGCTGCGCCCGATCTCATCGGTGCGGCACTACTTCGTCGGCGTGCCGGCGGCGATCCCGCCCCGTCCGGTGGTGGACCTGAGTTTCACGTTTTCGATCACCGCGATCTTCGACGATGTCGCCGGCCACAACGCCTATCAGGTGGACCCGGTGCATCTCGCGTTCGTGAACCGCTTCAAGAGCTATTGGACGAAGGTGCAGATCTACGACGCGGAGTGAGCGTCGGGTGAAGCGCTGGCGGGGCAGAAGCCGGCGCGGGTGCGCCGAAAGCCGAGCTCCTGAACGTTGGGCATTAACGGGCTTTGCTTGCGCCCCATCAGTTCGGCTGCTTTCTGTCGCCGCTTTCATGCGCCGAAAGCTTTCCCTTATCACGATGCTCACCGCGTGGCTGCTGGCCACGGGGAGCCATTGGGATTTGGTGCAGACGTTTGCTTGGGGCCGGATGATCGCAAGCTACTCGCAGTCCATGCCACTCGAGCAGGCGATCAAGCTGACGTTCACCGCCGACAATCTGTGCGGCGTCTGCGAAAGCGTGAGCGAGGCGAAACAACAGCAGGACGCCGCGCTGCCAAGCGATTGGAAGGCGTCGGGCAAGATCTTGTTGGTGTTCCAACCGCATTCGGCGTTCGTCGCCGAGTTGGCGGAGGCCGGCAAGTCGCTGATGCGTGAAACGACGCCCGCGTGGCGCGATCGGTTGCCGCCGCCGGTGCCGCCGCCGAGAGCGTTGGTTTGATCGTGGTTTAGACACGCCATCCGCTCCGGATGCGCGTGGATTCCGTCATTCCTTCACTCGTCAGTCGTCATCGCGCCGCCGTTTGCGTGCGCGGACAACACCCATGAAATCCCTTTCGTTTCCTGCGGTTCTCGCGCTGGTCATCACCGGCGCGCGGGCCGAAACAGCGGTCATCCTCGAACCCGTCGAGGTCACCGCTCAACAACCGTCGCTGACGGTTCCCTCGCTTGACGCCGCGCGCGTCGATCTCGCCCGCACGCCGGGCGGAGTCGAATTCGTCGATTCCGAACGTTATCTCACCGGCCGCGCCTCCACCCTGGCCGACACGTTCTTCCTTTCGCCGGGGGTCGTCGCGCAGCCGCGTTTCGGCTCCGACGAGGCGCGCTTGTCGATCCGCGGCTCGGGTCTCCAGCGCACGTTTCACGGCCGCGGCATTCGCGTGCTGCAGGACGGCGTGCCGATCAACACGGCCGACGGTGCCTTCGACATGCAGTCGCTGGAACCCACCGCGGCCGCCTACATCAATGTCTGGCGCGGCGGCAATGCGCTTGCCTACGGCTCGTCCACGCTGGGCGGCGCCATCGATTATGTTTCGCGCACCGGCCAAACCGACCCGGGAGCGCTGGCCCGCGTCGAGATCGGTTCGTGGAACTACCTGCGAGCGACGCTCGCCGGCGGTATTCAACGGGCCACTACCGATGCCTACGCGGCGTTCACCCATCAGGAGCAGGAGGGATTCCGCGAACACGCGGAGCAGGCGAATCAGCGCCTGTTTACCAATATCGGTTGGCGTTTCACCGACACGCTGGAGACGCGGCTCTACCTCACGGCGGTGAAGAGCCGCTCCGAACTGCCGGGCACGCTTACGCAAGCGCAGCTCGAAGACGACCCGCGTCAGCCGAATCCCGGCAACGTGGCGCTCGATCAACGGCGCGATTACGAACTGGTGCGCATCGCGAGCAAAACGACCGCGGTCGCCGGCGATACGACGGTCGCTCTGATCGCAGCCTGGACCTACAAGGATCTGGATCACCCGATCTTTCAGGTCATCGATCAGCGCTCCAACGACGCGCTGCTCGGCCTCACCCTGACGAATACGACGGATGTAGGGGAGCGGGCTCATCGGCTGCGGGCCGGCCTTCTCTTCAACCGCGGGCGCACTCATGCGGCCAACTACGCCAATCTCGGTGGCGCGCGCGGTGCGTTGCTTCAGAAGGACGAACAAACGGCGACCAACCTGGAGGCGTTTGCCGAAAGCCAACTTGCCTTGGGCGGCGGTTTCACGGGCGTGACCGGCGTGGCGGTGTCGCGGAATCAGCGCGAGACGCGCCGCACCTTTGGCCCGGTCGTGCCGAACTCGAGCTACGACCGCACGTATGACGAAATCGCACCCAAGCTTGGTCTGCGCTGGGACAACACCACGCGGGATGTGCAGCTCTACGCCAACGTGAGTGGCAGCTATGAGCCGCCTTCGTTTAGCGAATCGGGCACGGCGACGGTGGCCAATGCTGCGCAGACCGCCACCACGGTGGAGGTCGGCACACGCGGCACGCGCGGCTGGTTGCGCTGGGATCTCTCGGCCTATCACGCGGCGGTGAAGAACGAACTCTTGAACGTGCAGTTGCCGCCGCCCGCCGCACCCGGAACGACCGGGACGATCAACGCCGATCGCACGACTCACGCGGGGATCGAACTCGCGTTCGCCGCCGATGTGCTTGGCGGAGACTTGTCGCGACCGATGAGCGACGGAGAACAGCGCTTGATGGCGCGCGCTGCGTGGACCTACGGGCGCTTCACGTTCGACGATGATCCAAGCTACGG
>DFYA01000207.1 GCA_002382525.1 Opitutaceae bacterium UBA4094
GGCTGCCGTCCCGCGTCCGTAATCACATCAGGAATCGAAAGCACATCCGGACAGCGCATCGCGCGCGACACCGCGATCAGGTGGGTGTATCCGGGTCGTCCATACGTGAGAACACCCGGCGGACGTCGACAGACGATCTTGTGAAACAACACCCGCGCCCCGGCGTCCTCGGCCGCGCGGATGACCATCGCGCCTTTGTCGATCCACGCTCCGTCGCGCTTGATATCGGATTGGAAAAACAACGCCGCGCTTTCATCCGCGACGGAGTCGACCACCAGCGCCACCGCATCCAGAAACCAGGCGCGCCACGCCGGGAGCGTCATGTTCACCTCGGATACGTCGGGCAACGAAGTCACCGCGCACACCCCGTCGATCCGGCCGCGCTCCCGCATCCAAGCAAGCGCGTCCGCGCAGTGAACCTCGCGCTGAGCAGGGAGTTCCGAAGAGGGTAAGGGTGTTGGCATAACGGCGGTCAATTGAAAGCGCCCCGAGCTTGTTCGCGATTCCGCCCGTCGCGAGCAAGCTCGTGCTCTGCTCACCTGAAATCTTGCCGCCGCCCGCCAACCTCCCTCGTCTCTCCGCATGTGCTCACTCCCCTCGCCCGCCTCGTCCATCCGCTGGGGTATTATCGGTTGCGGTGACGTTACGGAGGTCAAAAGCGGGCCCGCTTTTTCCAAGGTTCTCGGTTCGCAACTGGTCGCCGTGATGCGGCGCGACGGAGCGAAAGCAGCCGATTACGCCCGACGTCATGGGGTGCCGCGTTGGTATGACAACGCCCGCGCCCTCGTTGCCGATCCGGAGGTGGACGCCATCTATGTCGCGACGCCTCCCGGTGCTCACCTCGAAGGGGCGCTGCTCGCGGCCGCCGCCGGCAAGCCCTGCTACGTTGAAAAGCCGTTCGCGCGCAACACAGCCGAGTGCGACACAATCCTCGCCGCGTTTCGCACGGCCAACGTGCCCGTCTTCGTCGCCTATTACCGGCGTTGTCTGCCGCGCTTTGTCGAGGTGCGCGATCTCCTCGCCTCCGGAGCAGTCGGCACGCTCACCGGCGTGCGCCTGCAGTTCGCCTGCCGTCCGCCGGCCATTGACGACACCCGTAATCCGCCATGGCGCCTTGACGCCGCCAATGCCGGCGCCGGCCTGTTCCTCGATCTCGGATCGCACGCCCTCGACCTGCTCGACCACCTGATCGGGCCGCTGCAAAACGTGCACGGCTGCGCCGCCAATCGCGCCACACCCCTCCCGGTCGAGGACACGGTCGCCATGAGTTTTACCACCGCCAACGGCGTGCCCGGCACGGCCGCCTGGAATTTCACGAGCGCCTTCCCCGCCGACGAATGCGTGATCGAAGGCACCGCCGGGCGCCTCGTATTCACGATCTTCGGCAACGAGCCTCTTCGTCTCGAAAGCGCCGACGGCGTTCAGTTGTTTGATCGCCCTCACCCTGCCCATGTGCAGCAGCCGCTCATCCAAACCGTCGTCGATGCATTGCTCGGCCGCGGCGAATGCCCCAGCACCGGCGAGAGCGCCCGGCGCACGTCCGCCGTCATGGATACGGTGCTCGACGCCTACTACGGCGGACGACAAGACACGTTCTGGACACGCCCCGACACCTGGCCCGGGCGTCGTCGCTAACACCTTTCCGCTGAAGATACCCGTGCTGCGAGCCGTCGTGACACGCGGCCCTTAACGCCACGCGCTCTCCAGCAGGATCGTCTGCGGCCTCAACGCGCGGGCGTTGCGCGCGTCTTCGAGGAGCGACATCAGCAAAAACCCCGCCGTTCGGCCGATCCCTTCCGCATCGATCACGATCCCGGTGAACGGTGCGTTCCCTTCGTATTGCGCGAGACTCACGAAGTCCGCTCCGTCCCGCTCCTGCGCAGGCCGGCAGTCCTGAAGCTCGCGCGCGACCCCGTTGTCAGGCGAAAGCACCACGTCCGGCCGGTGCGCATGCAACCAACGCGTCAATTGACCTCGTCGTTCGGAGCGGTCTTCGATCATCAGCGGAGGCGCCGCATCGGCAAAGCCAGCGGCCGCTCCCGCCAAAAAAGCGCCCAGTCGCAGCTCATGCGTGCGCTCGTTGTTCACCGCGTTTAGCACCAAACCCGGACGCCGATAACCCGCCGCTTTCACCTTCTGCAACGCCATGCGCAGATCGATCGCGTGGTGGTCCATCACCCGGTGAACCGGTGCGCCGATCAACGAATAATCGAGAGTCACCCCAAAGAAGCGCGTCCAGTCGAGGGGGAGCGACCAACGCCCGACGTCCGGAGGCGGCACCAAAATCAGCCCACGAATCCCGCGCTGGATCAGCACGCGTTCCAGTTTGGCGGCCGCATCCTTGCGCTCGCCGTGCCAGCGAATCGGGTCCACGGCGTAACCGCGCTCGTGGGCCACAGCATGCAGACCCCGCACACACATCCCGGCGTAGGAGGCCCCGGCAAATTCCGATGCAGGCCCGCTGTGAACCAGCGCGATGGCCGCATCGCGCTGCATCGACCGCCCCACCCGCCGCGCCTGCATAAACGCCGCGAGCTGCGGGTTCAGCCGATAACCGAGCCGCGCCGCCGCTTCCTCCACCTTCCGATGCGTGGCCGCCGACACGGTCGGATGTCGGCGCAACGCATACGAAGCCGAGGCGAGGCTCACCCCCGCTTCCTTCGCGACATCACGCAGCGTGGGGGCCGCCATCGCGCTCACTCCACGTTGGCGATCTGTTCGCGGATGCGCTCCAGCTCGTTCTTCAACTCGATCACGTTTTTCGAGATTTCGAGGTCGTTGGCCTTGCTCCCGATGGTGTGAACCTCGCGTCCGATCTCTTGCAGGATGAACTCCGACTTCCGGCCGATCTCACCGTTCGATTTAAGCAACGTCGCGAATTGATCGAAGTGACTGCGCAACCGTGTGAGTTCCTCGGTAATGTCGCATCGATCGGCGAAAAGCGCGATCTCCCGGAGCACGCGTTCATCGTTCACGTCGAGTTCGAGCCCGGCGTCACGCAGTCGCTTGAGCAATGCGTCGCGGTAGGCGGGCGTCACTTGCGGCGCGCGCGTCGCGATCACCGACACGTAGCGCGCAATCACTTCGAGGCGTTTGATAAAATCGGCGAGCAGGGCCGAGCCCTCTTTCGCGCGCATGCCAGAAAACGCGGTCAGTGCCTCGCCGAGCGCGTCGGCGACGACGGACTCGACCGCCTCGACATCGGGCAACGACGAACCTTTGCGCTGGGAGTTCAGCAAAGTGAGCAACAACTCAGGCGTGGGTTTAAAGTCCACGCCACGCGACGCCGAAAACAACGCGAGTCGCTTGAACAGCGCTGCGGCCGCCGCCTCGTCCCAATCGATCTCGTCCGCGCCATTTTTGCCCGTGATTTCAATCTCCACGTGCACCTTTCCTCTCGCGGCGTTTTGGCGGACGAGTTCGCCGACCAGCGTCTCGAGGCTCTCCCACTCGCGCGGAAGTTTGACGGTGAGGTCGAGCGTCTTGCGGTTCACCGAGCTGACTTGAACCGTGATCGTGTGTGTGCCGAGCGGAGCGGAAGCGCGGCCGTAGCCGGTCATGCTTTTCATGCTGAAAAGAAATCCTAAATCCCAAGCGGCTAAAATCTAAATCTCAGCCGCCGAGACGAATGATGATCGTCGAGTAGATCTTCACGAGTTGCGACGACTCGTCGTTCAGGCGCGCCTGCTCCGCGTCCACCGCCTCGTCGCGTCCCCAGTCCAGCAACCGGATCCATAGCCCCGTCTCCCGCGCCTCCTTCCGGCAGATGCGAAACTTCATCAACCGGTCCTGATCACCCAGCGCATTATCCGCTTCGATCTGATTGGCGGCCACCGAGCCCGACGAACGCACCACCTGCTTCACATCCTCCGCGTTCGAAATCGTCCGCGGCAGGCTCCGCACAAACCGCCGAACATCCCGTGCAAACTTTTCCGTGCGCTCAACGAGATCATCCCGATTCCCCATACGCGGGTTCCGATTTAGGATTTAGCCACTTAGGATTCAGGATTTAAGCCGCTGGGCGTCGCGTCACCGCAAGGTGACGCCCAGCAGCTTGGCGACTTGATTCACGTCCTTGTCGCCGCGTCCGCTGAGGTTGATCAAAACAACCTTGTCCTTCGGCAGCGCCTTGGCGCGCTTGAGGCCTTCCACAATCGCGTGCGTCGATTCGAGGGCGGGAATGATGCCCTCCAGCCGCGACACGAGTTGGAAGGTTTCCATCACTTCGTCGTCGGTCGCATACGCGTAACCGATACGACCGATGTCGCGGTAATACGCGTGCTCCGGACCGATGGCCGCATAGTCGAGGCCGGCGCTGACTGAGTGCGTCAGCTCGATCTGACCATCCGGGTTTTGCAAGATGTAGGTCTTCGAGCCTTGGAGCACGCCGAGCTTGCCGCCTTCAAAGCGCGCCGCGTGTTCACCGCGGGTGATACCGCGACCGCCCGCTTCGACGCCGATGAGTTTGACGGCCTCGTCTTGGAGGAAATCGAAAAACACGCCGATCGCATTCGAGCCACCGCCCACACACGCGACGATCTCGTCAGGAAGCCGACCTTCGCGTGCGACGATTTGCTCTTTCGCCTCCTGGCCGATCACGCGGTGAAAATCGCGCACCATCATCGGATACGGGTGAGCCCCGAGAGCGGAGCCGAGGATGTAATGAGTATCGCGCACGTTGGTCACCCAATCGCGCATCGCTTCGTTGACCGCATCCTTGAGCGTTTTCTGTCCGGCTTCGACGCCTCGCACTTCGGCGCCCATGAGGCGCATGCGAAACACGTTCAACGCCTGACGCTCCATATCGACGGCGCCCATGTAGATCACACATTCCAAGCCGAATTTCGCACACACCGCAGCGGTGGCGACGCCGTGCTGCCCCGCGCCGGTCTCGGCGATGATGCGCTTCTTGCCCATGCGGCGCGCCAGCATGGCCTGCCAGATGGTGTTGTTGATCTTGTGCGCGCCGGTGTGGTTGAGGTCTTCGCGCTTGAGGAAGATCTGTGCGCCGCCTTGCTCGCGGCTCA
>DFYA01000019.1:0-2639 GCA_002382525.1 Opitutaceae bacterium UBA4094
GGCGGGCTCCGCCCGCTCGGGGCGCGGTCCACTCAGTCACTTAGAACCCTCCTTTTTGGCGTCGATAACGACAGGACGACGCAACTTCACGAAAAGGGAGATGACCTCACGGCCCTTTTCGAAGGAATCGACGCCAGTAATATCGGCTTCGAAGGTTTCACCGGGAGTAAAAATCAGCGGAGACTGACCGGGCTCAACGAATTCAGTCACTTTCACGAACTTTTCGCCCGCGACACCGCGACCAACGATCTTTTGATACGCTTTGCCCTTAGCGGAGACGCCGCCAACGAGTTCGAAAGTGCCGGTGGATACAGCGCTCAAGTAGAGGCCGGGAGGTAGCTTGATAGATGTTGCAGACATGTTGTTTGTATTACGTTTTCTCTTATCGTTAATGAGGAGCAGGGAATCTGACTCCTAATCTTAATCCGTCCGAGCTGGACGAGAAGTTGGCCCCAAGAGTCACAGGTCATTTCATAAACCCGGTGTATTACTCCGCCTTCTTCGGAAATTGATCGGCTGACAACGTAGCGGGACCAGCGCTCTAATCTCTCCCCTATCGTTTCACTATTGATACGGTAGTTTTGTGTTTCGGGGACCGGTCCGCCTTCCCCGTCGCGGGGGGACGCGATTTCATTGTTTTGTTTCTCTACGTCATCAGCCGAAAGTTTTTTAGGCGCCGGAGGGAAAAAGCCTCTCGACGTCTGGAATAGGCGCACATTGGTGCGGCTCAGTATCCAATCAGGAATGCAGTCGATTGCCTTGACCGCATACTTAAAGAGGTAATCAAACCCCTCACCATCGACGCGCTTTATTTGCGTGCGGCCCTTGCCCCACAGCGCCGCCAATTCGTCCTTATCAATAATCTTTTTATAATCAAAGAGCAGATGCCAATGCGGATATATACGCCCGTCCTCATCGGGCTCATGAAACTCCAATTTCCACGCCCAGCGCTTAATATTATACTTCTTTTTGAGAAGATAAACGAATTGGCGGAGGTGACGCTTGCCCAGCATCCACGCCATAAACGGGTCAGGGTAAATCTTAGGATCTACCGTAAGCGTAATAAAACGCCAGTTGCGCAGATCGGACGGGAACCCCTTGCGCTCTAATTGACGCTGCTTCGCCCACGCTCCTTGCGTGGTCCAAAAGGACGGCGGTGCATATGGCCGGAGTTCCATTAGCTGCCCCCTCCCTTTACAACCAGATAAACCTGCATGCGCGTAACCGCAGACGGTAAACGTGCAGACATCCAGCGAGCTATCTCCGCGTAGGAATAGCCCTTCTCCCTCAGTATAAGCATTGCCGGACGATAGGTCCGCAGAACCTTGGAAGCCGTATACGGCGGCATATAATCTTTAGCTAACTGCAACAACTCAGCAGGCGATGGAACGGGTTTCATTGAGAAACCTCCGATTTCAACGCTTCTCCGTCGCCAAATAATCCCGACTCATCAGCAAGCCCGTTATATAAAGCCGAAATCAAACGCGCCGCATCCGCTTTATTATCACGAGCAATCTGAGAGAGGATAACGAGACGCTCGCGAACGTAAGACGGCCCGGCATATTTGCCCATCAGGTCCGCGCCTTCCCGAAGGACTACATGCGTGCTTTTCGCTAGACGATTCACTTGGCACCCCCTTTTCGAAAAGCCGAACACGTAAACGTAAGGACTAATACGGCGACGATGATCCACCTAGACGAACCCATGCTGACAAATTCACGCCACGCATCCGCGATCATTTGCCGCCCTCCTGTGCACGGACGTCCAAGGCATCCCCGCAATGCGCGCAAAACGTCAGGTCAAACGCCGACTCACCGCCGCAGACCTCACACACGGAACAAACCGGCTTTGATGGGCGCGAAGAGGCAAATTCGCGGGAAGCGTCCGACGTATCACCGGGCGCGCCGGAGCTTGCACGATCCGCCACGCGCTCCGCGCTAACCGGGGTGGATTCCACCCCAGACCCCAAATACGAAGCACGACGCTCCGCCAGCGTAGTCGACTTACCCTCACCGGGCTTCCCTTCGTAAAGGGCGAACCGCACCGGCCCGCAGTCCGACGCCTTCACATGCGCGTCAATTTCCGCCTCCCGCAAAACCCGGATGGCCAAAACCGCAGCCTCCGCTTGTGCGTCTCCCGCTACATCACCGATCATGCCGAGGAACTCGCACGCTTGCGCCGCAAACGCTTGCAGCCCGGAGTCCGTCAGGTTCGATTCCCGGCGACCGCACCAGTTTACGGCATTCTCGGGCAGGCAATTCACGGCACGAGCCGCTCGACTCCAGCGAATTTTGTTCGCTTAGTTTTTACATGTATTCCCCTGCCCCGAGTCGTTACGACACGCCGTCTCTTTATCGCCGCTGCGGTCGCTCCGGCATCCGCCTCCCGCTCATCTCCCTAGGACTCTGGCACAACTTCGGTGGCGTTGACGCCTTTGAAACCGGCCGCGCCATCGTGCGCCGCGCCTTCGACCTCGGCATCACCCACTTCGACCTCGCCNNCAACAACTATGGCCCGCCCCCCGGCTCCGCCGAAGAGAACTTCGGCAAAATCCTTCGCGCCGACCTCGCCTCGCACCGCGACGAACTCATCGTCTCCACGAAGGCCGGCTACCACATGTGGAAAGGCCCCTACGGCGA
>DFYA01000019.1:2659-4840 GCA_002382525.1 Opitutaceae bacterium UBA4094
CCCCGCTGGAAGAAACCATGGGCGCCCTCGCCCACGCCGTTCGCGCCGGCAAGGCCCTCTATGTAGGGCTTTCCAACTACAAACCCGAGGAGACCGCCCGCGCCGCGCAGATCCTCCGCGACCTCGGCACGCCCGCGCTGATCCATCAACCGGTTTACAACATGTTCAACCGCTGGATCGAGCCCGCGCTCCTCGACACCCTCGAATCCGAAGGCATGGGCTGCATCCCGTTCTCTCCGCTCGCCCAAGGACTCCTCACCAACCGCTACCTCGCCGGAATCCCCGACGACGCACGCGCCGCCAAAGCCCACGGTTTCCTCAAGGCCGATCGCATCACCCCCGACGTGCTAGCCAAAGTCAAAAAACTCGACGCTGTCGCGCAGTCCCGCGGCCAGTCGCTCGCACAGATGGCCCTTGCCTGGACCCTCCGCGACCCGCGTGTGACAACCGCGCTCATCGGCGCCAGTAANNCCAACTCGAAGACAACTTCGCCGCGCTCTCCACGCTCGACTTCGGCAGCGACGAACTCGCGCAGATCGACGCGATCCTCGCCTAAACAAGCGATCACATGATTCGATGGAAATGAGTCCTATACGGCTCATCCGTCACACAGGACCTATTCGGTCATAACACGCCGTTTCATGAACCTGGTCCTCTTCGAAACCGCCGAGATCACCGCCCCGCTCCCGGTCTCCGACCTGCGCGCGCGCCACATCCTCGACGTTTTACGCCGTCGCGAAGGCGACTCCTTTGACGCGGGCGTGGTCAACGGCCCCCGCGGCAAGGCCACCCTCGCNNGCCCGCTCCGACGATACGCTCACCCTCGCCTTCGCCTGGGACCCGCCGCTCCCGCCCCTGCCGCCCACGACGCTCCTCGTCGGACTCCCCCGCCCGCAGACCGCCCGTGACATCCTGCGAGACGCGACGACACTGGGCGCGACGCGTATTCATTTCGTGGCGACAGAACGCGCCGACACCAACTACGCCACGAGCACGCTGTGGACCTCCGGCGAATGGCGCCGCCATTGCCTCGCCGGCGCCGCCCAAGCCTTCGATACCCGCATACCGGAGGTCACCTGGACCCACTCCCTCGCCTCCGCACTCGCCACGCTCCCTCCGCTATCCACCCCGCCCGCCGCGTTCACCCGCCTCGCGTTGGACAACTACGAAGCCACCGCCGCGCTGCGCGCGGAAATCCCAAACCCCAAATCCCAAATCCTAAACGGCATGGTGCTGGCGCTCGGTCCGGAGCGCGGCTGGGGCCCGTCTGATCGCGCCGCGCTGCGTCAAAACGGCTTCACGCTCGCCCACCTTGGCCCCCGCATCCTGCGCGTCGAAACCGCCGTCGTCGCCGCCTTGGCGATCACCCGGGCCGGCCAAAACTCGCCGTGACCCCGGATCAGAAGGCAACCGCCAAAGCCACGAGGCCCCGCGCGGGGGNNGGGGGGGGGGGGGGGGGGGGGGGCGCAAACTCAGCCTCGCCTATAGAACGCCACCGTCGGCTGGTGGGCGCCTTTACCCAGACGCTTCACACAGCTCCACCCGACCGGCTCCAACACGATCCCTCCCGGCATCTCGAACACCACCACGGGATCGGCGTCCGCCGGCCACCACGCGGACATCCGCTCAAAAAGCTTCGGCCCCACGTCCGCGATGATCTCGTAGGGTGGATCGACAAACACCAACTCCGGCGGCGCCTCGCCCGCGGCGGGCGCCCACGTCAATACATCGCTCACGAGCAACGTCAGCTCCTCCGCCGCGCGCCCCGCGCTTTTGGCCACTCCCGCGATATTTTTACGGATACAGTCGGCGGCCTTGGCGTTTTTCTCCACAAACACCCCGCCCGTCGCCCCGCGGCTGAACGCCTCCAATCCGTAGGCTCCGCTGCCCGCAAAGAGATCGGCGAACCGCGCCCCCGGCAACCGCGCCGCCAAGCTGGAGAACACCGCCTGGCGCATGCCGTCGGTGGCCGGGCGCGTGAGATCGCCCTTCGGCACTTGCAATGTCACGCCGCGAGCGGCTCCTCCACTGATTCGCATCGCGTGCGACCTTACTGCTTCACCGCCGCGTCGCGGTATTGGATATAGGCGCTACGCACCGCGATGTAGGGATCGAGCGCGTTCTTCCGTGGCGCATCGTAGGTGTTCAGAATATCGGGAAGCGTGTTCAGGATCCCGACCG
>DFYA01000162.1:0-6105 GCA_002382525.1 Opitutaceae bacterium UBA4094
CGGGAGGGTGAGGAGGCGAACGAGGCGGTGCATGGGATCGGGCGCGGGGTGTAGTTGTTTTCGGACTACGGCGGGTGTTTGGGAACGCGGGCGAAGGGGTGGTTTGGCCGCTGCGACGGTGCACGCGCGGGAGTGAAATGGCGAGGCGGCTTCGCGAGTTTTCCGGTCGCACCCGCCAACGGATGGCACAGGTTTTGGCCGCACTTTTTTTGGGTTTGGCTGTCTTTGGTGCGAAGTCGGGAACCACCCCATTGCGGCCCGGCTTAAGCCAACTGTTTTGCCAATGAAATCCATGTCCCCGTCTGAAGTCAGCCCCACCGGAATCGAAGGTTTAGATGAGATTCTTCGAGGCGGTTTGCCCGCGCGCCGATTGTATCTGTTGAAAGGCAGCCCGGGCGTCGGAAAAACCACGGTCGCGCTTCAGTATCTGCTCGAAGGCATTCGCCTGGGTGAGAAGGCGCTGTATATCACGTTGTCGGAAACGCAGGACGAGATCTCCGCGGTCGCGCGTTCGCACGGTTGGGATCTGGAGGGTTTGGACATTTTTGAGTTGTCGGCGCTGGAGCATCAGCTCGCGCAGGAATCGCAGAACACGGTGTTTCATCCTTCGGAGATCGAGTTGAACAAGACGACCGACATCCTGCTGGCGCGCATCGATGCGGTGAAACCGAAGCGGCTGGTGATCGATTCGCTTTCGGAGCTGCGGTTGTTGTCGGATACGGCGCTGCGTTATCGCCGGCAGATGCTGTCGTTAAAACAATTCTTGAGCGTGCGCGACGTCACCGTGGTGTTGCTCGACGATCATGCGCAAGACGGCGGCGATTTGCATGTGCAGAGTATTGCGCACGGCGTGCTGACCATCGAACAGATCGAGTCCGACTACGGCGCGGAGCGGCGTCGGGTGAAGATCAACAAACTGCGCGGGGTGAACTTCGTGGGCGGCTTCCATGATTCGGTCATCGTGGAAGGCGGCATGAGGGTGTTTCCGCGACTGGTCGCGTCGGAGCACAGCGGCCCGTATGAGCCCGGCATCGTTTCAACGGATATTGCGGAGCTGGACGCGCTGGTGGGCGGCGGTCTGGACCGCGCCACGAGCTGCCTGTTGTTGGGCCCGGCGGGCACGGGCAAGTCCACCATCGCTTTGCAATTCGCGGTAGCGACGGCGCAGCGTGGCGAGCAGGTGCTGATGTGTTTGTTCGAGGAAAACGTCAAAACGCTGCTCGCCCGCGGCGAATCGGTGAACATGCCGATTCGCGAGCTGGTTGAATCGGGCAAGATCGAACTCATGCAGGTCGATCCGGTGGAGTTGGCGCCGGGTGAATTTGTGCACCGTGTGCGCGAGCGCGTGCAGAAGACTCAGGTGCGGATGCTGGTGATCGATAGCCTCAACGGCTACCTGCAGGCGATGCCGGACGTGAAGTTCCTGAACATCCAACTGCACGAGCTGCTGGCGTTTTTAGGGCATTACGGCGTGGTTACGATCATGACGGTCGCCCAGCACGGCATTGTTGGCCAAATGAATACTCCGATCGATCTCACCTACTTGGCGGACACGGTGATGTTGCTGCGATATTTCGAGCAGGACGGACGCATCCGGAAGGCGATCTCGGTCGTTAAAAAACGTATGGGACTCCACGAGGACACAATTCGCGAACTGAAGATGAGCCCGGCGGGGATCCGCGTCGGAATACCGTTGGCCAATTTCCACGGGGTGCTCACGGGCACGCCAGTCTTCCAAGGCAAAGCGGCGGACATGCTGCCCGAGACGTGACGTGAGTGAGCCTCTTGAAGCTGCAAATGAGAACCGGGTGCTCGTGGTGGCGCCGCTAGGGGCCGATGCGCGTAATATCGGCGAAGTCTTGTTGCGGGCGGGTTGCGAAGTTTCGGTGTGTCCTGATGTGGAAAAGGCGGCGTCCGAAATGGCGCTAGGCTGTGGCGTGATGTTGCTGACTGAGGAGGCGATGTTGTCGGCGAAGGACAGCGCGTTGCCTCAGGAGTTGGAGCGGCAACCGACGTGGTCTGATTTGCCGCTGGTTTTGATCACTCACGGTGGCCGTTCGGATAGGGCCGGCGAACGCGCGGCGACCTTGCTCGGAGACCGGGCCAACCTCACGTTGATCGAACGGCCGTTGCGCGCCACGACGCTGGTCGCGGCGATCAAAACGGCGCTCCGCGCGCGCACCCGCCAATACGAAATCCGTGACCTGATCGCGGACCGCGAGGAGTTGCTGGCGTCGTTGGAGCAACGCGTGACGGAGCGCACGGCGAAGTTGCAATTGATGGTGGAGGAGCTGGAGGCGTTTTCTTACAGCGTGTCGCATGACTTGCGGGCGCCGTTGCGGGTGCTCGACGGTTATGCGCAGGCGTTGGTGGAGGACTACGGTGAGTCGTTGGAGCCGGGGGCGAAGGAGTTGCTCAACCGGATCTCGCGGACGGCGCATCGTATGGACCGGCTCACGCAGGACCTGCTGGCTTACACGCGGGTATCGCGCGGCGAGCTGACGCTCGAGCCGGTGGACTTGGCGGGCATGGTGCGCGCGGTGATCGAGCAATATCCGTCGTTGGTGGCGTCGCGGCAGTTCATCCGCGTGCGCATGCCGATGGGGGTGGTGCGGGGGCATGTGCCGTCGTTGATCCAGTGTTTTTCGAATCTGTTGGAGAACGCGTTGAAGTTCGTGCGCGAGGGCGAGGCGCCGCGCATCGAGATTTATGCGGAGACGTTTGGCGACCGCGTGCGCGTCACGGTGGAGGATCACGGCGTGGGCATCGACCCGGCGCATCAACGGCGGATTTTCGGCATGTTTGAACGGGCGTCGGCGCACAAACATGTGCCGGGAACGGGCATCGGGTTGGCCATCGTAAAAAAGGCGGCGGAGCGCATGGGCGGCACGACGGGCGTGTTGTCCGAGCCGGGTCGTGGTGCGCGGTTTTGGGTCGAGCTGGCGAGAGCGGAACTCGACGACCCGGAGGAGCGGTGAAACGGCTTGTTTACCGGCTCGGTTTGTGGCGCTTTGGGCGACCACGCACGCGTTAATCCATCGACCCTTTTTGCATGAACACCGCCGTCACCGTTCTTCTCGCCGAGGACAATGAGGATGATCTGTTTTTGACGCAGCGCGTGTTGAGGAAGGCGGGCATCGGTCCGGTGTTTCACGCCGCCGACGGCCGTGAGGCGAAACAGTATTTGGAAGGCGTGGGCGAGTATGCGGATCGCGCGAGTTATCCGCTGCCCGAGGTGGTGTTGCTCGACCTGAAGATGCCGGAGTTCACCGGGCACGAAGTGTTGGAGTGGGTGCGCGCGCAACCGGCGTTGAGCGGGCTGAGGGTGTATGTGCTGACGTCGTCGGACGAGGGGCGGGACCGGGAGCGTGTCGAGAAGGCGGGGGTGCAGGGGTATTATGTGAAGCCGCTGACGCCGGAGCAGGTGGCGGAGATCTTTGGGTGAGGAGGTGTGGGCGGGGATGTCGGAGCGCGAGCGAGTTCGCGGTCCAGGCAAAAAAAGAAGCGGCGCCCGGGTGGGCGCCGCCTCGGGGGCAAGAGGGACGTAAACGGTTACCAATCGTCGCTGCGGAAGGGAACGGCGGGGAGGCCTTCTTTGTTGAAGAGGCCGGCGAGGGGGGCGTTGCGCCAGGCGTAACGCACGGCGACGGGCTCGGGCACCTCGGTGCTGGTGACGATTACGGTGTTCTTTTCGATCGTGGCGGAGGCGGGCTTGAAAACCTTGTCCTCGCCGGCGAGCTCGAAGCCGGCCAGTTCGTTGAGCGGCGCGATCAGGCCGCCGTTTGTATTCGTGAAACTGATACGGAAGCGGGCGCCGTCGCGTTCGACGGTTTCCATGACGGGACCGCTGTCGACGACGTCGAAGCCGTAATCGTTTTTGAGGGCGAGGCGGGCGAGGCGGCGGCCGACGTCTTTTTTGTTGCGGGGGTGGATGTCGCGCACGTCGCCGATGTCGATGATGACGGCCTGGCCGGTCTTGGGGAGGGCGAGGGTCTTGGTCTGGGCTTCGCGGAGGAAGGCCCACGCGGTGTCGGTGGGGCTGGAGAAGTTGGCGAGCTGGACCCAGTAGAACGGGAAGTCGCCTTGGGCGAACTGCTCGCGCCAGCCGGTGATCATGGCGGATTGAAGCACGCGGTAGCGGTCGCCTTGGCCTGAGTTGGACTCGCCCTGATACCAGAGNNCGGCGCTTGGTGAAGGGTTGTCCGGCGGCCTTGGCGGCGGCCTCCTCGGCCTGCCAGGCGGCGAGATCGGTTTCGTGTTGGGCTTGGCGGTCCGGGTATTCGGCGAGGGTTTTGGTCCATGCCTCGTGCACGGACGCGAGGGTGGGGGAGGCGGCGAGGGTGCCGGGGTCCATCCACGCTTCGATGCGCGTGCCGCCCCAGTTGCTGCCGATGATGCCGACGGGGACTCCGGTAAGTTCGTGGACGTCCTTGGCGAAGTAGTAGCCAACGGCGGAAAAATTCCCGGTGGTGGAGGGAGAGGCGACCTCCCAGGTTTTGCGATCAACGGCGACCGTATCGGCGGGGGTATCGGCGACGACGCGCTTGATCTTGATGTGACGGATGAGCGGGAAACGCGCGGAGGCGGGGATATCGATGGCCTTGTCGTAGGTGTTGTTGAGATGCCATTCCATGTTGGACTGGCCGGAGGCGAGCCACACTTCACCGACGACAACATTGGATAGGGTGATCGTGTTGTTGCCCTGAATGACGAGGTCGGCCGGCGTGGCGTTGGCAGGCAGCGGGGTGAGGTCGACGCGCCATTTTCCGTGGGCGTCGGCGGTGGTGGAGTGCGTTTGGCCGGCGAAGGCGACGGAGATCTTTTCGCCGGCGTCGGCGGTGCCCCAGACGGGGATGGGTTTGTCGCGTTGGAGAACGGCGTTGTCAGTGAACAACGCGGCGGGAACGACGTCGGCGTGCGCGGCGGGCAAGCCGAGGCACAGGAGTGCGAGGATGGTTAGGGTAGGACGCATGGAAGGGTGAGTGATGTGAGCCGGGGAGGGCGGGGCAAACGTCTTTTGGTCACGGCATTGACGGCATTCGGCGCCTTATACCCCCCCCAACCCATGCAGCGGCGCCGGGTTCGAGGTGGGAAGCGAGCTCTGCCCTACTCGGCGGACGACACGGAGGTCGTCCCTTCCTTGTGTTCCGGGGTGTGGAGGAACGCGTGGAGGTCGGCGGCCATGCGCGGGCCGAAGCCGTCGATCTCGGCGATCTGTTCTAGAGATGCGGCGCGGAGGCGCTCGATACTGCCGAAATGCGCCATCAACGCGGCGCGGCGCACGGGGCCGAGGCCGGGGAAATCGTCGAGGACTGACTCGCGGATCTTCTTTGAGCGGAGGTCGGCGTTGTAGGTGTTGGCGAACCGGTGCGCTTCGTCGCGGAGACGCTGCAGCAAGTTGAGCGCGGGCGAGTTGAGCGGGAGATTCAGAGGAAGCCGTTCGTCGGGGAAGATGATCGTCTCGTGTTTTTTCGCGAGGCCGATGAGCGTCGGCGGGGTGAGATCGATCGCGAGGAAGGCTTTTAACGCGGCGCCGATTTGGCCGCGTCCGCCGTCGATCACGACGAGGTCGGGGAGCGGACGGTTCTCGGTTTTGAGGCGGTGATAACGGCGACCGACGACCTCTTCCATCGCGCGGAAGTCGTCGTTGCCGATGAAGCTTTTGATTTGGAAGCGGCGGTATTCGTTTTTGTCGGGCCGGCCGTTGGCGAAGTGAACCATTGAGGCGACGACGAACGTGCCGCTGATGTGGGAGATGTCGAAGCACTCCATGGTGCGCGGTGGCGCGGGCATGCCGAGCGCTTCGCCGAGGAGACGCATGGCTTCGTCGTCGTGGCCCGGCACGGTGGGATCGAAGCGCTCGAAGGTGCGGGTTTTCGCGAGGGTTTTTTGGAGCGCGAAAACGATGTCGCGCAGCTCGGCGGCTTTCTCGAATTCCTTTTTTTCGGCGGCGGCGAGCATCTCGGCGCGGAGGGTTTCGAGCCACTCGCGGGACTTGCCTTCGAGGAAGGCGCAGGCGTCTTCGGCGCGGAGGCGATAATCTTCGGGCGTGGTTTCGTTGGCGAAACCGTAGAGCTCCTGGCGGACGTCGTCGTAGAGTTGCCA
>DFYA01000162.1:6138-7091 GCA_002382525.1 Opitutaceae bacterium UBA4094
CGCGTGAGGATGAAGCGCGGCAGGTCTTGCGTGAGATCGACGCGGACGAGGAGGAAGCGTTTGTCGTCGGTGAAGTCGGTGTTGTATTTCGGCTTCCACTGTTTGATCAGCTTGCCCTCGAGCAGGAGCGCCTCGGGCTCGGACTTGACCTCGATGGTGTCGAAGTCGGCGATCATCTCGATGAGCGCGCGGATCTTGGGGTGGAACGTCATCGCGCGCGACGGCGTGAAGTAGGAGCCGACGCGTTTTTTCAAGGCCTTGGCTTTGCCCACGTAGATGATGCGGCCGAGTCGGTCCTTCATGAGATAGACGCCGGGCTTATCGGGAAGATGGCGGACCTTCTCTTTCAGGTTTGTTGGCTCGGATGCTGGCATTTTGAGGAGTTTAGCCTAGTTTCCGCCATCGCAAGTATGGTTTCCGCAATCACTCCGCCCGCTTCAGCTGTCAGGTCCAAGCGTTACGAGCTGCTCACGTTGGGCGACGAGTTGCTGCTCGGGCTGACGGCGAACGGCCACCTGACGTATATCGGCGCGCAACTCGGGCAACGCGGGGTGTTGTTGCAACGCAATGTGACGATCACCGACGAGGCGGACGCGATTGTGGAGGCGTTCAAAGACAGTTGGGCGCGGGCGGATGTCGTCATCACGACGGGTGGTCTCGGACCGACCTGCGATGATCGCACGCGTGAGGCGGTGGCGGCGGTGCTCGGGCAGAGGCTGGTGTTCGATCCGGAAATCGTGAAGGCCATTGAGGCGCGGTTTGCGCGGCTCGGGCGGAAGATGACGGAGAATAACGTGAAGCAGGCGTATCGGTTTGAGCGCGGGGACGTGTTGCCCAACGCGCACGGCACGGCGCCGGGGCTGTGGGTGGAGCAGGGGGGCAAGGTGCTCATCATGTTGCCCGGGCCGCCGAACGAGTTGCAGCCGATGTTTGCCGATCAAGTGGTGCCGCGG
>DFYA01000162.1:7123-10003 GCA_002382525.1 Opitutaceae bacterium UBA4094
GCGCATCAGGGACAGGTGGACGTGCGCGTGAGTTCGCCGAGCGGGGCGTTGTCGCTCACGCAACTCGACGTGATCGCGAACGAATGCGCGGCGTCGTTGGGGGAGGATTTTTTGTGTTTCGGGGCGGACTCGATGGCGAAGGTGGTGGCGGATTTGTTGCGGGCGCAGGAGTTGCGGTTGGCGGTGGCGGAGACGGCGACGGGCGGGGCGCTGGCCTGCGCGTTCACGGATATCTGCGGGGCGTCGAAGTTTTTTGCGGGCGGCTGCGTGTGTTATTCGAACGAGTCGAAGATGCAGTTGCTCGACGTGCCGGAGTGTTTGTTGAAGCAGCACGGAGCGGTGTCGGCGGAGAACGCGGTCGCGATGGCGGTGGGCGCGGCGGAGCGGCTGGGTGCGGATTACGGACTGGCGATCACGGGCTTTTCGGGTCCGTGCGGCGGCACCAACGAGAACCCGGTGGGCACGATCTACATCGCGCTGTATTCACCGCAAGGCGTGTGGTCGAAGAAGCTGCATTACCCGGGGCCGCGGGCGACGGTGAATCGGCGGGCGGTGATGGCGGCGTTGGACTGGCTGCGGCGGGAACTGGTGCGCGAGGGGCGCGGGACGGCGGCGGGAGTGGGGGCGTCGGGCTCGCACGGAGGCGGGTGAAGGCCGGATCGACGTGGCGCGAGACGTGAGCCGGGAGCGCTTGAGAGATGCGGAGAAAAGGGGCCGCAGACGGATGATCCCGTGAGTTCACGCTCAACGGCCACGAGCGCGCCCGATCAGCGTGTGCGCGGGATGTAGGTGGTTTGCTGGAGCGTCTTGCCGAAGAGGGCGCGGAAGGCGGCGGTGTTTTTCACGGCCTTCAAAGCGACGAGCTGGCTGGCGAGGTTGCCGACGGCGGTGCCTTCGAGGGCGAAGCTGACGACCGGGATGCCGGAGGCGTCTGCGGTCGCTTGGCAGAGCAGGCGGTTTTTCGAGCCGCCTCCAACCATGAGGATGCGCTTGAAGGTGCGGCCGCTCATGCGTTCGAAGGCCGCTTTGGCGTCGGCGTGTCCGCGGCCGAGGGAGTCGCAGATGAGGCGGGTGTAACCGGCGAGGTTTTTGGGTGCGGAGAGGCGGCGCTTTTTGAGTTGGGCATCGATGGCGGCCTTCATCGATTTCGGGTTGGTGAAAGCCGGGTCGGTGACGTCGAGGAGCGCGGCGGGCGCGGGGAGTTTTTCGGCGGCGGTGATAAGGGCGGACCAAGCGGCGTCGTTGGTCGGGCGCGACGTGAAATCCTTGAGAATGCCTTCGAGGAGCCAGAGGCCGATGACGTTGGTGAGCGGGCGGTAGCGGCCGTCGCCGATGCGTTCGTTGGAGACGCGGGCGGCGAGCGCGTCGGCGCCGAGGAGAGGCGTGTCGTTTTCGAAGCCAACCAAGGACCAGGTGCCGGAGCTGAGGAAGAGGTCGGTGCCGTCCGGGTTGGCGGGCATCGCGTCGTAGGCGCAGGCGGTGTCATGTCCGGGGACGGCGATCACTTGCGTGGCAGCGAGCGCGGGCAGTTCGGGGAGGGCGCGGACTTTGCCGAGTTTCGTGCCGGCGAGGACCGGTTTGGAGAGCCACTGCGCGGGCACGCGGAAGTGGTCGAGGGCGGGGCGGGACCAGTCGGCAGAGTGGACGTCGAGGAGCTGCGTGGTGCTGGCAATCGTCAGCTCGTTGGCCATGCGGCCGGAGAGGAGAAAGTTGAAATAATCGGGGAGGAAGAGGCAGCGGGTGGCGAGGTCGGTGATCGCGGGGCAGGAGGTGACGGTTTCTTCGAGCTGGAGGGATGCGTTGTAGAAAACGTTGGGGATGCCGGTGGCGGCGTAGATGCGCTCGAGGGCGGCGCGGGTGTTGGCGAGGCGTTTGAGTCCGGCTTGCGTGCGGTCGTCGCGGTATGCGTGAACTGGATACACGAGGCGGCCGGTGTCGTTGACAAGCACGTGGTCGACGCCCCAGGTGTCCACGCCGACGGAGGCGAGCTGAGCTCCCTTGGGAAGCGCGGCGGCGGCGGCGCGGAGGCCGGTGAGAATCTCGTTCCAGAGGCCGGCGATGTTCCAGTAGTCGTGTCCGTTGATGGACTGGAAGCTGTTGGGGAAGCGATGGACTTCCTTGAGCGCGAGCTTCTGGTTTTTCCAAGTGCCGAGAATGACGCGGCCGGAGGTGGCGCCGAGGTCGATGGCGGCGAGGTGGAGGGGAGCGGCGTTGGGCATGGAGCGGAAGCGGATTTCAGAGTGGGGCACAGAGAGCACGGAGTCTCGGAATTGAGGGCACAGAGTTCGAACCGCCGGAATCGGCGAGGGACCCACGGAACACACAGAACACACGGAAGAACCAAACGACTGAATTCCGTGTGTTCTGTGTGTTCCGTGGGCGAAATTATCAGGCGAGTTGGAGGAGTTCGGAGGCGCGTCGGCTTTGCTCGGCAAAATAGGCGGCGTTGGTGGGGGCTTTGATGTCCACGTCGTAGGTGGGGATCATGGCCTTCATGCGGGCGCGACCTTCGTCGGTGGAGAGGAGGTGCGGAAGGCACTTTTCGATCACCTCGAGCACGATGTGCACGCAGACCGAGGCGCCGGGGGAGGCACCGAGCAGGGCGGAGATGGTGCGGTCTTCGTTGGTGATGACCTCGGTGCCGTAGTGAACGATGCCGGCTTGGCCGTCGGTTTTCTTGATCGCTTGGACGCGGATGCCGGCGTCGATGAGTTTCCAGTCCTCTTTCTTAGCCCCGGGGTAGAAGACGTGGAGAACCTCCATGCGGTCGTCCATGGACTGGGTGCCTTGTTGGACGAGGTATTTGACGAGGTCGAGATTGGTGGCGCCGATCTTGAGGAGCGTGGCGAGGTTGTGCGGCTTGATGGAGCCGGGGAGGTC
>DFYA01000162.1:10053-10415 GCA_002382525.1 Opitutaceae bacterium UBA4094
ACGATCTCCGGTTTGTCGCAAACGAGCCATTGCCCGCCGATGGGAAAGCCGCCGAGGCCCTTGCTCTCAGGGATGCCTGCTTTTTGGAGGAGGTGGAGGCTGCCGCCGCCGGCGCCGACGAAGACGAACTTGGCGGTGTTTTTACGAAGCTGGCCGGTGGCGAGGTCGCGGATGGTGACGGACCAGCCGGAGGCGGTTTTGTCGAGATCGACGACACGGTGATTGGAGGCGATGCCGCAATGGTCTTGGAGCGCGAGCCAGTTGAGCAATTTGCGGGAGGCCTCGCCGAAATTGATGTCGGTGCCGCTGGCCATGTGGGTGGCGGCGATGGGCACGTTGGCGCGTTGTTCAGTGAGCAGCGG
>DFYA01000162.1:10506-10974 GCA_002382525.1 Opitutaceae bacterium UBA4094
CCAGAACTGCCGGGTCTTTTCGAACTGCTCGAAGATCTTGATGGCGTTGGAGACGTCGACCGTGCCGTCGGCGGCTTGGGTGGGCGTGTAGCTGAGTTCGCAGATGCCGGCGTGTCCGGTGCCGGCGTTGTTCCAGCCGTGGGAGGCCTCTTGGGCCAGCTCCGCAGTGACCTCGTAAACCTGGATCGAGATACGCGGGTCAAGGCGCTTGAGGAGCGCGCCCAAGTTGGCGGACATGACGCCGGAACCGATCAGGATGACGTCGGGGTTCTCGATATGGGTAGAGTTCATGAGGGGAAAAGTGCCTTGGGTTATACTGCGCGGCCCGGGCAGTGGCCAGAAGATCGTTCAGAATCTATCACAATGTTTCAGAATCTTCCTCCGCGTGCGGGGTGGTGAAGGTGTGCCGGCTACTTGCGAGTTGGGTGTATCGTGGCTCATTGGAGCATGATGCAATCTCTGAAATCC
>DFYA01000162.1:11034-12207 GCA_002382525.1 Opitutaceae bacterium UBA4094
TTGGCGGGGGCACAGCCGGGATTTTATCGGTTCCGGATCGGGAGGCTGGAGGCGATCGCGTTTAACGACGGAGCGGTGACGAGTCCGGTTGCGCAGTCCCGGTTTGGGCGTGAGGTGCCGGTGGAGGAAACCGTGGCGTTGTTGCGCGATGCGTTTTTGCCGATCACGCACCTGCATAATCAATTCAACGTGCTCCTGGTGCGCATGGGCGCGGAGTTGGTTCTGTTCGATTCCGGATGCGGGACGACCTTGGGGCCGGCGGCGGGCCGGTTGCGCGCGCAAATGGCGGCGGCCGGGGTGGCGCCGGAGCAGGTGACGGCGGTGATATTGAGTCATGCGCACCGCGATCACTTTGGCGGGTTGATCGACGCGGAGACGAAGCAGTTGGTGTTTCGCAACGCCACGCACTTCGTGGGCCGAGGGGAGTTCGACTTCTGGACGGGAACGAGCCCGCATGTATCCACGTTGAGACTACCGGAGTCCGGTCGTGAAGGCATGGTGAAGGGCGCACGTGGCGCGTTGGAGGCGGAGGCGTTGCGCGGCAAGTGGCAGTTGATCGCGCCGGGCGAACGGTTGGTGGACGGCTTGGAGATCGTGGACGCGGCGGGGCACACGCCGGGGCATCTGGGCTTTATGATTTCGTCGGGCGGCGACCAGTTGCTGCACTTCGTGGACGCGGCGAACCACCATGTGTTGGCGTTCGTGCGGCCGGATTGGCCGTTTGTGTTCGATGTGCAGCCGGAGGTGGCGATGGCGACGCGGCGGCGGTTGCTCGATCGAGCGGTCGAGGACCGGTTGCGGGTGTTTGGGGCGCACATGCCGTTTCCGGCGCTGGGGCACGTGAAGCGGCGCGGGGTGGGCGCGGAGCCGGGTGAGCGAGGCGGCTTCGAGTATGTGATCGAGCCGTGGGTAGCGGGGTGAGCGTGCGTTGCGTCGCCTAGAAACCTCGAGCACGACGGCTTGGCTTAGCCGCCGTGAATCGAATCAAGATTCGTGGGTGAGCTGGCGTCCGTAGAGAAACGTCGCGAGGGCGATTACGACGTTGAAGCCGCCGAGCACCCAGCGGACCGCCGGCGCGAGATCGACGGGGAGGACGAGCAGGGCCACTCCGCACGCGCCGAAAATGGCCGCGGCCAAGTAGCACATCAATCGGGAGCGCCGAACATCGGCGTC
>DFYA01000162.1:12407-15481 GCA_002382525.1 Opitutaceae bacterium UBA4094
GCGAAGCCCTCGTCGTCCGCGCCGCCGTATTCGGCGAGGAGGCGGGCGCGCGTCGCGGGCACGTCGGCGCAACGCACGGCGTCCTCGGGGCGCAGGCCTTCGGAGGACGAGACCGTGTAGCTGCACAGAAACGTGTCGGCGGGGATGTTGGCGCTGTCGGCGTGATAGGAATACACGTCGGTCGGCACGGGGCCGCTGGCGTCGTCTTTCGGGTAGGCGGGGATGCAGTTGAGCTCGGGCGCGAGGTCATGTTCCCGCAGGAGGCGAAGGTCCTCAATGAGGACGTCGCGCGCGAGTTGTCCGGCGGGGCTGAGTGTGAGGGCGCGCAGGTCGTCTTCGTCGATGCCGGTGATATCGGAAACGGGGCCGAGGCGATCGACGATCTCCTGGAAGTTTCCCGAAAGCGTGCGCGGCCAGCAGAGGGCGTTGACGCCGTGGGCGAAGGGCGTGGAGACGAGTTCGGCAAAGCTGCCGACGGTGCGGATGCAGGCGTGGCTCGGGAGCGGAGTGGGGGCGGGCGGCTGCACGAGCGACGGCGCGGCGGTTTAGTTCGCGAGTTTAACCGTGAGGCGCACGAAAATCGTGTCGGTGGCCGTGAGCGTCTGATCGACGAAGATGTTCAGCTTCACCGTCTCGGTGCCGTCGCCGTTGGAGGAGCGTTTGTGGTCGCTGGAAGCGCCGGGCGTTTCGGTGAATGGCTGCCAGGTCTTCATGTCGGTGCTGGTCTCGACGAGGTAGCGGAGGCCGTGGGCGGTGTAGTCCACGCCGGGCGCGCCGGTGCCGCCTTCGCGTTGGCGGTAAACGAGGCGGAACCGTTTGGCGCCGTCGGCGGTTTCGCGGGTGCGGATGCGGTAGGGCGGCGTGGTGTCCTTGGTCGCGGGATCGAGGCCAAAGGCGAACTCAAGGAGGTTGACGATGCGGTCGCCGTCGGGATCGGCGAGCAGGCCGGTCGCGGAGGAGGGCAGGCCCGGCAGCGCGGTGCGCACCCACTCGTGGTAGGGCGTGCTGATGCGCAGCGGGGCGGAGGCGAGGAGGCCGGCGTCGAGGTGCGAATCGAGCAGATGAAGAACGAGGGTGTGTTCGCTCGGCACGGGGGCGGCGGGGGCGGTCAAGACGATGTCCTGCGCGTTCGCGGTCGCGGTGATCGGGGCGACCGCGAGCGGCGTGGTGTTGCCGGCGGCGTCGGTGAACGTGTAGGCGAGGCCGGCGAGGGTTTGCACGGTGGACGGCGTCACGTGCAGGAAACGCACGGTCTCGGTGAACGAGCCGCCTGTGTCGTGAACCTGCAGGTGGAGACTGTGGTAGCCGGGGGGGAGGTTGCCGAGATCGAGGGTGAGGGCGGTCGGCGCCAGGCGATGGGCATCGGTCAGCTCGACGAACGACGCGTTGGCGGGGTCAGGGCTGGCGTTGATCGCGCGATAGAGACGGGCGGGGGGGCGTCCGCCGAGCGCGGAGACCTGACGATAAACTGTGTGGCCAACGAGGCCGTCTGCGGTGGGGCGCAAGGCGAGGCGGTCGGGGGAGGCGTTGGCGTGGTTCGGATCGGTGGGTTGGGTCGCGTTGGGCCGAGTGAGGGTGAGCGTGCCGTTGGAGGGGGAACCAGTGTCGGGCGGGGCGTCGGTGGCATGGCCCCACGTCGATTCGACCTGGGGGGCGGAGGCGGTCTGGAGGAGGTAGAGGTGGCGGAGGCGGGTGGCGCTCCAGTCGCCTTGGTTGTTGCGCACGCGCACGCCGAGCACGAGAGCGGCGCCGGGGGAGGCGGGCGTCGGGAACGAGATGCTGCGAAAGTCGGCGAGGCCGGAGACCGGTTCGGTCAACGTGAACGGCGTGGCGGCACCGACACCGGGATCGTCGCCGAAGAAGTATTCGCCGGACTCGATTTGAGGATCGGCGGGAGACTGGGGCTCGGGATCGTCGCCTTCGGCGCGGACGGTTGTGCAGGCGGCGGCGAGCACGGCGAGCGCCCAGCNNCCCCAGCCGAGACGCGGGAAGAACGGGGCGGACATGGGCGGGCGGCGGCGGGCGGCTTACGGGCGGTTGCTCACCTTGATGCGGATGGTGAGGTCCGCGCCCGGGGCGGCGAAGGTCGGCACCGAGAGCTCGTCGATGGTGGGCAACGGCGGCACGCCGGAGAGCACGTAGGGGTTGGCGCCGCCGAAGGGGCCGATGTGCGTGCCATCGGTGCCGGCGTTGAAGGCGGGGTTGGCGTCGGTGAGCGGGGCGAGGACGAAGTCAGCGTCGCGATCAACACGGCCGAAGAAGAACCGGGCCATGATGCCGTGGGGGTCGACACCCGGGATGTTGCCGCTGCCGGTTAGGCCGGGGGGCAACGAATGGACGAAGATGTTGTGATTGAAGACGCTCCCGGGGGATGCGCTGTAGAGAGCTACGAGAATGTTGTTCTCCACCACCAAGCTCGCCGAGGTGCCTTCAATATTGTAAATCAGGTTGTTGCGTAGGTAGCAGACGAATGACGGGGGAAAGTGACCAGCGGACGATCCCACCATAATCTCAACCTGATGCATGAGGCAGTTCTCGATGCGTGTTCCTGAGGCCGTTTCGGCTAGGTGGATCGGCCATGCGCCGCTGCCCTGGAAGAACGACTGGCTGACGACGTTGCTGGGGCCCGCTAAGCGTAAGCGCCCGTGCTCGGTGAACAGGCAGCGCGCGATGGTGACGTTGCTGCACTGTTGGAGGAGCAGCTCGGCGCGGAATTCCAAGCCCATGATGAGAGAGCCATTCGCGGAGTGCGGGTCGCCATGCCAACTCTCGATGCGGGCCGGCATGCCGATGACAGCTGAGAGTTTATTGGCGGGCGTGCCGAGGTTGGAGGCGAGCGCGTAGCCGGGGCCGATGAGGTTGAGGCGCTTGTTGTAGAGTTGGAATCCCTCGTAGGCGGTGGTTGATCCCTCGATGAGAATCGTGTCGCCGTTTTCGGCGTGATTGACGGCCTCCTGGATGGTCGTGAAGTCCGGCGAGGTGCCGGGGGTGTTGTTAACGCGCAGGGTCGCGGCGAAGAGCGAGGCGGGCAGCAGCAGCAGGGCAAGGAGGCGGAGCTTCATGAGGGCCGGAGA
>DFYA01000054.1:0-5319 GCA_002382525.1 Opitutaceae bacterium UBA4094
CAAAATTGCAGGACTGCTCCTCCTGGAACTCCCCATCGCCATTCCGCTGGCGATTCGCGGCGTGTTTCGCGGACAATGGTTCTCCCAAGAATTCGGCATGGTGATCTCGCGCACGTTCATCGGCATCGGCCTGCGCGAACTCATGACCATCGGCGGCCAGGTCGACGTCACGCGCGGCCTGCCCATCGTTCACCTCAACTTCCTCGGATACGACGAACTCTCCCACCGCCGCGGCCCCGGCTCGCTCTTCGCCCACTGGTCCCTCAGCGGCATCGATCGCGCCATCAAAAATCTCTACCGCGCCGCCCATCGCTCCAAGCGCCGCGATTATCACGTGTGGATCTTCTCCGACCACGGCCAAGAACGCACCCGCTCCTTCGCCACCGAGTTTCCCGGCGGCGTCGAAAAAATCATCGCCGACTGCCTCGAATCCTCGCGCGCCAAAGACCCGGCCTGGCGCGCCCGCTCGCAACAGGGTCTGCACGCGCCGGCCCTCTCCCGCAGCCCCCGCGCCGAACGTCGCCGCGCCCGTGAACTCGCCGCCGCCGTCCTCACCGAGGACGAACGCGAAACGTTCTCCGTCGCCGCCATGGGGCCCGTGGGCCACGTCTACTTTGCCGACAAGATGGCCGACCCGCAAAAACACGCGCTCGCCCTCCGCCTGATCAAACAAGGAAAACTCCCCGGCGTTCTCCTGCTTAACAGCGCCGGGCGCGTCATCTGGCTCCACGCCCATGGCGAAGCCGCGTTGCCCGACGAAGCCGGC
Organism: Opitutaceae bacterium UBA4094; assembly: GCA_002382525.1. GTDB lineage: Bacteria > Verrucomicrobiota > Verrucomicrobiia > Opitutales > Opitutaceae > Rariglobus. The sequence goes on from DFYA01000054.1 coordinate 767, forward strand.
GAGTTGCTCGCCGGCCACCCCGAACCACTCCGCGCCGAGATCGCGCGCGACTTGGTCACGTTGTGCAAACACCCCAACGCCGGCGACCTCGTCCTCCTCGGCTGGAGCCCCGCCGGAGCCTGGACGTTCGCCGCCGAACGCGGCGCCCACGCGGGCCCCGGTCCTGACGAAACCCAGGGCTTCCTCCTTGTCCCGCCCGGCACGCGCCTACCGCTCGGCTCCGAAGCGTTCGTGCGCCCATCCGATTTGCGCAACGCCGCCCGCGCTCTCCTCGGACGCGAACCGCTCGCCGCCGCCCGTCACGCCGGCTCGCGCAACCACTCGCACCTGCGTGTCATGACTTACAACACGCACGCCTGCGGTGGCATGGACGGACGCGTCTCACCGCGCCGCATCGCCCGCGTCATCCAAGAACAAGGCGCCGACCTCATCGCGTTGCAGGAACTCGACCACGGTCGCTCCCGCTCGCGCAGCGAAGACCAGGCCACGCTCATCGCCGAAGCACTCGGTTTCCACGTCGTGTTTTGCCGCACCGTGATCCACGGCGAGGGCCACTATGGCCACGCCCTGCTCAGCCGTTGGCCCATAGAAATCATCAAGGTCGGCGAACTCCCCGGCTCCCCCGGCAGTTGGTTCCCCGAACCGCGCGGCGCGCTCTGGGCCCGCATCGATGTCAACGGCGTGGACATCAACATCGTCACGACTCACCTCGGCCTCAGCCCCCGCGAGCGCACCTATCAGATGCAGGCGCTCCTCGGCCCCGATTGGCTTGGCCCCATCATCACGAGCGAGCCGATCATTCTGTGCGGCGACTTCAACCTCTCGCCCGGCAGCGTGCCCTACGGACTCGCCGCCTCGAAGTTGAGCGACGTGCAAGCCGCGCGCGAAGGCCATCATCCGTTGAGCACGTTTAGTTCGATGCATCCGTTCATGCGCATCGACCACATCTTCGTCTCCTCGCATTTCGAGACCGAGCGTTGTTTCGTCCCGCGCAACGACCTCACGCGCGTCGCCTCCGACCACCTCCCACTCCTCGCCGACCTCTCGTTCGTCACCGACGAAGAAGGCACGCCCGCCCCGTAGGCCGCCGGCACACCGACGCACCGTGTGCGAACAAAGCGCTTGCGACGCCCCGACCTTCGCCCGAAGCATCAACGCTTCTTTCGCGCGTCTCGCTTCGACGCGCCCAGCCCCGTCAACCCACCCGAACCATGCCACGTCCCGTCACCTTGTTCACCGGCCAATGGGCCGATCTCCCCCTCGAGCAACTCGCACCGCTCGCCAAAAAAATGGGCTACGACGGCCTCGAACTCGCCTGCTGGGGCGACCACTTCGACGTCGATGCCGCCGTATCCAGTAAAAAATACGTCCACCAAAAGTGGGAGCTCCTCAAGGACCACGGCCTCACCTCCTTCGCCATCTCCAGCCACCTCGTCGGCCAGGCCGTGTGCGACCTCATCGACGAACGCCACAAATCAATCCTTCCTCCCGACGTCTGGGGTGACGGCGATCCCGAAGGCGTCCGCAAGCGCGCCGCCAAAAAACTCGCCCTCGCCGCCAAGGCCGCCCGAGTCTTCTTCGACGCCAAACCCGGCGCCGCCTCCGGCAAGGACGCCTTCCCCGCCGTCGTCAACGGCTTCACCGGCTCCTCCATCTGGCACTCCATCTACGCGTTCCCGCCCACCTCGCAGGCGTATTGGGACGCCGGATACGCCGATTTCGGCAAACGCTTCGGTCCGATCCTCGAAGCTTTCGACAAGGCCAACGTCAACTTCGCCCTCGAAGTCCATCCCACGGAAATCGCCTTCGACATCGCCACCGCCCACCGCGCCATCGCCGCCGTCAATGGACACAAGCGTTTCGGATTCAACTACGACCCGTCCCACCTCGCGTATCAGGGCGTCGACTACGTAAAGTTCATCCGCGAATTCGGCTCCCGCATCTATCATGCGCACATGAAGGATGTCTGGTGGGGCCACGGAAACGGCGACGTCGGCGTCTTCGGCGGACACACCAACTTCGGCGACGCCCGCCGCCAGTGGGATTTCCGCTCCCTCGGCCACGGCGACGTGAAGTTTGAAGACATCATTGTCGCCCTGAACGACGTCGGCTACCGCGGCCCGTTGTCCGTCGAGTGGGAAGACATCCGCATGGACCGCGTCCACGGCGCCACCGAGGCCTCCGCCTTCGTCCGCAAACTCGATTTCCCCCCCAGCGCCGTCTCCTTCGACGCCGCCTTCGACAAAAAGAATCAGTAAACCAAATCCCAATTACCAACGGAATACACAGAACACACGGAATTCAGCGCGTCTGATTCTTCCGTGTATTCCGTGTGTTCCGTGGGCAAATCTCCGTTTCTCCTCTCCATGTCCCTCTCCCGCAAACTCCGCTACGGCATGATCGGCGGCGGCCGCGGCGCCTTCATCGGCGCCGTCCACCGCATCGCCGCCCAAATGGACGGCCAGGCCGAACTCGTCGCCGGCGCCTTCTCCTCCGACGCCGAACGCTCCCGCCAATCCGGCGCCGATCTCTACCTCGACCCCGCTCGCGTCTACGGTTCCTACGCCGAGATGGCCAAACTCGAGAGCCGCAAGCCCGCCAACGAGCGCCTCGACTTCATCGTCATCGTCACGCCCAACCACCAGCACTTCCCGCCCGCCAAACTCTTCCTAGAAGCCGGCTTCAACGTCGTCTGCGACAAGCCAGTCACCTTCAACCTCGCCGAAGCCAAAAAGCTCCGCGCGATCATCAAGAAGACGAAGAAGGTTTTCGTCCTCACCCACAACTACACCGGCAACGCCATGGTGAAACAGGCCCGCGCCCTAGTTCGCGCCGGCCACCTCGGCGACCTCCGAAAAGTCGTTGTCGAATACCCGCAGGGCTGGCTCGCCACCGCCATCGAGTCCACCGGACAAAAACAAGCCGGCTGGCGCACCGACCCCAAACGCAGCGGCGCCGCCGGTTGCATCGGCGACATCGGCACCCACGCCGAAAACCTCGCGCACTACATCACCGGACTCGAAATCGACTCCCTCTGCGCCGACCTCACGACGTTTGTCAAAGGCCGCAAACTCGACGACGACGGCAACATCCTCGTGCGTTTCAAAGGTGGCGCCAAAGGCATCCTCCACGCCTCGCAGATCAGCGTCGGCGAAGAGAACAACCTCAACATCCGCGTCTACGGCACCAAGGCCGGACTCGAATGGCGCCAAGAGCATCCCAACCAGCTCTTCGTCAAATACCCCGACAAGCCCACCGAGATCCACAGCCGCGCCCAAGGCTACAACGCCTCCGCCGTCAACGCCTTCACCCGCACCCCGGCCGGCCACCCCGAGGGTTACCTGGAGGCCTTCGCCAACATCTACCGCGAGGCCTTCCGCGCCATTGCCGCCGAAGTATCCGGCGAAGCACTACCGAAGGACCTCGATTTCCCTACCATCGACGACGGCCTCGCCGGCATGGCCTTCATCGAGACCACCGTGAAATCCGCCAAGCTCGGCGCCAAGTGGCTCAAACTCCCGAAGCTCTGACCCGCCTCCCGAGGGCCTTGAACGCAGGTTCAGTGGCCCTCGTGAGAAGCGAGCTTGCTCGCGATTCCGCCCAACCTCGTCTCCCTCCTAAAAACCCCTCCTCATGCGCTCCCGCCCCCGAACACCCTTATCATTCCTCTCGACGCTCGTCCTCGCCATCGCGCTGGTTCTCCCCGCGCACGCCGCCGCCGCCGAACGCGAGTCCCTCAAACTGCTCGCCATCGGCAACAGCTTCTCCAACGACGCCACCTCGTTCCTCCCGCAAGTCGCTAAAGACGCCGGCAAAAAACTCATCCTCGGCCGCGCCAGTATCGGCGGCTGCTCGCTCGAACGCCACGCCCGCCACCTCGCCGAAGCCGAGGCCGGCGACGAAGCCGGTCGTGCCTACAAAGGTTTCACCGACCCCAAGACCGGCCAAAAGAACGACGTCACGATCGTCGAGGCGCTGACCGCCACCGACTGGGAAATCGTAACCCTCCAGCAGGTCAGCCACCAAAGCTACAAGCGCGACTCCTTCCAGCCCTACTTGGATCAACTCATCGCCGCCGTCCGCAAATACGCGCCCACCGCCGAAATCGTTATCCACCAAACATGGGCCTATCGCGAGGATCACCCCTTTTTCCAGAGGGACGACGGCTTCACCCCCCTGAAGATGTATGAGGGCCTCACCGCCAACTACCGCCACTTCGCCGACGAAAAAGGCTTCCGTCTGCTTCCCGTAGGCGACGCCCTCCACCTCGCCCGCCAGACCCCGCGCTGGACCTACGTGCCCGACCCCGAGTTCGATTTCAAAAACCCGCCCGTCGATCAATTGCCCGACCAGCGGGCCAGTCTGCAGATCGGCTGGCGTTGGACCAAAAACAAGGACGGCGAACCCGCTTTCACGCTCGACGCCATTCACTGCAACAACCCCGGCAAATACCTCGGTGCCGCCGTCTGGTATCTCCAGCTCTTCAACGCCGACACGCTTCCCACCGACTTCACGCCCAGCGGCCTCACAGGCCAAGAAGCCGCCGACCTCCG
>DFYA01000054.1:5452-5843 GCA_002382525.1 Opitutaceae bacterium UBA4094
CTCCTGCTTACCCTCTGCGCGGTTGCGCTCTTTTCCGCCTGCGAGAAAAAACAACCACCGCCTCCGCCCGCGCCCTCCGTCACCACGACCAAAGGCATTCTCGACCACTCGCGTTGGAATAAATGGGTGCAGTCGCCGCCCCGGGTCATCCTCGTGTCCGCACTCGACGAACCCACCCAAAAACTAATCGGCGCCCAAGCTCGCATTTTTGCCACGTTGGTCAACCCGCCGCCCGACACCGCGGTCCCCGTGGACGGAGACGTGCAGGCGCAACTCGACGCCGTCAAAAACGCCTTCCCCGCAACCCGCCAAGTCACCTCGGTGCTCCCGGTGTATGAGGCCTACCCCAATCACACCGGCTACACCAACCAGACGGGCACGCGCACCTCGC
>DFYA01000259.1 GCA_002382525.1 Opitutaceae bacterium UBA4094
GACGAACACGCCGTATCCACCACCAGACTCGGCCCGCGCAGGTCAAAAAACCGCGACACATTCGCCGCCAAATAATTTTGCCCCACCGCCAAAATCGGATTCCGCGCCGCTAGCAACGCCTCCGCCTCCGGCCGATGCCGCGTTCTTGCGCCCAGATACACGCCCACCGCCGCGCCCTTGATTTCCGCCGGCGTATAACCCGCGTGATGGATCACCTTCAGGCTCTCCTCCAGCACGAGCAACGCCTGCGGATCCATCGCCCGTGCGTCCTCCGTTGAGAGCATAAAATACTCCGGATCGAACACGCCCACGTCATCCAACACTCCCGCCACAAAGCCCTCCGGATTTGCCCAACGCTCCTCAGGCACGCGCCGAATTGCCGTGCGCCCTTCGGCCAACAGCCGCCAATACGCGTCCAAATCGTTCGCCCCCGGGAAACGGCACGACATGCCCACCACCGCGATATCACCCGCCCGCTCCGCCGTCGCCGGTTTACCCGACACCGTTGCAACCGCTGCAGCCGCGGCCGCCGGCATGCGTCCGTTCGTGTGCGCCTCCAACCACCCCGCCAGTGTATCCAGAGTCGGATACTCATACACCGCCGACGGATCGAGCTGCGTCCCAAGCTCCCGGTTGATCCGCCGCCACACCTGCGCCAACAGAATCGAATCGAGCCCGTAGTCCTGAAACCGCGCGCCACCGTCCACCGCATCCGGCGTGGTCTTCAATTCGCTCGCAAACACCCCCGCGAGCCAAGCGCGCAACTCGCCCTTCTTCGCCCCGCCCGTCGCCCGAGGCGTATGCCGCATCAATTCATCCGGTGCCCAACGCGTCGCATCAAAGACCACCGGCATCACCACGGGCCCGAGTCGGCCCGCCAAGACGCGGTCGAGCCACGCCAACCCGCCCGCATTGTTCAAACTTAACAAGCCCGTCGCCGCATAGGTCGTATTCGTGACCTCGCCCATGCCCGTCTCTCTCCAGCTCGGCCATTGCACGCTCGTGATCGGAAACGCCGCGCCACCCGCCTCCGCCGCATAATCCAAATACGCGTTCGCCATCGCATAATCGCTCACGCCCGCCGCCAACCGCGGCATGATCGCCGCGACCGACGAAAACAGCACCATGAACGCCAGCGGCTCGTCCTTAAAACACTCCAACAATACGTCCGTCCCGCGCACCTTCGGCGCCAGCACCTCGCGCACGCTCGCCAGCGGCTTACGCACAAACGCCGGGTTCTCTTCGTCCACAATGCCCGCGCAATGCAACACGCCGCCCACGCGCCCCATCGTGCGCGTCACCTCCGCCACCGCGTTTCGCACCGCCGCTGCATCCGTGAGATCGAGCGCCAGCACGCGCACCTCCGCGCCGAGCGCCTCCAGTTCACGAATCCTCGCCGCCTTTTCCGCGCCCAACGGCAGCGCCTCGCGCCCGGTCAACACCAGCTTCCGCACGCCCGCGTGCTTCACCAGATGCGCCGCGCACAACGCCCCCAGTCCGCGCGTGCCGCCCGTGATCCACAACACACGTTCGCTCGCAAACTTCACCTCCGCCTCCTTCGCAACCACGATCTCCCGCAAACAGGCGCGATACCGCACACCGCCGCGATAACACACCTCCACATCCACCGCTTCGTCACCTGCGCAGAACTCCGCCGCGATCCACTCCGCCCTCGCCGCCTCGTCCGCTTGCGGGTCGATGTCCACGTGGCGCGAACGCACCGCCGGATACTCGCTCTGCAACATCCGATAAAGCCCCGCCCGCTCCGCGCCCGCGAGGTTGACCTTTGCATTCTTAAAAGACTCCAGCCCCGCAGTCACCCCGAGAAGCAAAGGCCGGCGTTCGCCCGCGTCCTCCACCCAACGCTGCACCGGCGCGATCCACTCCACGCTTTCGTCCCGCGCCGTGCCGCACCCGATCAAATCGATGACGCCATTCACGCCGCCAAGGTCCGCAGGTGTCCCGCGCACGACTCTACCCCCCACCAGCAGGCGACTCACGCGCTCGGCGAGCGACGCCGTTTTTTCGTTCGCCCAAATCACCACGCCGTCCCCGTTCGTCCGCACCGACTCCACCGCGCACGGCTCCCAGTGTTTCCTCAGCGCGCCCATCGCACGCTCCTGCGCCGCCTCCTTCACCACCCGCGAAGCCGCCACCCAGTGCCGCACTTTCGCAAACGGATACGCCGGCTTGCGCACGCGCCGCGATTTCTCGCCCGCCGCCGCGACGTGCTCTTCCAGCACCACATGCGCGTTCACTCCGCCAAACCCAAACGAACTCACGCCCGCCCGTCGCGACAACGTCACGCCGCGCTCATCCTTGAACGCGTCCCAGGCCCGCGTTTCGCCCACCACAAAAAACGGACTACCCTCCAACTTCACATACGGGTTCCGCCGCGTGTAATGCAGATTCCCCGGCAGCATCCGATGCCGCATCGCCAGCACCACCTTGACCATCCCCGCCATGCCGGCCGCCGCCTCAAGATGGCCGATCTGCGTCTTCACCGACCCAATCCCGCAATAGCCCTCTCGCGCCGCGTGCGCCCCGTCGCCCGCTTCACGTATCAACCGCGCGAACGCCTGTTTCATCCCGTCCACTTCGATCGGATCGCCCAACGCGGTCCCCGTCCCGTGCGCCTCAATATAACCCACCGTGCGCGGATCCATCGCCGCGTCGCGATACGCGCGCGCCAAAACCTCCGCCTGCGCCTCCGCGCTAGGCGCCGTCAACGAGCTCGCGTGTCCGCCATGTCCTTCCGCCGACCCGCGAATCACCGCGTGGATCGCATCCCCGTCCGCCAGCGCGCGACTGAGCGGCTTGAGCATCAACGCCGCCACGCCCTCCCCGCGCACATAGCCGTTCGCCG
>DFYA01000122.1:0-3554 GCA_002382525.1 Opitutaceae bacterium UBA4094
ATTGAGGCCGCCGGCATCGAGTTCTACCCGCTCTGCCCCAACTGGGAACAAGCCGACCTGAGCTACTGGATGGGTCGCCTCCAAAAGATCCGCACGCCCATCTACCAACTGCGCGAGATCTACGTGGGCGCAAAAAAATACATCCCCGAGATGATTGCCCGCATGGACGCCATCATGCCCGAGACGGATCTCGTCGTTTCCAGCTACCTGTTCCCCATGAACCGAGGCATCGCCGAACGCTACGGAGTCCCCTTCGCCACCCTCGCCTTTGCCCCGCACGTCATCCCGTCGCCCGACTACCCGCCGGAAAATCTCCCTTCGCCGCATTGGCTCGGCCGCAACACCCGCCGCGCCTGGAACCGCTGGCTCTGGAAAACCGCCAATGCCGTCGTCGATCGCGTCATCAACACCTGCGTCGCCTCCGAACTGCGCGCCGCCGGCCTGCCCAAGGTGCGCAACTTCTTTTCCAAACCCGCCGGCCGTGTGCTCGTCACGGTATCCAATAAATTGCTACGTCCGCCCGGCGCCGAACTCGATCGCCGTTTCGTCTTCACCGGCTACTGCCGCTGGCAATCGCCCGCGAGCTCCGACCTGGACGCCGAGCTGCGCGCCTTCACCGGCGGCGCACGCGTGCCGGTGCTCACCTTTGGCAGCATGGTCTATGAGAACGCCGGCTCCTGGATGGAGCGCTTTGTCCGCGCCTGGCCGCGCGACCGTAAGATCATCGTGCAACGCGGCTGGGCCCAGTTTCCGCAACTCGGCGACGACGAGCACATCAAGGTCATCGGCAAGGTCTCGCACGACCAGTTGTTCAAACACGCCAGCGCCGTGATCCACCACGGCGGCGCTGGCACGACCGCGAGCGCCCTGCATGCAGGCGTGCCGCAGATCGTTGTCCCGCACATCGGTGACCAAACGTTTTTCGGGACCGAGGTGGAACGCCTCGGCTGCGGTTTCCGCCTTAAAAAAGCCACGTGGCCGGAGCAGCTTCACCTCGCGCTCGACCGGTTGTCCGCCGACCCGCGTCATGCCGAGCGAGCCGCCGCCGTTCGCACCCAGTTGCTTTCAGAACACGGTCCCGAATCCGCCGTCGCCGAACTGGAACGCTTCGTCGCCGAACACGCACGCAAGCCCGTGGTTGCATAGTCGAGGGCCTTTACCGGCGGAAGGTCGTCGGCCCGTTGGGGAAACTTCCGGAGTTCGTTGCCGTCACTAGGAACAGCCCCTATCTTTCCCCATGAGACGTGCCTTTCTCTTCGCGCTTCTGTTGGTGCCGTTGCAGGCGCAAGTTGCCGAGCACGCCGCTCCGGCCGTAACTGCAACCGCACCGTCCGCCACTACTGCTCCCGCGCTGAGACACGCGACCGACCTCGACAAGCTCCTCGGCCCCATCGCGCTCTACCCCGATGCGTTGATCGCATTGATCCTGCCCGCATCTACCACGCCGGCCGATATCGTGGTCGCTGCACGTTCGCTCGGTTCCAATACCTCCGCGCACGCCCTCGCCGCCCAGCCTTGGGATGACAGCGTCAAAGGCCTCACGCACTACCCGGACCTCCTTCGCTGGCTCGACCAAAACCTCACTTGGACCCAAGCCGTCGGCGAAGCCTTCGTCGCCCAACCCGCCGATGTGATGAACGCGGTGCAGCGCCTCCGGCAACAAGCCCGCGCCGCCGGCACCTTGGTGGACACGCCTCAACAACAGGTCGTCACCCAAGACGAGGCCGTGCTCATCGTCCCCGCGCAACGCGACACCATCTACGTGCCGGTTTACGACCCCGCCGTCGTTTACGTTTCGCAGCCGACGCGGATCCATTATCAACACGTTTACTTCCACTCCGGTTATCGCACCGGCCCCTGGCTTTGCTACAGCCCAAACTGGCGCCACGGCTCCGTTCACGTGATCCATCATCATCACTACCACCGGTCGCCGCATTACATCCATCACTACTCACACCCGCCCACCACCGGGCACGTCTGGTCTCCCCGTCCCATTCGTCCGCGCTATCCGACGCAGGTGGACCACACGCCGCCCCCCCGCTTCAATCGTCCGCCCCACCTTGCAGAGCACCCCGGACACAACCCACCCTCCCGCGTCGGCACCTCGCCGTTCCGGCAAGCGCCGACCAAACCCGTAGATTCGTTCCAAGGCGGCTCCAATCAGCGGCCCGGCGCGCACCCGAGCCACCCCGGACACACGCGCGACACGTCGCCCCGTTACCGGCAACAACAACCCGCGCCCGATTCGCGCTCCGACGCTGGCGATTCCGTTTTCCGCCAGATGGATTCCTCTCGCACGAAAAAGAAATAACTCACCGCCATTCGTGGCGCGGATACCGGCGCGACAGCTCCGCTTTCACTTTCGGATACATGTCGCGCCAAAAACTCGTGAGATCGTCGGTCACCTGAATCGGTCGCTGATTCGGCGCGAGCACCTCGAACTTCACCGCCACGCGCCCGTGGCCGATCGTGAAACGCCCTTCGACGCCGTAGAGTTCCTGTATCCGCGCACTCATTACAGGCGGACCCTCTTTGTGATACGTTAAACGCGCCTTGCGTCCGTTGCCCATGACCAAGCGCTCCGGCAAATAGTCGTCCAGCACCGCCAGCTGCTCCGGCCTTAACCAGTCACGCAGCGCCGGCATCACCGGTTTGTCCTTCAACTCGCGCGCCCCGTAGCTGCCGTAACAAATCTGTTCAATCAACGTCGCGCGATCCGCCTCGGTGATGGGCGTCACCTCCAACTCCGGGAACCACTCCGCCAGCCGGTTCACGCGCACGATCCACTGGTCAACGTTTTCGTTCCACTCCGTCAGCGTGATGTTTCCGGCGATCACTTCACGCGCGAGCAACGAGGCCGCATCGCTCTCCGGCGGCGTCTCCGCCGTGAGCTTTGCGTCGAGCACGAGATCGCGAAACCGCCGCTCGCGCCGCGCAATCACCCGCCGCGCCGTCTCGTCGTAAACTACGCCGACCGCATCGCGATAATCTTCCGGAAAGAGCTCCTTTAACCACGGCTCCTCGATCGCGGTTGCCAGCGACAACAACACGTTCACTTCTCCCCCGCGTCCTTCGATCTCGCTGATCTCCGCCGCCACCAGCAACGGCGCTTTCTGAATCGCGCTCTCCCGCGCCAGCACGCCGCGCCGGTTGTGCACGAGCTCGCACCGCAGCGTTCCGCCATCGAGGCGCTTGGCCAACTGATCCGAAAACCCCGCCAACACGCACTTGCTCACCGCCGGCCCGTCCGCGCGGGCCTCGCTAACGTCGAGTCCTTCTTTTTGGGCGATTTCCAAAAACTGCTTAAACAGCGGCCCCACCTGACGCGCCCCTTGCGCATGGATTCCGAGGCGCCGGCACGCATCCACCGAGTAGTTGTTCTGCGCCGCATACTGCCATGCCCGCATCAGCAGGAAAAAGTCGCTCTCCGTCTCCTCGCCCAACACGTCGTCGCGCGCGTCCTCCACCTCGCGCGGGACGCCACGCATCAAAAACGACCGACCTTGCGTGAGCGACGCCATCAACGCCACCGGTCGCACACACCCGCGCGCCTC
>DFYA01000122.1:3675-9028 GCA_002382525.1 Opitutaceae bacterium UBA4094
CTCTTGCAACGCCCGCTGCGAGTGTTCGCGTTCGGTCCACAACCGCACACACACACCCGGCGCCGTGCGGCCCGCGCGACCCGCACGTTGATCTGCGCTCGCGATGGAGATTTTCTCGATGAGCAGCGTGTTGATCCCGCGGTTGGAATCGAATCGAGCCACGCGAGCCAACCCGCAATCTACGACGACCGTTACGCCATCAATCGTAAGCGAGGTTTCCGCCACGTTGGTCGAGACGATGATCTTTCGCTGCTCGCTCCGAGCCACCGCGCGATCCTGCTGCTCCGGCGGCAATTCGCCGTGCAGCGGAAAGATCACGAAATCGCGCAGCTCCTTTTCGAACTGCAACGCCTGCAACGTGCGACCGATCTCATACGCGCCGGGCATAAACACCAAAAAGTCTCCGCTCGTCGTCCGCGCAGCCACCCGCGCGCATTCCCGCGCCGCGACGTCCCACACGTTGTCTTTGTCGAAGTTGACCGGCTTCGGCAGATACTCGACCGCCACCGGAAAACTCCGCCCCTGCGAAGTCAGCACGTCGCACGGCGCCAGATAATCCTTCAATACCAGCGCGTCCAACGTCGCCGACATCACCACGATCTTCAGGTCTGGACGCGTCGTTTGCTGAATCTGCAACGCGCGCGCCAGCGAGATGTCGCCGTAAAGATGCCGCTCGTGAAACTCGTCAAACACCAGCGCCGCGATGCCTTTCAACGTCGCGTCAAACGACATTTGCCGCAGCAGAATGCCCTCGGTCACAAAGCGGATCTTCGTCTTCGCCGACACCCGCGACTCCAGCCGAATCTGATAGCCCACTTCCGCGCCGAGTTCGCAGCGCATCTCCTCCGCCACGCGCTTCGCCAGCATGCGCGCCGCCAGCCTGCGTGGTTGCAGAACGACCACTTCACCTCGCTCCAAAAAACCGTGCGCGTGCAACATCTGCGGCAGCTGCGTCGATTTACCCGAGCCGGTGGGCGCCTGCACGATCAACCGCCCTTGCGCGCGCAGCGACGCGATCAGGGAGTCCTCGAGTTCGTAGATCGGCAGTTCGCGCGGCTTCATGAGCCGCCTACGCAAAACGCCCCGCCCTCCGACACGCAAGACCTACTCCGCTGCGTCGTGTTGCGCGAGCAGCCAGCGGCGCAGTTGTTTTTGAAACGTGTTGGCGAGGGTGTCGCCGGGCGTGACCAAAACGCCCCACCCGCCGCGCCCCGGATTGATCGGGATTTCGCGCGGGGTCTGCATCTCGCACATGCGGCGATCCTCGTCGAGCACGCCCGTCGCGAACTCGATCTGGCTCGCCGCAGGCGGCCCCTTGAAGCCCGGCGAGATCGCCACCGACCAGAAGCAGGTGCAGCGCTCCCGCGTGTTCGGCGAGGGGATGTGGACCAGCACGCGTTCGTCGCCATCGGTAAACGTCTGGCGGATCGTCGTGAAGTTGGGCAGCCACGAGCGCTGACGGCGGTGATGCGCGCTTTGCAGCTTTCCCGGCATCTCGTGCGTCGTGTCGAGCGCCGGAAACGGAGCGTCCATCTGGTATCCACCATCTGGATGCACGGTGATGTTCATGTCGCGGATGCGCGGGTCGGCGCAGAGCCCAAGCGTCGAAGCGTGGGCGAACGCAAAATGCGTCATATCGAGGTAGTTTTCCACCTCGCGGCGCCACCCGGCGGCAAAGGGCATCGGCGCTCCCATCGCGTAGGTCCACCGCGCGTCCTCAAACTCGGGCACCTCGGGCAATTCGTGCACTTGTCCGTCGGCCAGCGGCGCGTTGTCCAACTTCACCCACACGAAGCCATAGCGCGCTTGGACGGCGTAGGCCCGCAGATGCGACAGCGCGAGTTTCTCCGGGTTGGGCTCCAGCAACGAAGGAATGGATTGGCAGGTGCCGTCGGGGGCAAACTCCCAGCCGTGATACGGGCACATGAGGTGCCCGTTGCGCAGGCATCCTTGCGAAAGATCGGCGCCTTTGTGCGGACACGCCACATCGGCCGCGAGCAGGCGTCCGTCGAGAAACCGCACGATCACGAGATCGGTTTCGAGCAGCGTATAACGAATGATTTTCCCGACCGGCAGGTCCGCAGAGTTCGCCACGGGTTGCCAGGTGCGACGAAGAGATTGAACAACGTGGTCTTCAGTGAGGGTCATAAGAAGAGCGAATGCCCCCGATTATACGCGACCCACGCCGCGCCCACGTGACGAGTCGGGCCAACAGAGTTGGCAAATCGGGCGAATACCGCACGCTCGCGGCATGTTGTCCTCGCGCGCCCGGCGTCCTCTCAAGGTGAAGTTTCCCGCGCACGGCGTATGGGCGGGCGAAAGCCGGCACGCCAAGGGCTTCGTTATGCCGGAGGCCTCCCATGACTTCACGAAGCTCCTGTATGTCATCTCAGGCGCGGGCTGGCTCGACCGGGAAAACCTGCGCGCACCGCTGCAGGCGGGCGATGTTGTGCTTGTGCCGGCCGATTGCCGCCACCGCATCCTGGATCAACCTCGGCGCCCCTTGTCGCTTTACGTCGTCTGCCTCCGAAACGACGCGGTAGCCGCTCTGCCCGGCGCAAAAGTGGCGCTATCCCATTATAGGCATTTCGGGCGACCCGCGTGGGGCGCCGACTTTCGCGACGCGGTGAGGCGGCTGCTGCAAGAGCAGACCCTCGCTTGGCCCGGGGGCGAGGCACTGGCGTGGAGCGCTGCGTGGGCCGCCGTGGGCTGGGTGTGGCGTATGACCGCGCACACCAGCTCTGTCCGCATGCTTGAAACACGCGGCGCCGACCCGGCGCGCGCCCGCGTGGCGGCTTATGCCGAGGGGCTGAAGTCAACCTTCGCCCAAGTGCGCGATTTGGAATCGACCGCCGCCGGCTTGGGACTTGGCCGCCGCAGGTTCACAGACCTTTTCCGCGAAGTCGCGGGCGTGTCTTGGAAACAAGCCGTCCGACGCTGCCAACTCGACCACGCCCGCCTCCTGTTAAAGACCACGGGGCGTTCCATCCTGTCGATCGGCTACGAATGCGGTTTCAGTGACGTGACGTCGTTCCATCGCGCGTTCCGCGCCGCGGAGCACACCGCCCCCGCCCGCTGGCGCGCGCGCCAGGGTCGCGCTCGTTGAGCTAATCCGGCTGGCGTCCGCCACGAACCCCTCGTTGAGTGCCGCTCTTTTCCCATGGCCTCACCACGCGACGACATCGTCACCATCCGCCCCGCCGCCACCACCATGACGAAGCAGGGATTGCCCAACTTTTTCGGTGTCTCCGGCGTCTCCGCCGGCAGCACCGGCATAGCCATGAACCTCGTGGTCATCCCGCCCGGCGGCAAAGCCAATGCCCACTACCACGCCGGTTTCGAGACCGCCATCTACCTGCTCAAGGGGCGCGTGAAAACCCTCTACGGTCGCGGCCTCCGCCAAAGCGTCATCAACGAAACCGGCGACTTCATTTTTATCCCGCCCGACGTTCCGCACCAGCCGTTCAATCTGAGCGACACCGAGGAAGCCCTCGCGCTCGTCGCCCGCAACGATCCCAACGAACAAGAAAGCGTCGTCCTCTACGACCCGGCCAGCGATTCCCTTTGATGAACACCTCCGTCCCGCTCTGGCCGCAAGGCGCTCCCGGCGCCCTTGGCACCGCCGCCCACGACACGCCCACGCTGACCGCGTTTCTGCCCGCGCCGGATAAACGCAACGGCGCGTCCATGCTCATCCTTCCCGGCGGAGGCTACTTCACCTTGGCGCCGCACGAGGGCGAAGGTTACGCCCGCTGGTTGGTCGAACAGGGCGTCGCCTGTTACGTCCTCCGATACCGGCTCGGCGCCCACGGCTACCGCCACCCGTGCATGCTTCAAGACGCCGCCCGCGGCCTGCGCATGGTCCGCGCCTTCGCTCGTCGCGATGGTTTGGATACAACGCGCGTCGGCATCATCGGCTCCTCCGCCGGCGGACACCTCGCCTCGACGCTGCTCACGCATTTCGACGCCGGGCGGCCCGACTCTGCGGATCCAATCGAACACGAGAGTTCCCGTCCTGACCTCGGCATCCTGTGTTATCCGGTGATCAGCGGCGTCACGTTTCCTCATCAAGGCAGTTTCCAAAACCTTCTTGGTCATAACCCGCCCACCGATCTATTGCGCCACCTTTCCAACGAGCTTCAGGTCACGTCGGAAACGCCGCCAACGTTCATCTGGCACACCGCGGCCGACGCCGTGGTGCCGGTGGAGAACGCATTTCTGTTTGCCTCTGCGCTCCGCCAAGCCGGCGTGCCCTTCGATCTGCACGTCTATCAAAACGGCCGCCACGGCCTCGGCTTGTCCTCGACCAACGCCGACGCCCCTCCCTGGGACGCCGACTGCCTCTTCTGGCTCCGCCAACGGAAGTTCCTAAATTAGCGGGAAGCGCGGACCAGCGGCAATCCTGCCGCCGTGCTGATGGCGTGGGAAGCGAGCTTGCTCGCGATGGTTTGGTTAACCGCCACCGCACGCACTTATCGCGAGCAAGCTCGCTTCCCACATCAAACCCAACCCAACCGCCGCGCCCGCCGCTCCCCTTTCGTGTAGTTCGTGTGTTTCGTGGTTTAAACCCTTCGCCCACCGCTCCGCCCCGCGGCCCCGCTCACTTATGATCCCAAGGCAGCGCGATCTTCAGCCGCGGATGCTCCCACACCTTGAAGAGCGCAAACATCTTCCCCGGATTCAGAATTCCGTTGGGATCGAGTGCATCTTTCACCGCGCGCATCGCTTTGAGCTGCGCCGGTGAATGCTGAAGCGCCATAAAGGGCGTCTTCGCCAACCCGATCCCGTGCTCCCCGGAAATCGCGCCGCCGAGCTTCACCACGCCGGCCATCAGCAGGCAGACCGCTTTTTCCGCCCGCAAATACTCCGCGTGGTCCTCGCGGTGATACATGATGTTCACGTGCAAGTTGCCATCGCCGAGATGCCCAAACGTCGGAATCGCCAGCCGCGACGACTTCCTCAGCTTCTCCAAAAACGCCGCAAACGCCTCATACGCGCTCATCGGCACCACGATGTCTTCGTTCAACTTCGAGTCGCCGAGCGCAAACATCGCCCCCGAACACTTGCGGCGCACTTCCCACAACGCCTCCGCCTCGTCCCGGTCGCGCGCCTCTTGGAAGGCCAACGTGTTCGCCTTCGCCCACGCCAGCACCACGTCCTTCTGCTCCGCGACTTCGCTGGCCGAGCCCGCCAGTTCCAACAAAATCACCGGACGCCCTGGCTGTCCCGCGAACACCGACCGACCCGACTTCGCCTCCGCGCACTGAACGGCGTAGCGATCCAAAAACTCGCAGATCGCCGGTTGCACGCGTTTCGCAAAGAGCGCCCGCACCGCCCGGAACGCCGCCGGCTC
>DFYA01000311.1:0-5336 GCA_002382525.1 Opitutaceae bacterium UBA4094
GTGGCGGAGATGTTGCGGCCGGCGAAGAAGAGGTTGGCGATGTTGCGCGAGTGGTAGCAGCCGAACGGGATCGGATAAACGTGATCGAAGTGATGTTGGGTGCAGGGCTCTTCGTCGGGGGCGTCCACGCCGAGGGGCGGGTGGGTGTCGATCCACCAGCCGCCGTAGGCGACGGTGTCGGGGAGCGGGGCGGATTGGCGGACGTCGTTTTCGGTGAGGCGGCGGGGGCCGTGGAAGCGGCGGGATTCGCGTTTGCCAGGGATGTTGCCGACCCAATCGAGCGCCCAGTTGGCGGAGTCGGGATAGTCCCCCGAGTTTTTGATGTAGTCCCAGACACCGAGGGCGATGCGGAGGAGTTCGTGGCGGATGGTTTCGTTGTCTTTGATGGTGTGGAGCTGGCCGCCCCATTCGAACCACCAGTAGCCGTATTCGAAGCTCTTGATGGGGCGGAGGCGGAAGTCGCTCTTTTGGAAACGACGGGTCCAGGAAGGCGAAACGAAGGGCTGGGGCGTGTCGTAGCGGCGTCCGGTGATGAGGATGGAACTGCCGAGGGTGTTGCGGTCGGCGACGTCGAGGGCGAGCGGCTCGTGGTAGTCGATCTTCGCTTCGCGGCCGGTGTGGAAGTCGGCGCCGGCTTCGGCACCGAGGCGTCCGTCGCCGGTGCAGTCGGCGAAGAATTTGGCGTGGATGAGAAACTCGTCCTCGGTGGAATGGCGGACGGCGCGCGCGGCGCGGAGGGTGTCGCCGTCGGTTTCGGCACCGACGAGGTGGGTGTCGAGGAGCAGCGTGATGTTGGGCTCGAGTTTCACCTTTTCGTAGAGGAGGAGGTCCCATTGCGAGTAGCAGCGGTGGGGATTGCGGACGGCGTCTTCGAGGCGGAGTTCTTCGATGATGCCGGACTCGCGGGTGCCCGGTTTGTGTCCGTGGCAATCGGCGCCGACGATGTGCATTTTGATCTCGCTGGAGGCGTTGCCGCCGAGGACGGAGCGATCTTGGAGGAGGACGACGCGGGCGCCGCGGCGGGCGGCGGCGAGGGCGGCGCACACGCCGGAGAGGCCTCCGCCGGCGACGAGGAAATCGGTTTCGAGGGTGTGGAGCTGAAGCGGCATAAATGGAGGTTGCCGCAGACGCGGAGGTCGCTCGAATCCGGGGTTAGTGAAACCGTTGATTAAAGGTCGGCGCCGGGGCTCGTGCGACGCAGGCGAGCCATGCGGGAGGGCGCGGTTGTGAGCGGGGAGCGGCGGGTGAGGTTGCAGGAGGTGGCGCGCGCGGCGGGCGTGTCGGTGTCGGCGGTGTCGTATGCATTGCGCGGGGCGGCAAACATCCCGGAGGAAACGGCGGCGCGGGTGCGGGCGGCGGCGGAGCAACTCGGGTATCGGCCGAATGCGCGCGTGGGCGAGTTGATGGCGCACATCCGGCGGGCGAAGCCGTTGGCGAGCGCGGAGCCGTTGGCGTTTGTGTATTTGGAGGGGGCGCGGTCGGGGGCAAAGGCGGGCGGTTTCTCGCGCAAGGTGGAGAATGCGGCGCGGGTGCACGCGGCGGAGCGTGGTTACCGGCTGGATACCTTTCGGCTGGCGGACGTGAAGGGGAGCGCGCGGCGGTTGGCGGGGATTTTGAGGGCGCGGGGGATCGGCGGGGTGCTGTTTGCGCCGATGGTGAGCGGAGAGCCGGTCGCGGTGGAGTGGCCGTGGGAGGAGTTCGCAGTGGCGGTGGTGGGCATGTCGGAGCTGGGGCGGGCGGTGCCGCGAGCGGCGCATCATCATTATGAGGCGATGCGGGAAACGTGGGCGCGGCTGGCGGCGGCGGGCGCGAGGCGGCCGGTGGCGATGATCGACGCGGCGACGAACGAGCGGGCGCATCGCGGGTGGGAGGCGGCGTGGCGTGCGTTTGGCCCGCGGGACGCGGGGAGACGATTGTGGTTGCAGGCCGAGCAGAGGGAGGCGGAGCGGGCGGCGTGGTGGGAGCGAATGAAGCCGGATGCGGTCGTGGCGGATCAGGCGGAGTTTTTGCGGTGGGCGGTGGAGCGCGCGCCGGGGATGGCGGCGGAGCGTTGCGCAGTGCTGTCGTGGGAGCCGGGTGGGGAGTTTCGCGGGATCGACCAAGGCTACGACGCGATCGCGGCGCACGCGGTGGATTTGCTGGTGACGCAGTTGCAGCGCAACGAGCGGGGGGTGCCGGAGCCGCCGTCGATGTTGTTGTTTCCCGGGCGGTGGCGGGAGGCGGGGGGCGGATCGCCCAATGTCAAATAATTGGGCGGGTGCGGGCTAGACGTGGTGTTTAAGGATGCCGGGGCGTTGGGCGCTGTAGATGCCGGTGTGTCCGCTGAAGTGGTAGCTGATCCAGCAGGCGACCGCGATGAGCACGGCGTGTTGCGCGCCGAACAGTTCGATGCCCATCAAGGTGCAGGCGAGCGGGGCGTTGCTGGCACCGGCGAACACGGCGACAAAACCGAGGCCGGCCGCAAGATCCACGGGGAGGCCGAGAACGCCGGCCAGCGTGTGTCCGAGCGCCCCGCCGATGAAGAAGAGCGGAGTGACTTCTCCGCCCTTGAAGCCGGCGCCGACGGTGATGGCGGTGAAGAGCAGTTTCCAGAACCAGCTCCAGGTGTCGGCGCCGCCCTCATGAAAAACGCTGACGGTGGTCACGTCGTCGGGATTGGGGCTCCAGACACCGAGTCCGAGAAATTCGCGGGTGCCGAGCGCGTAGGTCAGCGCGATGATGGCCACGCCGCCGATAACGGGGCGCAGCCAATAGGCGGGGATGAAGCGTTCGAGGGCCGCCTGGATGCCGTGGGTGCCGGTGACGAAGAGGCGGGCGCACAGGCCGAAGAGGGCGGCGGCGAGTCCAACCTTGGCGAGGACGAGCAGGTCGAGGTGGCCAAATGTGAACGGGCCGGGGGTCATCTGGGAGGCGATGATCATGCCGGTGTGCTGGGCGCCCCAGGCAGAGCAGGTGAGGTCGCCGATGAGTGCGGCGAGCATGCAGGGGATAAGGTTTTCGTATTGCACGCGGCCAAGGGTGAGAACCTCCATGGCGAAGATCGCGCCGGCGAGGGGAGTGCCGAAGACGGAACCGAAACCGGCGGCGACGCCGGCCATGAGCAACATGCGGCGGTGTCGCACCGGGATGCGGAAGAGTCGGACAAACTCGCTGGCGAGGCCGCCGCCCATCTGGACGGCGGTGCCTTCGCGCCCGGCCGAGCCGCCGACCAGATGCGTAAGCAGGGTGGAGAGAAGGATGAGCGGCGTGAAGCGGGCGGGGACGCCGCCGCCGGGTTCGTGGATTTCGTCGATGAGGAGGTTGTTGCCGCGGGCGGACCCCTTGGCGTGGTGGTGGTAAGTCCACGCGATGAGCATGCCGGCGACGGGGAGCAGAAAGAGCAGCCACGGATGGTCGAAGCGGGCTTGGGTGACGCGGTCGAGGGACCAGAGAAAAAATGCGCTGGCTGAACCGGCGAGCATGCCGACGGGCGCGACGAGGAGGGTCCAGAGGCCGAGCGGGCGAAGGCTGGCGAGGTAGGCGCGCGGTCGAAGAAGTTCGAGGTCGGGCATGGAGAGGTCGGGACTTTGGGAGGAGGGGAGGGGAGTTGGCAACGCCGGTGCTGATTCCTGTGGAGGTGTGCGGTTTCGACGCGAAACGGAAGTGGGCGATGCGGAAAGGCCAAAGCATCCGTGCTCGCTTTTGGCCCGCGCGGTCGGGATGGATCGATGAATCCGGGGTTGGCCAACGGGCGAGGGCGTTGCAAGGTCGCGGGGATGTCGAAGAATTTATCGCTGATTTTTCTTATTTTGGCCGTCGTTTCCTCATTGCGGGCGGATGACGTGGTGGCGCGAGTGGTGGTGCTCGCGAATCGCGATGAGCCGGAGTCGGTGCGTTTGGCGGAATATTATGCGGAGAAGCGAGGGGTGCCGAAGGAGAACATCGTCGCGTTGCCGATGCCGACCTCGGAGTCGATCTCGTGGCGGGTGTTTGTGGACGCGGTGTTTAATCCGGTGCAGGAGGAGCTGGTGAAGCGCGAGTGGATCGACGCGATCGGTATGGATTTAACGGATACGGCGGGGCGGCGGAAATTTGTGATGTCGGGGCACAAGATCTCATACCTCGTGGTGTGCCGCGGGGTGCCGTTGAAGGTCGTCAACGATCCGCAGATGCCTGCGGAGAATCTGCCGATGGCGGCGAATCCGGCGTTCAAGACCAACGCGGCGTCGGTGGACGGCGAGCTGGCGTTGTTGGCGGTCAGTAATCCGCCGTTGATCGCGTTTGTGCCGAATCCGCTGTTCAAGAACGACGCGCCCTCGAGCTTGCAGCTCGGGCAAATCGTGAAGATCGGTCGCTTGGACGGGCCTGCGTTTTCGGATGCGCGGCGATTGGTCGATCACGCGTTGGAGGCGGAGCGGACCGGGTTGATCGGGCGCAGTTACGTGGACATCGGCGGGCCGCATAAAACGGGCGACGCGTGGTTGGAAGACGCGGCGAAGCAGTTGGAGGAACTGGCATTCGACGGCGATGTGGATCGCGGACGCGGGACGTTGGGCGCGGGGGCGCGCATGGACGCGCCGGTGTTGTATTTCGGGTGGTATGCGGGGGCGGCGAACGGACCGTTTTTGCGCGACGGGTTTGAGTTTCCGGCGGGCGCGGTGGCGTTGCACATCCATAGTTTTTCGGCGGACACGCTGCGTTCGACGACGCGCGGTTGGGTGGGGCCGTTGGTGGCGCGCGGCGTGACGGCGACCTTTGGCAACGTGACGGAGCCTTACCTGGAGCTGACGCATCAGCCGCAGTTGATTTTGAAGTCGCTGGCGCGCGGCGACAGGCTGGGCGATGCGGCGGCGTATTCGGTTCCTGTATACAGCTGGCAGGCGATGGCGGTGGGTGATCCGTTGTATCGTCCGTTTGCGGTGACAACGGCCCAGCAATGGGAAAAAAAGGACAAGCTGCCGCCCGAGCGGAGGGCCTACGTGGTGACGAGGCGGATGCGCGAACTCGACCGCGCGGGCCGGCGCATCGAGGCGATTGGCACAGGACTGGAGGCGCAGAAGAAGGCGTTTAGTTTGCCGGTGGCTCTGGCGGTGGCGGACCTGCAGCGGGCCGCAGGTAACAACGACGGCGTGAAGGCGGCGCTGGCCGAGGTGGTGAAGCGGCGGCGGTTCTCGAAGGAGGATGCGCCGCTGGCGGCGCAGGTGGCCCAGCGGTTGCGAGAGGCGGGCGACGCGGCGGCGGCGGTGGGCGTGTGGTATGCGGTGCTCGGGGAACGCGGGTTGTCGAAGGACGTGCGGGTGCAGTGGCTGCGCGGGGCCTTGGATGCGGCGCGGGCGGCGAAGGACGACCGGCAGGCG
>DFYA01000311.1:5410-6452 GCA_002382525.1 Opitutaceae bacterium UBA4094
TCGACGATTTTGTCGGCGAGGCCGTAGGCGATGGCTTCCTTGGCGTTGAGGTAGAAGTCGCGGTCGGTGTCGCGGTTGATGACTTCGATGGGCTGGCCGGAGGCGTCGGCGAGGATCTGGTTCAGCTCGGAGCGGAGCTTTTCCATTTCCTTGGCCTGAATGTTGATGTCGGTCGCGGGGCCGACCATGCGGCCGGAGATGAGCGGCTGGTGGATCAACACGCGGGAGTGCGGGTAGAGGAATCGGCGGCCTTTTTTGGCGCCGGAGAGAAGGATGGAGCCCATGGAGGCGGCCATGCCGGTGACGATCACGTTGATGGGAGAAGTGATCATTTGCATGGTGTCGTAAACGGCCATGCCGGCGGTGATGGAGCCGCCCGGGGTGTTGATGTAGAAATGGATCTCCTTACCGGGAGCCTTGGATTCGAGGTAGAGGAGTTTCTCGGTGATATCCTTGGCGGTCTCGTCGGTGACGGCGCCCCAGAGGAAGATCTTACGGTCATCGAGAAACTTTTTCTGGATGAGCATGGCGACGGGCGCGGCGGATTTTTTGGCGACGTCGTCGGACTCCTTGTCGTCGTCATCTTCGTCGTCGTCGAGGCGGGGAAGGGGGGCGTTCAGACCGGGTTGGAGATGCTCGAAATGCATATGGGGTTTACGTTGAGAGGCGTGTGCGGGTTGGCAAGTGCTCAGGCGAAGTTGGGCGGGGGGGGCGGCGGCGGGATGGCGGGTGAAGGCGGGGAGGCGGAGGCGGAGACGGAGGAGGTGCCCACGGAACACACGGAATACACGGAAATCGGAACGGGGCGGAGAAGGAGAACTAGAACGAGGACGAGAACGATTAAGAAGAAGAGGAAAGATGGGGGGAGAGGGCGGTGCGGAGGTGTTCGATGAGGGCGGGGTCGTGGGCGGCAGGGTAGTCGTCGGGTATGCGCAGGATGACGAGGCGTTTGCCGGCGAGTTCCTCGAGGAAATTCTCACGGAGGCGGTCGGCGTGTTTGCGCTCCATACAAAAGATAACGTCGGCCCAGCCGAGGTGGCAG
>DFYA01000311.1:6493-14447 GCA_002382525.1 Opitutaceae bacterium UBA4094
CGTGTGGTCACGAGCCCAGAGGCGGAAGCGGTTCGGGTGGGCCGGGGAAGCGCGGTTGTTTGTGCCAGACGTAGAGGTCGAGGACGGCGAGGGTGCGAGAGACCACTTCGCGGGCTTTGGTGCGCAGGGAGTGTCGGAGGACGACGTCGTCGGCGCAAAACCCAACGGCGTCGATGCCGTGGGCGCGGGCGACTTCGAGGGCGCGGGTGTTGTGAAAGCGTTGAGTGATGATCGTGCAGTCGGTGAGTCCGAAGACCTCGCGGGCGCGCACCACCGAGTCGAGCGTGCGGAATCCGGCGTAGTCGCAGACGATGGCCTCGGCCGGAACGCCGCGGGCGAGCAGCGCTTCCTTCATCATGGTGGGCTCGTCGTAGTCGGCGCGGCCGTTGTCACCGCTGACCAGCAGGCGGCGAACCTTGCCGGCGTGATAAAGCGCGGCGGCGGCGTCCATGCGTTTGGTGAAAAATAGATTGGGACGTCCGTCGCGCAGAGTGCGGTTCGCGCCTAGGACGAGACCGGTGTCGCGCATGGGGATATCCGCGACGCGAGTGTGGAGTCGGTCGCGGTTGGCGCGGACGATGTGGAGGTTGGCGAAGGTGACAAAACCCACGGTGGCGACGAGGACGGTCGCGACCACGCGAGCTCGGCGGGTGCGGAGATGCGGGCGGAGGCGAATCATCGGGACCAGAGGTTATGAAAATGATGCACGGGGCCGTGGCCGGAGCCGACGGCGAGTTGGTCGGAGGCGGTGATGGCGGCGGTGAGGTAGTCCTTGGCGGCGCGGATCGCGTCGAGCGGGTCGGCGTGGCGCGGGAGAAGGGCGGCGATCGCGGCCGAAAGCGTGCAACCGGTGCCGTGTGTGTTCTTTGTCGCGATGCGGGCGGCGGGCAACTCGATCTGTGTCGCGCCGTTGAAGATCACGTCGGTGCTTTCGTCTCCGTCGAGGTGTCCGCCTTTGAGCATGACGATGCGCGGGCCGAGGGCGTGGAGGTCGCGGGCGGCGCGGCGCATGTCGGCGAGGGTGCGGAGCGGCGCGCAGTTCAAGAGCACCTCGGCTTCGGGGAGGTTGGGGGTAATGATTTCGGCGAGCGGGATGATCTCGAGGCGCAATGCGGTGACGGCTTCGGGCGCGAGCAAGTGGTGTCCGCTTTTCGACACCATGACGGGATCGACCACGAGTCGGCGCACACGGTGGCGGCGGAGGGCGTCGGCGACGGTGATCACGACGTCGGCGGTGCCGAGCATGCCGAGTTTCACGGCGTCGATGCGCACGTCGGCGAAGAGGGTGTCGAGTTGTTGCGCGATGAAGGCGACGGGCACGGGTTGCACGCCGG
Organism: Opitutaceae bacterium UBA4094; assembly: GCA_002382525.1. Lineage (GTDB taxonomy): Bacteria > Verrucomicrobiota > Verrucomicrobiia > Opitutales > Opitutaceae > Rariglobus. The sequence goes on from DFYA01000311.1 coordinate 7,828, forward strand.
TGACACCTTGGGTGTTTTGGGCGGTGAGGGCGGCGACGACGCCGGTGCCGTAGGCGCCGAGCGCGGAGAAGNNCGGCGCCGCCCGAGGGGTCGACGCCGGCGATGCTGAGGACGTTGGGGATCATGCGCGCGAGAGCGGCGGCACCTCAGGGCAGGACGATCTCGTAATCGAGCACCTGTTCGGCGGGCGCTCCGGAGGCGGCGAGCACGAAGGAGGCGAGGGCCGGATCGCCGATGACGGAAGGATCGCCGGGGCCTTTGAAGTTGCCGTAGCGGAGGACGAGCGGGCCGCGTTTGGTGGCGTAAACCAGCTCGCCGGGTTGCATAGCGGGCTTGTTCGCGGCGTTCGCGAAATCGGCGGGGTCTAAGTGCACACCATAAATCGCGTCGAGCGGGCCTTGGTTGTCGGCGAGCGCGGTGGCTTTGAATCGCACCTGAACTTTGACCGAGGTGGGCAGGCAGACGAACGTCTGGGTGAGACTGAACTTGGGATGGGTGACGTTGACGTCGAACACGACGGCGCCGTCGCGCACGCGTTTGTTGACCTGCGCCTTGTAGTCGGGGCTGCTCATATCGCCGGCGCGGCGGCCGACGCGGGTGCCGTCGGGCAAGGTGGAGATACCGTAGAGGCGCATGAAGCCGAGATTGCGAATCCACGGGGAGGGGCGGCCTTCGCGGTGGAGGTTGGTGAGCACGCCTTTGTTGGAAACCGTGAACTGGTAGTGGTTGTTTTTAAAACCGAGCGGATCACGCCGGACCTCGGCTTCGAGCGCGGCTGCGATCGGAGCGGGGGCGGGGGCGGCGGTGGGCGTGGAAGCCGGTGAAGCGGAGGGCGTGGTAACCGGAGCCGGGCGCACGACCGTGGNNCGACGGGGTGGGTTTCGGGGCGGGCCTGCGGATGTAGACGATCGTGCCCACCACCACGACCAGAGCGACCAAACCGACCAGCAAGGGGACCCAAGGAAGTTGGGTTTTGGCCGGAGCGGGGGCGGGTGTTGCGGTTGAGGCGGGCGGACGCGGGGCGGATGCCGGGCGGACAGCTGCGGGGGCGGGGGAAGGCGTTTTCGCGGGCAAGACCACGGGCATGGGTGCGGGGGCGGGCTTGGGCGACGGAGGGATCACGATCGGTGTGGGCTTCGCGGGGACCGGCGCGGGTGCGGGGATCGGCGCGGGTTTCGGGGGCGTCTTGGGCGTGACCGGGGTGGTTTTCGCAGTGGGCACGGGAGGCGTTGGCGCGGCTGCAGGGGCGGGAGCGGCCAACGGCTTGGACGGGGTCGCCCGGACGGCGCTCGGCGCGGGGTTGGCCCCGGCGTTGGTCGCGAAGACGGTGCTCGGCGTGAGCCAAGCCGGGAGCCAAGGACCGCCGACGCGACCGGCGGCGGAGGCTTGAAGGAGGCCGAGCGCGAGGGGTGAGACGCTGTCGGCGGCTACGCCGTAAAGCGTGGTCGCGGCGTTTGGTTCCCAAGTCGCTGCGCCGAGGGATTTGGCGATGGCTCGGGACAACCAGGCCTGGCCGGAAGGCAGTCCAAGCACGTGAAGAGCGGACGGGGGTTTGCCCAAGGCGTCGCGCAACGGCGCCGCCACGCGGCCACCGATACGATCGGCGGCCTCGCCAAAGTCGTAGCCGCTGTTGAAAAAGAGTTTGGCGGCGGCGGCGCGAAACTTGAGCCCGAGCTCGGCTTGCACGCTTTCAAAGATTTGGGCGAAGCCGACGGGCGCGGTCTTGACGGCGTCGATGCCGGCGGCGGAGACGGTCCAGAGACGCGCGGAGGATTCGGCGGGTTCCCAGACGACGATGGGGGCGGCCCCGGGCGTCGCACGGAGCAATTCCACCACGGCACCTAGTTCGGAGGGAAGGGAGGGGGCCCAAGTCGCGGGCGTGAGGCCGAGTTTTTCCAGTTGCCGGGTGGCGTCGTGGGCGTCGTCGGCGGTCATTCCGGTGATCAGCCAAGCCTCCGCGACGTCGGTGCTGGGTATTCTTCCGTTCACTACGTCACACGCGGACAACAGCGCGTCGGGGCCGCCGAGGCCGGAGGCGCGGGCCAGCAGAGCGTCGAGTGTGCGTTGGGCGGCGGGCGCGCTCGCGGGCAGCAACTCCGCGATGCCGGAGGCGGGGGACATCAGTGCCACGTCGATGGGCGCGCCGGCGGCGTGCTCGGTTATAAAGGCGGCTAGTCCGGCGGCGTCATCGGGCGCGAACTCACGCTGGATGACGATTCGGCCGCCGACCACCGAAGCGGCTTGGACGAAGTAAGTGGAGAGTTGAAGGACCAGGCGTGGTGTGGAGGACATGACAGGGCGGCGGACAATTGGTGGTTACAGAGAGTTGCGCAAGCGCGACGCGCGGTGTGAATTGACCCGCATGAAGACTCAGGCGCGCGTGCAACGGCTCTCGGGACAAATTGTGGACCTGCAGCGTCGGGCGGTGTTTCCCGGGACGGTGAAGTGGAGGGGAACGCGGATCGCGACCATCACGCGGGATGATGCGGTGAAGGAAACCCGCTTGATCATGCCGGGGCTGGTCGATGCGCATATCCATATCGAGAGTTCGCTGCTGCCGCCGTCGGAGTTTGCGCGGCTGGCGGTGATTCACGGCACGGTCGGGACGGTGTCAGACCCTCATGAGATCGCCAACGTGCTCGGCGAAGCCGGGGTGCGCTACATGCTGGCGGATGCGAAACGGTCGCCGCTCAAGTTCAACTTCGGCGCGCCGTCGTGCGTGCCGGCGACAGGTTTTGAGACGGCGGGGGCGAAGCTCGACGCAAAGGCGGTGTCGCGGCTGCTGGCGCGCAAGGATGTGCGTTATCTGGCCGAGGTGATGAATTTTCCCGGGGTCTTGGGGCGCGATCCGCAGTTGCTGGCGATGATGGCGGCGGCGCGGCGCGCGGGGAAACAGATTGACGGCCATGCGCCCGGGTTGCGTGGCGAGCAGGCGGCGGCGTATGCGAAGGCGGGTCCGACGACCGACCACGAGTGTTTCACGATCGAGGAGGCGCGCGACAAACTCGCGGCGGGCATGAAGATCTTGATCCGCGAAGGCTCGGCGGCGCGGAACTTCGCTGCACTGGCTCCGCTGCTGAAATCGCATCCGGATCGCTGCATGTTTTGCTGCGACGACCTGCACCCGGACTTGCTGGTGCGACGACACCTCGACGAACACGTGCGTCGGGCGCTGGCTTCGGGCGCGGACAAATTTGATGTGTTGCGCGCGGCCTGCGTGAACCCTGTGGAGCATTACACGCTGAACGTCGGCCTCTTGCGCGAGGGCGATCCGGCGGACTTCATCGTGGTGGACGGCTGGGCGCGGTTTCGCGTCGAGCGCACTTATATCGACGGCGCGTTGGTGGCCTCGGGCGGGCGTTCGCGCTTGCCGCGGCTTGAGCCGAAGATCTCCAACAAGTTCAAGGCGCGGCCGGTGAAGCCGGAGGATTTCGCACTGGCGTTGCCGACGGACGACAAGGCGGGGCGGAAGCTCAACGTGATCGAGGCGCTCAACGGACAGCTCGTGACAAAGCACCTGACGTTGCCGGTGTCCGAGTGCGATGTGGCGGGGGATGTCATCAAGCTCGCGGTGGTCAATCGTTACGCTCCGCGCGCGCCGGTGGCGGTGGGCTTGGTGCGCGGGTTCGGTTTGAAGGCGGGCGCGCTGGCATCGACGGTGGCGCACGATTCTCACAACATCGTGGCGGTGGGCGCGGACGACGCGTCGCTCGCGGCGGCGGTGAACCTGGTGATCGCCGAGCGCGGCGGGCTGAGTGTGGTCGGGCCGCGGGTGAAGGCGGTGTTGCCGCTGCCGATCGCGGGATTGATGTCGGCGGTGGACGGGCGGGAGGCGGCGCGGGTTTACACGAAGCTCGACCGCGCGGCGAAGAAGCTCGGTTCGCGGCTCGACGCGCCCTTTATGACGCTGTCGTTTATGGCGCTGCTGGTGATCCCCGATTTGAAGCTGAGCGACCGCGGATTGTTCTCGGCGGCGAAGTGGGGCTTCGTGCCGGTGGGTTGAGCGGGCGGCGGCGTGTAGCTGAACTGTGGATACGCGATCGCGGCGGGAGCGAGCTCGCGGTCTACGGTTAGGGAGCGAGGGAGGCGAGGCGGCTCAGCGCGTCGGAGCTTTCTCCAATGTCACCTCGCCTGCTCGGAAGCGCTCGGTGCGGTTCTTCTCGGTGCGGATGACGAAGCAGCCTTCGTCATCAATGCCCATCGCGGTGCCGGCGACGCGTTGGAGCGGGGTGAGCACGGCGACCGGACGCCCGCGGAGGACGTCGTAGCGGTTCCAAAGATCGGCGAAGGTTTTCGAGTAGCTGCCGTCAACGAACGCGCCGTAGGCCTGCAGCACGCGACCGATGAGCGCGGCGGTGAACTTGTTCAGATCGAGCGGCTGGCGGGTGTGCTCGGCGAGCGACACGGCGCGGTCGGCGAGTTCCGCGGGCCAGCCTCCGGCGGGGCTATTGACGTTGAGCCCCAGGCCAAAGACGAGATCGCGGATCTGGTCGGCGTCCATGCGCGCCTCGGTCAACATGCCTCCGGCTTTGCGTCCGTCGAAAAGAAGGTCGTTGGGCCATTTGAGGCCCGGGTCGGTGCGGCAGAACTTGCCGACGAGGTCGCAGAGGTTGGCGCCCATCCAAAGCGTGAACATCTGCATCCGCGCGGGCTCGAGATTCGGGCGGAAGGCGAAACTCGCGTAGAGGTTGCCGTTGGCCTCGCTGTGCCACACACGCCCGAAGCGACCGCGGCCTTTGGTCTGGAGTTGCGCGATGATGGCGAACGGAGCCGGTTTGCCGGCGGCGAGCTGGCGGGCGGCCTCGTCGTTGGTGCTGTCGATTTCGGGCAGAAGTTGCAGCGGGAAATCGCCGGCGCGATCGCGGCGGTAGGCTTGCACGAGGGCGGCGTTGAGCGAGTCGGGTCGCGCGGTGAGGCGGTAGCCGCGGGCGCGCACGGCCTCGAAGGCGAAGCCCTGCTCGCGGAGCTTTTCCATGTATTGCCAGATGGCGACGCGGCTCATGCCGAGTTTCTTGGCGAGCGCGCTGCCGGAGACGAAGGCCGGCTCGGCGGCGATCAACTCGGACAGGATAACTGTTTCGGGAGGGGAGGCGGGGGCGGGCTTTTTCATGAGCGCCAATCGAGGCCGATGTCCACCCACACGCTTTGGTGCACGAGCGCGCCGGTGGAGACGAAGTCGAGTCCGAGGTCGGCGAAGCGGGGCAAGGTTTTCAAGGTGATGCCGCCGCTCGCCTCGGTGAAGGCGCGGCCGGCAATGAGTGCAACCGCTTTTCGGATACGAGCGGGCGTGAAGTTGTCCAGGAGGATGACGTCGGCGCCGGCGGCGAGCACGGGCGGGATTTGCGCAAGGTTGTCCACCTCGACTTCGACGGGGAGGTCGGGCGCGGCTTTTTTGGCGCGGGCGACGGCGGTGGCGAGATCGTCGGTGGAGCCGAGAAGCGCGAGGTGGTTGTCCTTGAGCATCACGCGGTCGAAGAGGCCGAGGCGATGATTCCACCCGCCACCGCAGGCGACGGCGTATTTTTCAAGCATGCGCCAGCCGGGCGTGGTTTTGCGCGTGTCGAGCAGGCGGGTGCGGCCGTCACCGAGCGCGGCGGCGTAGGTGCGTGTTTGCGTGGCGATGCCAGAGAGGCGCTGGATGAAATTGAGGATCACGCGCTCGGCGGTGAGCAGCGTGCGCGGGTCGCCGGTGAGGGTGGCGAGCACGTCGCCTTTTTCGAGGTGGCGGCCGTCGCGCGCGCGCAGTTGCACGGAGGCGTTGCCGCCGTAGGCCGAGAGAATGAGCGAGATGAGGGGGAGGCCGCAGGCGGTGAGCGGTGCGCGCGCGACGAGATCGGCGGAGCCTTGGCGCGGAGCGGTGGCGAGCGCGGCGGTCGAGCGGTCGCCGGTGACGCGGGGTTTGACGCGCAGGCCGAGGCCGGCGAGGTCCTCGTCGCGGGCGCACTCGATGAGTTTGCGCAGCGCGGCGAGGTCGAGGTCGTCCCACGAAAGGCGTTTAAGAAGAGAGTCGGCGAGGGCGGGCATGGCGCGGAGCGAATAACCAATGACGAATGGCGAAGGTTCAATGGCAAGCCTACGCAAGATTTGCGCGAGGCGTGGAGGTTTGCAGGGTTGCGCGCATGAAACCCGAAGACCTGAGAGGATTGGCCGAGCCCGCGAACCTGAGCCTGCCATTGCAGGCGTTGTGGCACGATGCGCAAGGGAACTGGGATCGCGCGCATGACGTGTGTCAGCAGGCGAAGAGCCGCGACGGCGACTGGGTGCACGCCTACCTGCACCGCAAAGAAGGTGATCTCGGCAATGCGGGGTATTGGTATGCGCGGGCCGGACGGCCGATGCCGCAGGAGGACGTGGCTCTGGAGGCGGAGTGGGCGGAGTTGGTGCGGGCGCTGGGTTGAGCGTCGCGCGCGGCCACAAAAAATCCGCAACACCAGAGAGGTCGTTGCGGATGAAAGTGGCTGCCCGACTAGGACTCGAACCTAGACAAAGCGAGTCAGAGTCGCTTGTGCTACCATTACACCATCGAGCAGTAAAATCGTGTGGGAGTTGTGCTCACTGAAAGTGGAGCCGGCGATGGGATTCGAACCCGCAACCGCCTGTTTACAAAACAGGTGCTCTAC
>DFYA01000120.1:0-5031 GCA_002382525.1 Opitutaceae bacterium UBA4094
GGCAGCGGCGGAGTCGCACCGAAGCGTTGTCCGAAGTGTTGTTGGTAGCCGCCGCGCCGCCGCATACGCAGCAGATAATACGGCGACGCCAGCAGCATCACCGGCGGAAACAGGAGCCGATAAAGCCAAATCATCGAGTCCGCTCAGACCGGGTTGCGAGCTGCCGGAAAATTCGTGGACCGATGGCTCGAAGAGCCGGCACCATCGTCGTCGTCGCCGTCGTCGTTGGACGAAACGAACTTCAGGTTGAAGATCGGCAGCAGGCACAGCAGGCCGATCACCGTGAGGCCAAGCACCGCGTAACCGGCGATGTCGTGCACCTTGCCCTCGATCGCTTCGGGTCCGTAGTTATACGCCCACGCCGTCAGGAAGAGGCTGCGAAGGAGGTTGGTGATAAAGGCAAACAAGACGGCCGACGCGACCAGCCCGACCTTCTTCCACATCTTGTCGAGGAACACCGCCGACAAGAACGAGCCCGCAAACAAACAGGCCGTGAAGGAGCGGATGCCGGAACATGCGTCGGCCACGCCGACTTCGCCGGTCGGCAACACCAGGACGTTGCCCCGCTGTTCGATCGCCAGCCCCAACACGTCGAACACAAAAAACACCACGGCCGCCACGCGGTTGAGCAGGAAGAGGCTCAGGTTGTTTTCGATCACCGAGACCATCGGCGCCGACACCAGCCACACCAACGCGGGGAACAGGAACAACACCGTCAATTTCACACGCGCGTCGCCGCCGATACTGGTTTTACGCTGCACCACGCCGCCTGCCGACGCGGACTCGGGCGCGTTCAAAAACAACAGCGGCAACACCAACACGCCCGTGCCGAGCGACAACGCCAGCGTGCCCGGATACGACGGACCCGCGCCCGCACGATAGAGCGCGCCGATTAGGAATAACAGCGCTCCGCCCGCCAACGCCGAGTAGGCAAGAAAACCCAACAACCATCGCCCTCCGCCGCTGGCGCGCGGACTGTCCGGCGCGGTGCACAGGTTCAACGCCGCCAAAATCCGCGGCCAGCGGTCGTGCACCACATACAACACAAACGCCGGCACCAGCCAGCCGAAGCCGTAGTCCTCTTTGGAACTCCACCAATGCGACTGGTCCCACGCCACGAACGCCATGAAACCGGCGGCAATCAGCAACGCGGTTAAAAAAGGCGCCGGCACGGTCGCCGTCCATCGTTTCCAAAGACTCATCATGGGGAATAAGCGGATTGTTCTATCCGGTGGCAAGCGGCCAGCACTTTCGCCAAACGTCTCACAACGGGCGCAGACCGGTTGCCGTTCGTAGGTTGCGGCGTTGTCCGTTCGTTAATTAAGCGCGGTAAACACGACCGAGCAGTTCGTGCCGCCAAAACCAAAACTGTTGGCCAGCGCGGCATGCACGGTTTTTTTCACGGCAACGTTTGGCGTCACATTCAATCCGAGCTCAGCGATCGCTGGGTCCATGTTTTCCAGATTGATCGTCGGCGGGACCACGCCTTCGTGAATCGCCTTCACCGCCGCAAACGCGCCCATCGCGCCCGCGCCGCCCAGCAGGTGGCCGGTCATCGACTTCACGCCGCTGACGTGGAGCGTGGCCTTGTTCTCGGCAAACACCGCGGCGATCGCGGCGGACTCCTCGCCATCGCCGCCGGGGGTCGAGGTCGCATGGGCCGACACGTAGTCGATCGCCGTCGCGGGCAACTCCGCCGACGCGAGCGCCGCGCGCATGGAACGCTGCGACCCCTCGGCTCCCGGCGCGAGCGAGGACAAATGATACGCATCGGCCGACGCGCCGTAACCGCGCAACTCCGCGTAGATCCGCGCGCCGCGTTTCACCGCGTGTTCGTATTCTTCGAGCACAAAGACCACCGCGCCTTCAGCGAGCACGAAGCCGTCGCGGTCCTTGTCATACGGGCGCGACGCTTTCTCGGGCGCGTCGTTGCGCGTCGAGAGCGCGCGCATCTGCGCAAACGCCCCGATCGCCAACGGCGTCACGGTGGATTCGGCGCCGCCCGCGATCATNNGGCCCGCGAAAATCGAGCAACAAGCTCACCTGCCCCGCGAGCAGGTTGGGCGCGATTTGAATAATGAAGAACGGCGAGATTTTGCGGAAACCGCCCGTTTTATACGTCTCCTGCATCGCCTCGATCTCGGGCAACCCACCCAAGCCCACGCCGAGGTTCACACCCATGCGCTCTGGGTTGAGCGACGCCCGGTGCGCATCGAGCCCGGAGTCCGCATAAGCCTCCACCGCAGCGGCGGCCCCGAGGTGCGTGAAACGCCCGAATTTCTTAGCGTCCTTTTGGGTGAACACCGAGACCAGCGATTCCTTGTCCTTGCCGCGCGGATACAAGGGCGTTGCCAACGGCTTGGTGACCTCGAAGCCCTTCACTTCGCCCGCGATCTGCGCCGTGCAACCCGTCGCGTCAAAACGCGTGATCGGGCCGATGCCGGAACGCCCCTCCGCCAGACCGGACCACGTGTCCGCCGCGGTCAACCCCAAGGGGCTCACCGCACCGAGACCGGTGACCACCACACGACGACGCACAACAGGTTTAAAAGCATCCATGAATAAAGGGGGTAAGAGAACCGGGATTCATCGCCGTTCAATCCGCTCCCGACAATTTCAATTTCTTCACGCAACCCGCCGGCGACAGGCCCCACCGCGGGCTTTGACTTTGCCTCGGCCGGACTTTTACGTGTTCCCCTTTCAACTGATGTCGCAGCTCCATCCTTACTGGCGCATGGAATATATAGAGGCGCCGCGCATGCCCGCCTTTAAACGCCCCTTCACCGAGTTGCCCGCCTTGGGCGATGATCGGACGGCGCTGATCATCCACCGCACGCCGCTATCTTATTTGATGCTCAACCGGTTCCCCTACAACCCCGGGCACCTCCTCGCCATTCCATTTCGTGAGGTGGTGGACATCGAGGAACTTACCCCCGCAGAGAGCGCCGACCTGTTTGCCCTGATAACATTTGGCAAAAAGATCCTCAAAACCGCCCTCAAGCCCGACGGCTTCAACATCGGTTTTAACCTCGGCTCCGCGTCCGGCGGCAGCATCGCCCACTTGCACGGCCACGTCGTGCCTCGCTGGAATGGCGACAACAACTTCATGCCCGTTCTGGGCCAGACCCGCATCCTTCCCCAAGCCCTGGACTCCACTTGGGAACGCCTCTCCGCGGCGGCGGCGGAGCTGACAGGTCAATAAACGCCCATGCCCTCAAAGACTCTCCACTTCCCGTCCGCCCGCCACCTGCACCAGCTCTACGCCGGCCGCGAAGACAACCTCTCGCTCATCGAGAAACACCTTGGCGTTTCCTTGGTCAGCCGCGACGACTGGCTCCAAATCGACGGCCCCGCCGCCGCCATCGCGCAGACCGAGGCGCTATTCGGTTTCCTCAACGAAGCCCGCACGCAAGGCGTGCAGATCCGCACCACCGATTTCACGCGCTTCGTCGAGATGGTTGCCCACGGCGAATCCGACCAACTCCGCGAACTGTTTGGCAAACCCCTCGTCGTCGCCACCAATCGCAAGACGATCGTCCCGAAAACCCTCGGCCAAAAACTCTATCTCCAGTCCATCCAGACGCACCCCCTCGTCTTCGGCATCGGCCCTGCTGGCACGGGCAAAACCTATCTCGCGATGGCCGCCGCCGTGTCCGCTCTCCTCAAAAACCAGGTCCAACGCATCATCCTCACCCGCCCCGCCGTCGAGGCCGGCGAGGCGCTCGGTTTTCTTCCGGGCGATCTGAACGAAAAGATCCTCCCGTATCTCCGCCCGCTTTACGACGCGATGGCCGACATGCTCGACGCCGAAGACGTCAACCGTCTCACCGAGAAAGGCGTGATCGAGATTGCCCCTCTCGCCTACATGCGCGGACGCACGCTCTCGAACTCGTTCATCATTCTCGACGAGGCGCAGAACACCACGCCCGAACAGATGATGATGTTCCTCACCCGCCTCGGCGAAGAGTCGCGCATGGTCGTCACCGGCGACATTACACAGATCGACCTTCCGCGCGCCAAACTCTCCGGCCTGCTCGAAGTCCAACGCATCCTTCGCGACGTCCCCGGTATCGAGTTCCACCAATTTAGCGGCGCCGACGTCGTCCGCCACCCGCTCGTTCTCAAAATCATCGAGGCCTACGAGCGCTACAAGAACCCGATCGCCAACACCAACGCCGACGGGGACCAAGCCCGCTAATCCCACGAGATGTCGAACTTCCTCTCCAAGCTCCTGCATCACAACCAGCCGCGCACGCGCAAGACCGCCGCGGTTTCCGGCACGGTCGAGTTCCTCGAGACGAGCCGGCTGGTCACGATGCTCATGTTCGCCGCCACCACCGCGGCCATCGTGCTCATCAGCTTTGTTGGCATTTCCACCGCCAACCTGCCCGTCCTCGAAAACCAGGTGGCCAGCCTTCGCATCGTCGCCAGCGCGCCGTTCAGCTACCCGAGCAAATTCAAAACTCGCCTCGCCGAAGATCAGATCCGCGACCGCCTTCCGCCCGTTTACCGCCTCGATTTCGATTCGCTCGCCACCTTTGACACCCACCTCCGCGAGCTGCTCGCCGCCCTCGATAAATTCGAGCGCGACCACCCCGACCCCAACGTCCTATCATCCCGACGCAAAGACGAGTTCACCGCACTCGTCGACGCCTTCAACGCCAAGGGCCCCTACCAAGTCGGCGTCGCCGACGTCACCGTTCTCCTCAAAGCCGGCGCTCCGCCCGCACGCACTGCCCTCGTCGAATCCGGCCTGCGCGTCCTCCGCGATATCTACAACGAGGGTATCCACGACGGACGCAGCCTCGCCGCCGAGCCCGGCCGCGTTAACATTTCGCAGATCATCACGCCTGACGGCACGCCCGCCCGACGCCCGTCGCAGTCGATGGAGCAAGCCCTCACCGCGCTCCGCATCAACCTCGCCGCCGAGTCCGGCGGCCGCGAATTGGGACTGCCGCTCTTCCGCATCTTCCGCAACGGCGTTACCACCAACCTCACTTTCGACAGCGAGGCCACGCGTCGTCTCAAAGA
>DFYA01000120.1:5063-9532 GCA_002382525.1 Opitutaceae bacterium UBA4094
GAACACAGCGACATCGTCCTCGAGGAAGGCCTGCAGCTCTTCGGGCGCGTGCTCCTCGTGTTGGCGATGCTCATCGCCAGCGTGCTCTACATCCGCATCGAAGACCGCGAAACGCTTTCGAGCAACGGGCGCCTCGCGCTGCTCGCCATCGTGGTGATCATCAATCTCGCCCTCGTCCGCGCGACCTACGCGTTGGGCAGCCTGCCGTTCTTCATCGAAAACCCCGCCGCCGGTTCCCTGCTCCCTTACCTCGCGCCCGTCGCCATCGCGCCGCTGATCGTCGCCATCCTGATCAACGCCGGCTCCGCCATCTTCATGGCGCTCTTCGTTTCCATCTTCACGAGCGTCATCTACGGCAATCGCCTCGACCTGCTCGTGCTCATGTTCCTCGCCTCGGTCGTGGCGATCTTCTGGAGCACCAACACCCGCAAACGCGGCAACGTCGTCCGCGCCTCCCTCTTCGCCGGCATCACCGTGGCGATCTTCGCCCTCATCATTGGTTTCGTGGATCGCCTCGAATACTTCACCATCCTCAAACAGATGGGCGCCGGCCTCGCCACCGGTGTGCTCACAGGCGTGGTCGTGGTCGGGCTCCTCCCCGTGCTCGAAGGTCTCTTCAAGCGCACGACGGACATCACCCTGCTCGAACTCACCGACTACAACCACCCGCTTCTCCGCCTCATGCAGCTGGAAGCGCCCGGCACGTATCACCACTCGCTCGTCGTCGCGCAACTTTCCGAAAACGCCGCCGCCGCCATCGGCGCCAACCCGCTCCTCGCCCGCGTGTGCGCTCTCTTCCACGACATCGGCAAGACCGGCAAACCCGAGTATTTTATCGAAAACCAACGCGACGGCATCAACCCCCACGACCTCAGCAACCCGTCGCTTTCCGCGCTGATCATCAAGAGCCACGTCAAAGACGGCGTGGACCTTGCCCTCAAAAACAAACTCCCCCGCGCCATCGTGGACGTGATCCAGCAGCACCACGGCACGTCGCTCATCCGCTACTTCTATCACCGCGCCGTGAGCAGCACCCGCGCTCCCGCCCCGCCCCAAATTTCTTCCACCGGCTCTACACCGTCCAAAGACCCGTTCATCGCTCCGTTGCCCGGCCTCGGCCCCGTGCCCGTGAGCGAGAGCACCTATCGTTACGACGGCCCGCGTCCCCGGTTCAAAGAGAGCGCCATCATTCACCTTGCCGACGGCGTCGAGGCCGCTTCCCGATCCCTGCGCAAAGTCACGCCTCAACACCTCGGCGAGATCATCGATCAGATCTTCCAAGACCGCATGGACGACGGTCAGCTCGACGAGGCTCCGGTCACCTTCGAGGAACTCGCCCAAATCAAAGAGAGCTTCGCTCGCACCCTCCTCAACATGCTCCACGGTCGCGTCGCCTACCCCAAAGAAGAGGAAAAAGGGAAAGAGAAGGAGAAGGAGGCGCCAAAGCCCGCCCCCGCCGCCTAGCTTCTTTCCTCGTTCTCTTAATCTTTCTCTCTCTCCCGTCCGGCTTCAGATCACCGGATCCAGAGGAGAAAGAGAAAGAGGAAAGAAGCACACACCTTCCCGCCATGCCCTCCCGCGACCTCGCCATCCACAACGCCCACCCGCGTCTCCGTCTCGACAAAAAAGCCGTCGCTCGCGTCGTCGATATTCTCGACGCGTATCGCGAAAAATTCCTCGGCGGCTGCCCCGACGGCGAGCTGTCGCTGGCCTTCATGACCGACGCCAAACTGGCCAAGCTCCACGCCGACTTCCTCGACGATCCGACCACCACCGACGTCATCACCTTCGAAGGCCAGCCCGAGTTCGGCGCCGCCGGCGAGATCTGCGTCTCCGCGGACACCGCCGCCGCGTATTCAAAAACCAATGACCGGGATTTCAGCGAAGAGCTGACGCTCTACGTCGTCCACGGCTGGCTGCACCTCGCCGGATACGACGACCTCGAGCCCGCCAAGAAACGCAAAATGCGCGCCGCCGAAGCCCGCGCCATGAAACTCCTCCACGCCGCCGACGCCGTCCCGACCTTCGCGCTCCGCAGGTAGGGCGGGACCGCCGCTTCGATTTCAGGTTTCAAGTTTCAGCCTTCAGGTTTCCCCAACGTGCCCGGCCCCACCCTCACGACCGACGCCCTCGTTCTTCGCGGCTGGCCGCCGACCGACTCCTTTCGCGCCTTCACCGTGTTCACGCCCGACCGCGGCGCGATGCGCGTCATGCAACGGCTGCCCGGCAAAAAGCCGTCCGCAGCCCACCTCACGCTCGACCTGTTTGACGAGGTTTCGCTGCTCCTCGAAGGCGCCGCTTCCGGCGACACATGGTTTGTGAAAGAAGCCCGCCTGCTCACCCGCCACGCCGGCATCGGGCGCCGCTACGAAGCGCTCCTCCACGCCTCCGCCCTGGCGACGCTCGTCGCCCGCAACCCCGGTGCCGACGAAAGCCACGCCACGATCCATGCGCTCCTCCGCACCGCGTTTGCCGCCTTTGCTGCATCCGACCGCCCCGACATCGTTTATCTAAAATGTCTTTATCGGTTCGCGCAGGATGAAGGTCATCCACTCAAACAACAGTGGTTTCCGTCGCTGCCCGCCACCGACCGCCCGCTGGCCACCGCGCTCATCAACCAGCCGCTCGCCGCGCAAACCACGCCGCCCGCCGACGTCACCCGCCTCCGCCAACGTCTCGAAGACTACCTCCGCCATCACACGGAGTTTCACTTGGATTAACGACTCGCTCGGCGAGCCCACAAAAAAGCCCCGGGCTCCGAGCCCGGGGCTGAACACCCTGAAAACGTCAGGTCGCACTCAGGCGCGCCGGCGACGGCGCGTGGCGGCAAAACCTGCCACCGCGAGACCGGCCAGCACCGTGAAGGTGGCCGGTTCCGGGATCACGCCGTTGACCGAGAGGAGGCCGGAGGATTCGACGAAGGTTAAGTTGAAGCCCGCGCTCGCGAGTGTCCACGTGCCGGAGCCGTCGTGCAGGAACGCGCCATTGATGGTCGTGCCGGTCGCGGTGACGCTGCCGAAGTGGCCGGTCTTGGCTCCCGAGATGTCGAAGACTTGGTAGGTTTCCGACAGCGGTTGCACCGAGCCGAAATCGAACTCAAGCGCCGCGCTGCTGAAGGTCGCGGACGCGGCTTTGATCAAGCCCGCGCTGGTCGCGCCGACGCCGACGGTGGTGCCGGCCGCGGAGCTGAACACATGGCCGGCTTGGGCGGACGTATCGAACGTCGCACCGGCCTTTACCGTGAGCGCCGAGGACTCGTGGAGGGCACCGGCGCCGGTGAGCGCCAATGTGCCTTGTTCGACCACGGTCGCACCGGTGTAGGTGTTGGCTGCGGACAGCGCCAAGGTGCCGAGGCCGGTCTTGACGAGCCCGCCGATTTCGGCGCCACCGGCTGTGCGGTTGGCGATGACTGCGGAGATGGTCAGGTCATGTTGAGCCGCACCGTTGCCGATGTTGAAGGTGCGCACGCCGCCGAGTTGCACGGTGCCAAGATTGGTGTTGGCCGTGGAAGCGATGAACGTGGTGTTGGAATTGGTGGAGTTGCCGTTGAAACGAACATCGCCGAGCAAGACCAATTGCGCACCGGCACTCGTCGATCCAGCGTTCAGCGTGATGGGCGCGTAGGCCGCGCCGCCCTGGCCGATGGCTGATGAGACGTTGTTGATTGTCAGCTCGTTGCCGACGGTCAGCACGGTGGTGGTGCCGCCGTTCGCCGCATTGATGGTGGCGGTGCCGCCATTGATCGAAAGCGAACCAACGTTAGTCTTGTAGCCGCCGACTTGGGAGTAGACGCCGCCGTTGATCGTGAGCCCGTCGGTCACATTGAGGGTGCCGCCGTTGACGGCAGACCCCGACTGCTGAACCGTGCCTCCGTTGATCGTGATAGCCGAGAGGGTCTCGCTCGAGGCGCTGCCGCTGTTGGTTACGCTAGCCACGCGCCAAGTGCCGCCGTTCACGGTGACGTGAACGTTGTCGGCGATCTGATTGCTGGTCTGGAGAAGCGTGCCGCCGTTGATCACCAGGTCACTGGTGACCGCCTGCGCGCCTTCGGTCTTGGCGAGAAGCATCGTGCCGGCGTTCAGCGTGGTCGTTCCCGTGTGGGTGTTACTCGTTGTGCCCGAAAGCGTGAGTTGACCGCCGCCCGCTTTGGTGATGCCGGCGCTGCCGGTGATCGCGCCCGAGATATTCAGGGGTGCGACGGTGGTGCCTCCGGAACCCGCGCCCGTGGTCGCACCGACGAGTATCTTGCCCTCGACGGAACCGAACGCGAGGTTCTTGGAAATGACAATGGCGTCTGCGGCAGTCGGCGTGCCGGTGACGGCCTGATTGGCGAAGATCGTGCCGCTGCTGATGGTGAGCGTGTCGGTGCCGGCCACGACCAAGCCGGAGTTACCGGCGGCGCCCGAGGTGTTGAGGGAGAGCGACTGAACGGTGGCGTTGCCGTCGAGGGTGACGGTGCGCGGTGCGCC
>DFYA01000258.1 GCA_002382525.1 Opitutaceae bacterium UBA4094
ATCGGGTCCGGACGACCTCTCGGCCAGTGTGGCGTTCGCCTGGAGCGACACCCATTTCCTGATTGCCGCCGAGGTGGGCGACGACCACTTCGCCGCCGCCGGGACCGCGGAACGCGGCTGGCAGGGCGATTCCGTGCAGGTTTACTTCGACCAACGCGGTGACGGCGCGACGCAGCTCAACGGCTACGACCCCGACGACATCGTTTACACGCTGGCGCTGATCGATGGCACGGCCACCGCGCACCTCGACCGCGCCGGCTCGGAGCGCTACGTCGGCAAGAGCAATCTAAGCCAGGGCGTGGACCGAGCAGTGGACGTCGCCATCATTCGCAGAGGCACTCGCACCATTTACGAAGCGCGCTTCCCCAAGGCCGTGCTTCCCGAGACGCGGCTGCATGCCGGCTCCAGCTTTGGCCTTTCGCTGCTGATCAACGACAACGACGGCGCCGGTCGCAAAACCGGGCTTACGCTCTCAACCCGAGACACCGAGCCGCACGATCGCCCCGCCGATTGGCGCAGCGTTCTCCTCGCCCCGTAAGAGAAATGGCTGCGCCGCGGGCGACGCTTTGGCCTTCCGCACGCACCGCAAAGCGCCTCTGATGGCACGCTAAACCGTCCATCATGCCCACCGAGCCCTCGTCCATCGCCCTCCGCCTTCGCCAGGAAATCCTTTTCGCCCGCGAGCGTGTCTATCGGTTCGGACAACCCACGCCGATCGAGCGCCTCGTGCTCCCCGGCGACGAACCCGGCCCCGAAGTGTGGGTGAAGCGCGAGGACCTCTCTGCCGTCAAATCCTACAAATGGCGCGGCGCGTGCAACCGCATGTCGGTCCTTTCCGCCGAAGAACGCGTCCGCGGCGTCGTCACCGCCTCGGCCGGCAACCACGCACAAGGCGTCGCGCTCGCCGCGAAACAGCTCGGCATCCGCGCGCGCATTCATATGCCGCGCTCCACGCCGCGCGTGAAACAAAACGCCGTGCGCCAACTCGGCGGCACCTTTGTCGAACTCGTCTTTTCGGGCGATAGCTACGACGAGGCCGTCACCGCCGCGCGCGCCGACGAAGCCGCCCACGGCACCGTCTATGTGCACGCCTACGACGACCTGCTCGTCATGGCCGGCCAAGGCACGCTCGCCGACGAAATCGTATTGTCCGGACACGGCCCGTTCGACGCGGCGTTTCTCCAGATCGGCGGCGGCGGCATGGCCT
This sequence comes from Opitutaceae bacterium UBA4094, assembly GCA_002382525.1. GTDB lineage: Bacteria > Verrucomicrobiota > Verrucomicrobiia > Opitutales > Opitutaceae > Rariglobus. Next base: position 1,208 of record DFYA01000258.1, read on the forward strand.
CGGCGGTTTCCAACTGGCTGGGCACCTACTGGCCGCAGATGGAGCTGATCGGCGTCGAAGGCGTGGGCCAGGCCTCGATGAAAGCCGCCCTCTCCGCCGGTAAACCCGTCGCGCTCGACCAGGTGGACATCTTCTGTGACGGCACCGCCGTGCGCAAAGCCGGCGCGCTCCCCTTTGACGTCTGCCGCGATACGCTCGGCCGTATCGAGACCGTCACCAACGCCGAGGTGAGCACCGCGATTCGTGTATTGTGGGAACAACTACGCTGCATCTCCGAGCCCTCGGGCGCGATGGGCGTGGCCGCCGTGCTCAAACACCGCGCCGCCCTCGCCGGCAAGCGCGTGCTCGTCGTGGTGTCCGGCGCCAACATCGACTTCCTCCAACTCGGCCTCATCGCGCAAACCCAAGGCGCCGCCGGCGGTCACGCACGCACCCTGCGCGTGCGCATCTCCGAACGCCCCGGGTCGATGCTCGGCTTGCTCGACACCTGCTTCGGCGGACTGAACATCACCGACTTCCAATACGGCAAAACCGACGCCCGCGACGCCCGTCCGGTGTTCACGTTGTCCGCGGACAACGCAGCGCTCTTGGCCACGCTCCCCGAGCGCCTCGCCGCCAGCGGACACGCTTGGGAAGAGGTCACCGACGCGGTGGACGTGGCCTTCCGCGCGATCCCGCTGCGAGGCGAGTTGCTGGCCAATCCGGTTTTCTTGCGGCTCGATTTCTACGAACGCGCGGGAGCGTTGCACGACTTCCTCGACAAGCTGGTGCGCGACCGCGCCGACATCGTTTATTTCAACTACCGCCAATCCGGCGAACGCATTGGTCGCGCGTTGATCGGTCTCGATTTCGCGACGCCCGATGCCCGCGCCGGTTTCCTCACCGCAATCCCGGAGCAAGGCGACGGCTACCGCAGCTGCGCCCCGGTGGACGACGCCACGCGCGCCCGCCTGCTCGGCCGCTCGCAAGCGTAGCCAGCGTCGAACCGGGCCGACGGTCTCGTGGCTCTGAACGTGAGCTTAGAGATGTTCACGATTCGCCCGCAGCGTGCTCGTCGCCGACAAATGCCGCAGCTTGTCCGGATTGCGCACCACGTAGATCCGCCGAATGAGTTCGCCCGCAAGCTCCAGCGCAAAGGTTCCCGTCGGCCCGTCGCTCGTCACCACGACGAGGCCGGGCAACCCGTTGACCCTCGCTGGCAGCAGCCGGTGCGGCCGGTAGCTCTTCGCCGAGAGCCGCGCAAACATACGCGCGATCCGTTCGCGCCCGAGGATCGGACGCCGTGCCGCGCGCGCCTTCGCGCCGCCGTCGGAAATCAAGACCGCGTCTTCCGCGAGCGCCCGCCGCAGTGCCTCCAGGTCGCCGCTTTGCAGCGCGTCCATAAACACCCGCGCGACCGGATGCTCCGTGCCCGACGTCGGCGAAGTCGGTGAAGTCGGTGAAGTCGACAGCGGCGACACCTCGCGCCGACGCAACTGCTCGCGAGCGCGCGATGCCAGTCGGCGACACGTCGCGGGTGACCGCGCGAGCGTCGCTCCGATGTCCTCGAACGGCAGCCCGAACACGTCGTGCAACACAAAGGCCGCGCGCTCCAACGGCGTGAGTTTCTCCAGCAAAAGCATGAACGCGTAGGACACGTCGTGCGCCAAACCCGCCACCGGCTCGCTTGTCCAGCCCGCGTCCGTCACGAGCGGCTCCGGCAGCCACGGGCCGACATACGACACGCGCCGCACGCGCGCCGATTTGAGGTGGTCGAGACAGAGCCGCGTGACGATTCGCGCGAGATAAGCTTCGGGCCGGTCGAGCGTCATCGGATCGAGCCGCGACCAGCGCACATACGCCTCCTGCACGACATCCTCGGCGTCCGACACCGATCCGAGCATGCGGTAACCCAGCGCCTGCAAGCGCGGGCGCATGCGGATAAACAACTCGGTGCGGGCATCGGCGGCGGCGGACATCAAACGGCGGAAGGTTGAGCGACAGGATGGATTTTGCGGAACGACACCGCCAGCCGGTTCCAGCTGTTGATGGTGTTGATCGCGAGCGTGAGCGCCACGACCTCGTGATCACCAAACCAGCGACACACCTCGTCGTAGACGTCGTCGGACACACCCCGCGTCGCGAGCAGCGTGACCGCCTCCGTCCAGGCGAGCGCCGCGCGTTCGCGTGCGGTGTAGAGAGGCGATTCGCGCCATGCCGCGAGCAAGTGCAGGCGGGCCTCGCTTTCGCCGGCCGCGCGAGCCTCGCGCGCGTGCAACTCGAGGCAGAATGCGCAGCCGTTGAGCTGAGACGCGCGGATCTTCACCAACTCATAAAGTGCGGGATCGAAACACTCGGCATCCACGCGCGCCTGAAGCGCGAGCATGGCCTGAAGCGTTTGAGGAGAGACGGAATCATAATCGAGTCGTGGAGTCATGGCGTGTGATGGAGAAACACGCCCGTTCATCGGACGCATTCAT
>DFYA01000121.1:0-506 GCA_002382525.1 Opitutaceae bacterium UBA4094
TGCCACCCGGCGACCCGGCTGCCGAGCGGGTCGCTGCCTCGCACGTAGGGCGGCAAGCCCGGCCACATCTCGGCGAGGCCGGCGGCGTCCTCCGGCGTGTAAATCGGCTGGAGGTCGATGCCCTCCGGCGTGCGGGTGACGAGCTTCTTTTCAAACGGCGCGCCGGCGAGAAACTCCTCGGCGGCTTTGCGCCAGTCAGCCGGCGTGGAGGCGGGAAATTCGGCGAAGAGTGCCGGAGAGGCCGTTGGGGTGCTCATGGAAATATCGGTTCGTTAATCGATGACTTCGACGGAGGTCTCGTAGCGCCGGCCGTCCACCGTGAGGGCGTAACGGGCAGCCGCGCGGTTGGCGGGCCGCGCGGTGGGCGCGGCGGGCGCGGACGCGGGCGGTTTTGGTAGTGGAGCGGCGGATACGGGGGCGGGCGCCGCTTTTTCCGGCGCGGGCTTCGGATGATAAAACGCCTCGGTTTCGCGCGGGAACATGGCGAAGAGCACGGCGTTCTCGTC
>DFYA01000121.1:718-13775 GCA_002382525.1 Opitutaceae bacterium UBA4094
CGGTCGGCCATCTTCATCTCGACGAGTTGCGTGCGGAAGTTGCTCAGCATGCCGCCGGGGACCTGGTAAACGAGCGCGTCGTTGTCTACGCGGTCGTTGGCCGGGCTCATGAACTTCGAGAGTTCTCCGGCGATGCCTTCAAAATAAATGCGGAGGTCGTGAAGGGCTTTGGTGTCGTAGCTCGGGGCGCGTGCGTGTCCGGCCAACGCGGCTTGCATGCGCACGGTGTCGGGTTGACCGGTGCCGTTGGCGAAGGGCGCGACGGAGGTGTCCACGGCGTCGGCGCCGGCGTCGATGGCCGCCATGTAGGAAGCGAGCGCGAGGCCGGCGGTGTCGTGGCTGTGCACGATGAGCGGGATCGTGTGGCGCGCCTTGATCGCCTTGACCAAGTCGTGGGTGATGCGCGGCGTAAGCAGGCCAGCCATGTCTTTGATGCAGATCGAATCGCATTCCATCGCGACGAGTTCGTCGGCGAGCGCGGCCAGTTTCTCCGGCGTGTGCACGGGGCTGGTGGTGTAACAGATGGCGCCTTGCGCGTGTTTGCCGGCGGCCTTCACGGTGCGGATGGCGGTGCGCAGGTTGCGGGCGTCGTTGAGCGCGTCGAAAATCCGAAAGATATCCATGCCGTGCTTCGCGGAGCAGCGCACGAATGCTTCGACGACGTCGTCGGGGAAGCTGGTGTATTGAACGATGTTTTGCCCGCGCAGGAGCATCATGTGCGGCGTGCGGGGCGCGGCGGCCTTCAGTTGATCGAGTCGTGTGAACGGGTTCTCGTTGAGGAAACGCAGGCACGAGTCGATGGTCGCGCCGCCCCAGGTTTCCAGCGCGCCAAATCCCAACGCATCAAGCGGTGCGGCGGCGGGCAACATCTGGGCGGTCGTCATGCGCGTCGCCGCGAGAGACTGGTGGCCGTCGCGCAACACGGTGTTGTTAAATACGATATTTTTCATGAGGGGGTTCAATGCCTGCGGGCGCCGGCCGAGTATCCGCATGCCTCCAAAGGGGGCAGCGACGACCCCGGCCTTCGGGCTCTAGAATAACGTGCAAATGGTCGTCCTTCTCCCCGCATTTTGTCCACCGATGCGCATTGATTGGTGAGTTCCCGCCTGCACAAACCGGAGAATCCCCCATGCGACGCCCATTGCTCTAAGCACGACGAGGCACAGCGTTAGATTGCATCGGGCAGTCCAGAGTTAACTCCCACGCCCCATTCACCCGCTCTCTGTGCGTCCTCTATTTTTTCGCATGAAACCCTCGCTTTTGACATGAACGCGCTGCGACTGGGGTGGCTNNGTTTACAAGAAGCTCAGCCTCCAAGAGTTGATGGAACTCGAGGTCACTTCGGTTTCCCGTCGTCCGGAACGTCTCGCCGGCACGGCTTCGGCGATTCAGGTCGTCACAGGAGAGGACATCCGCCGCAGCGGCGCCTCGAGTTTGCCCGAGGCTCTCCGTCTCGCGTCCAATCTGAACGTCGCGCAGATCAACTCGAGTGACTGGGCGATCAGCGCGCGTGGATTCAACAGCCGACTCTCCAACAAATTGCTCGTGATGATCGATGGCCGCACGGTGTATACCCCGCTTTTTGCCGGCGTGTTCTGGGACGTGCAGCACACCTTCATGGAGGACATCGACCGCATCGAGGTCATCAGCGGCCCGGGTGGCGCGCAATGGGGCGCCAACGCAGTGAACGGAGTTATCAACATCACCACGAAGGCAGCCAAAGACACCCAAGGTCTCATGCTACTTGGGGGCGGCGGCACGGAGTTGCGCGGATTTGGCGGGCTTCGCTACGGCGGCGAGCTTTCGCCCACGTTGCATTACCGGGTCTATGTGCAGCATTTCGAACGGGACGGCGCGGCGTTCCCCGACGGCTCCGGTGCCGGCAACGATTGGCAGTTCACCCAGAGCGGCCTGCGGCTCGACTGGCACGCGTCGCCCGAAAATCTTCTCACAGTCCAAGGCGACCTCTACGACGGCCGCATCCAACGCCCTGCCCCGGGCCAGACCGAAGTGAGCGGCGGCAATCTGCTTGGCCGGTGGACTCACACGATTTCGCCCGACTCGAGCTTCAGCCTGCAGTGGTATTACGACCACACTCACCGCAGCATTCCCGACTCGATCTCCGAGCAGCTCACCACGCATGACGTTGATTTCCAGCACAACTTCCTCCTCGGCGAACGTCAGCACGTGATCTGGGGCCTGGGGTATCGTCGATTCTACGACGAAGTGACCAACCCGACCAGGCTCGCCCTGCTCCCGGCGGACGATAACCAAGAGATTTACGGCGGATTTTTGCAGGACGAGATCACCCTGGTTCCGCAGCGCCTGACGCTCACCTTGGGCACCAAGATCGAGCACAACGACTACACCGGCTGGGAAATCCAGCCCAGCACGCGCCTCACCTGGCGTGCGACCGGAAACCAGACCGTCTGGGGCGCCGTTTCTCGCGCGGTGCGCACGCCCTCGCGGGTGGATCGGGATTTGTATGCGCCGGCGACGCCGCCGTTCACCGCGTTGCAAGGCGGCTCCGACTTCCAATCCGAGAAACTCATCGCCTACGAACTCGGCTACCGCGTGCAACCCACCCCGACGCTGTCGTTCTCGCTCGCGACCTATTATAACGACTATGACGACATCCGAAGCGTCGAACCGGCGTCGTCCGCAGCACCCACCCCGTTGGTCATCCGTAATGGCCTCAAGGGCCACTCCTACGGCGCGGAGTTCACCGCCGATTATCGCGTTACCGACGCGTGGCGCCTCCAACTCGGCGTGACGCAGATGCACCTCCACCTCCGGCCCAAGTCGGGCAGCACCGCCGACGGCAGCGCGTCGAGCGAGGCCAATGATTGGAACACGCAGGTGTTTTTGCGCTCTTCGCACGACCTGCCCGGCAACGTGCAATTCGACATCGGCGTTCGCCATATTGGTCGGATCGATCGCCTAGACGTGCCGTCCTACGAAGAGATCGATGTGCGCCTCGGCTGGCAGGCGACACCTCGACTTGAACTGTCGATTGTCGGTCAAAATCTCCTAAACGCCCGCCATGCGGAGTTCGGTGCTCCGGGGGCGCGTCAGGAAATCGAACGTGGCGTGTATGCCAAACTCCGATGGACCTACTAGCCCGCCCCCATGCTGTGATTCAGGCAGGTCTGGGCGCCGTGCATGCACTCACTGATTCCGAGAAGCGCGCCCACCCTTTCGTTTCGTGGTTCGCCGCAGCCGTTCTGCTGCTGGCCCTTGTCTGCGCACCGGCTTCCGCTCAGCCCCCAGCGCGCGAATACCAGGTCAAAGCGGTTTTTCTTTTCAACTTTCTCCAGTTCGTCGAATGGCCGAAAGATGCGTTCGACAATCCACGCGCTCCCGTGCGTATCGGCGTCCTTGGCGAAGATCCCTTTGGCGCCGCTTTGGATGCAGCCGTGCGCGGCGAGACGATTGATCACCGGCCGCTGGTTGTTCGCCGATCGAACCGCATCGAGGACCTGGAAGATTGCCACATGCTCTTTGTCGGAGGAGACCTCCGGCATCGACTGGAGGGGGTCCTCTCGCGGCTTTCATCCCAACCGATCCTCACGGTGAGCGAGATCGACGGGTTTGCGCGCCACGGCGGTGTCATCGCGTTCTACCAAGACGGGAAAAAGGTGCGCTTTGAAATCAACATCGCCGCCGCTCGCCATCATCGGCTCAAGCTGAGTTCCGAACTGCTCAGCCTTGGCCGGGTCATCGGCACGGACGCTCTCACGGAAGGAGGCCCTGACACATGAGCTGGCTCCAAAATCTCCCCATCCGGAAAAAGCTCACGGTGGTGATCCTTGTCACGTGCGCCACGGTGTTGCTAATGGCGAGCACCGCGTTGGCCGCCTACGAACTCTTCGACTTCCGCCGCACGCTCGTGCGCGACACCACCGTGCTTGCCGATATCATCGGTAAAACGACCCGCGCCGCCCTCGCCTTCGAGGATGAAACGGCCGCCAAAGAAATTCTCCACGCGCTGCAATCCGAGCCCAACATCGTTGCGGCGCGGCTCTACGATCGCAAAGGCAAGACCTTCGCCGAATATACCGGCTCGACTGCTTACATCCCGATCCCGGCCGACCCCGAAGAAATCGGAGCGCGGTTCGCAAGCGGTCGCTTGATTGTGCTCCGCCCGATCATGCTCAACGAACGACGTGTCGGCACCATCTATATTCAGATTGATCTCGCTGGCATTTATACGCGGCTGTGGTTTTTCAGCGGTGTCGCCTTCCTCGTGCTCGCGGGATCGCTGGTGGTGGCGTTCTTCCTCTCCGCCCGGTTGCAACGGCCGATCTCGCGCCCGCTCCTTAAACTTGCCGCCACCGCGCAAATGATCGCCGAGCACAAGGACTACTCGGTGCGCGCCGCCCGGGAGGGCGGCAGCGAGACCGGCGTGCTCACGGATGCCTTTAACGAGGTGCTCACCGGCATCCAAGAACGGGAAACCGCATTGCAGTCCGAGATCGCCGAACGCCAGCTCGCCGAGTCGCGCGTCAAAGCCCAACTCGCCCGCGTCGCCCAGCTTCACCAGATCACGCGCGCCACCGGCGAACGCCAGGACCTCAAAAGCATTTTCCAAGTCGTTGTGCGCAGTCTCGAAGACCACCTGCCGGTCGATTTCGGCTGTATGTGTCTTTATGACGAGATCGACCACGCGCTCATGGTCAACAGCGTCGGCTTGAACAGCAAGGGGCTCGCGCTGGAACTCGCCCTCACGGAAAACACCCACATCCCCATCGACAAAAACGGGCTCGCGCGCTGCGTCGGCGGCGAACTCGTTTACGAACCCGATATCGAAGCGGTCGCGTTTCCGTTTCCCCAACGCCTCGCCCGCGGCGGGTTGCGCGCGCTCGTAGCGGCGCCGTTGCTCGTCGAAAACAAGGTCTTCGGCGTCCTCATCGTGGCCCGCCGCCAGAAAGAAAGTTTCAGCAGCGGCGAATGCGAGTTCCTCAAACAACTCAGCGAACACGTCGCGTTGGCAGCGCACCAAGCCCAGCTCTACGGCGCCTTGCAGCAGGCCTACGATGATCTTCGTCAAAGCCAGCAGGCGATCCTGCAACAGGAACGGCTTCGCGCGCTCGGCCAGATGGCCAGCGGCATCGCCCACGACATCAACAACGCCATCTCGCCGGTCACGCTCTACACCGAGTCGCTCCTCGATACGGAGCCCGACCTCAGTCCCCGCGCCCGGGATTACCTGGGCACCATCCAACGCGCCATGGACGACGTCGCCCAGACGGTCAGCCGCATGCGCGAATTTTACCGCCATCGCGAAACCCAGCTCAGCCTGTATCCGCTCAACCTCAACCGCCTCGTATCCCAAGTCGTCAATCTCACTCGCGTCCGCTGGAGCGACATGCCGCTCCAGAACGGCGTGGTCATCGACATGCACTCCGAACTCGCGGAGGAGTTGCCTGCCATCCTCGGCGTCGAAAGCGAAATCCGCGAGGCGCTCACGAACCTCGTGTTCAACGCGGTGGACGCGATGCCCGAGGGCGGCACGCTGACCGTGCGCACCCTTGTTGCAGACCCCGCGCCCGCCGTCTCCGACAGCCAGTCTCCGTTCCCTGGCGCCGTGGTGGTGGAAGTCACCGACACGGGTGTCGGCATGGATGAAGACACTCGACGCCGTTGCTTAGAGCCGTTCTTCACGACCAAGGGTGAGCGCGGCACCGGCCTCGGCCTCGCCATGGTGTATGGCACCGTCCGACGCCACAACGCCGACATCGAAATCGATAGCTCCCCCGGGCAAGGATCCACCTTTCGCCTCTTGTTTCCCCTTCCCTCGGCTCCGCTCCAGGAGGAGATGGTCATCACCCCGGCTCCGGCGATGGGACGCCTGCGCCTCCTCGTGATCGACGACGATCCGCTCATCTTAAAATCGCTCAGCGACATCCTTACCGCCGAAGGCCATGACGTGGTGACGGTGCCCGGTGGGCAGGCCGGCATCGACGCGTTCAACGACGCCCTTACCCACGCCCAACCCTTCGCAATCGTGATCACCGATCTCGGCATGCCTTACGTCGACGGACGCAAAGTCGCCGCCGCCATCAAAGCCGCGTCGCTGAACACGCCCGTCGTCTTGCTCACCGGATGGGGTGAACGCATGGCCGCCGAGGGCGACGTGCCGGAGCACGTCGACCGAGTCCTCAGTAAACCACCTAAACTCGGCGAACTACGTGCCGCATTTTTCGAACTGCTCGTCCCGCCGCCGCCCACACCATGAACTCGTCGCCCTCGCAGCATATCTTGATCGTCGATGACGAAGCCCCGCATCTAAAGGCGCTCTGCGACACCCTCACCGCGCACGGCTACGCCACGACCGGTTTTACGTCCGCTCGCGCCGCGCTCGCCGCCCTGCGTAAAAAGCCATGCTTCGACCTACTGCTCACCGACTTGATGATGCCCGAGGTGGACGGCATCACCTTGCTCCGCTCCGCACTGGAGATCGATCCGCTGTTGGTTGCCGTGGTCATGACCGGACACGGCTCGATCGACACCGCTGTGGCCGCGATGAAACAAGGCGCCGTGGACTACATCGCGAAGCCTTTCCGCATGAGCACCGTGCTTCCGGTGATTTCACGCGCTCTCGCCACCCGCCGCCTGCGGCAGGAAAACGAAAAACTCCAACAAAGCCTGCGCGCCCGCACGATCGAACTCGAAGCCGCCAATAAAGAACTCGAGACGTTCTCCTACTCCGTGTCGCACGACTTGCGCGCTCCCCTGCGCGCCGTGGGCGGTTACGTGCAATTGCTCATCGAGGGCCTCGGAGATCGCCTCGACGACGAGAGCCGCGTCTGCGCCGATCACGTCAATGTGAGCCTGGCTCGCATGAACACGCTGATCGACGACCTGCTGCGCCTCGCCCGCACCACGCGCGCCGAGATGAATTGCGCGCCCGTCGATCTCTCGGCGATGGCCCACGACATCGTCCAAAAACTCCAAGGCGAGCAGCCGTCCCGCGCCGTCGATTGGATCATCGCGCCTGGCCTCGCCACTCACGGGGATCCTGGGTTGCTGCAAGTCGCGCTGAGTAATCTGCTGACCAACGCTTGGAAATACTCCTCACGCCTCGCCCAATCGCGCATCGAGTTCGGACAACAATCCCAAGCAGACGCCCCGCCCGCTTTCTTCGTCCGCGACAACGGCGCCGGCTTCGACATGAAATACGCGCACCGCCTCTTCGGTCCCTTTCAACGTCTGCACAGCGAACGCGAATTCCCCGGCACCGGCGTGGGCCTGGCGACCGTTCAGCGTATCATCCATAAACATGGCGGTCGCATCTGGGCGCAGGCCGCGCCGGACCAAGGCGCCACCTTTTTTTTCACGCTGCCGCCCGCCGAGTCGCCCTGATCGTCACCTCGGACCGGTGCCTGTTGGCGCACCCTTGCGGTCGCGGTTTGGTTTGCCTCGTCCCGACTTTTGCGCGGCCATTCCCACCTCATGCGCCTTCTCCTCACCAACGACGACGGCATCGAAAGCCCCTTCCTTCACGCGCTCATCGACGCGTTGCGCGCCGCCGGCCACGACCTCTTTATCGCCGCGCCGAAAAGCGAACAAAGCTGGATCGGTTGCGCCAAATCCCGCCTGCGTCCCGTCGCATCGGCAATGTCGCCACGCGACTTCGGTTGCCCCGCGTGGGTGATCGACGGCACACCGAGCGACTGCGTCAGCATCGCCCTCGCCCACCTGCTGCGGCAAGACCGCGCGATGGATGCCGTCGTTTCCGGTATCAACATCGGTCGCAACGCCTCTCTCGGCTTTATTCTCGCCAGCGGCACGATCGCCGGCGCGTGGGAAGGCGCCATCCACGGCCTACCCGCGATCGCTTTCTCTCAAGATCTCACGCCTTCGCAATTCGAGGCGTTCCGCGCATCCGGCCATCGCGCCGACGCCGATCTTCAACGCACACTCGACACCTCCGCCGCTCGCGCCGCCGCGATGACCCCGGAGTTGATCGCCGCCACGCCACCGCGTCGCTTTAGGGTGCACAACGTGAATTTCCCGTATCCATGCGGGCATGACACCCCCATGCGCCAAACGGTCCCCGCACGGGTGATCGTGCCCGGCCTCTTCGGGCCCGCCGAGGACGACGGCACCCATCGTTTCATCTTCAAGCTAGGCAACGATATATCACCGAGCGACCCCCTCACCGACCGCGCCGCCATCGAGAGCGGTCTAATCAGTCACACCGTGCTGGACTACTCGGCCCTGGGAACAACCGTCACCTCGTCGTGACCATCGCCGGGTTATGAAAACCCGATCCTCTCTCTTCGCCGTTTCCTTCGCCGGACTGATCGCCCTCACGGTCACCGGCTGCTCCACCTTCCAGCGCGACCGGGGCCCCTCGGCCACGCGTCCGGTTGGCGGAAAATCGATGGAACTCCTCGAACTCCGCGACGACGTTCGCACCACCCGCGTGTCGCTCGACCGCACCGTGGAAGCGCTGAATCGCGTGCCCCAGTCGCCTTCGGCTCGCGAGTCCTACACCGCTTTCGACGCCGAACTCACCGCGTTCAACAAAAACGCCCGCAGCACCATGCAGAACACGGCTGAGGTGCGCGAGCGCGGCCGCGAACTCTTCACCGAGTGGAGCGCCGAAACCCAGAACATCAACAACCCGGAGATCCGCACCGCCGCCGAAGAGCGCAGGACCACGCTTGAGCGCCAGTATAACGCGCTCCACGATCCCATGATCACCGCCCGCCGTGACCTCGCGAACGTCCGTTCTGATCTGCGAGACATCCAAAAAGCGCTGGCCCTCGACCTCACCAACGATGGCGTGCAGGCCGTGCGGCCGTCGATCGACGAGATCAATCGCAAGGCCGACGCCGCTCGCCGCAGCCTCGATAATCTCAACGACGAACTCAACAAGATCGCCGACACCCTCCCCCGGCCGACCGTCACCAACGTGACTCAAACCGACGAATACTAAATCGCAGCCCTTAACCTCCCTTCAAAAGAAAAACCCGGCGCGCTCAGCGCCGGGTTTTTTCGTGTCCGCTGGCCACGATTATGCCCTTTGCGTCGGCCCGGCTTTGCGTTTCAGTAACCGTTCCCGCTCACACGCATGATCGAAGTCCGCAACCTCACCCGCATCTTCCGCACCTACAAAAAGCAACCCGGCTTCTGGGGCGGGATTAAGGGGTTGTTTAATCGCGAATTTGAGGAAACCGCCGCCGCCAAGGACATCAGCTTCGATATCGCGGAAGGCGAATTTGTCGGCTTCCTCGGCCCGAATGGCGCCGGCAAAACAACCACGCTGAAAATGCTCTCGGGGCTTATTTACCCGACCAGCGGGAGCGCCCGTGTCGCCGGGTTCGACCCGTCCAAACGCGACAACGCCTACCGCCGGCTTTTCGCCCTCGTCCTCGGACAAAAAAACCAGCTCTGGTGGGATCTCCCCGCGCAGGAATCGTTTCTCCTCCTTCGGCACATCTACGGCATCCCCGGAAAACAGTATCAGGAAACACTCGACGAACTCGTCGATCTCCTCGGAGTGCGGGCTAAGCTCAACGTCATGGTGCGTGAACTGTCGCTCGGCGAGCGCATGAAAATGGAACTCATTGCCGCCCTCCTGCATCGCCCTCGGGTTCTTTTTTTGGATGAACCAACCATCGGGCTGGATGTCGTGTCGCAGAAAGCCGTTCGGTCATTCCTGCGCGAATACAACCGCAAATACAAAGTCACCATCCTGCTCACGAGCCACTACATGGCCGACATCAAAGAACTCTGCGAACGCGTCATCGTGATTCACAAAGGAATCAAAATCTACGACGGCGCCCTCGCTCGTCTGGAGGCCACGGGAGGACGCAAAAAGATCATCAAGTTCCGTCCTGCCCAGGTTCCGTTTCCCGCGTTGGTGGAACTTGCCGAGGACAAAACGACCGTAACCGACGACGGCGAAGTCATCCTGCACGTTCCGAGCGCCGAGGTGGTGACCGTCTCGCAGCGCATCCTTGCCGCCGGCCCCGTCGCCGACATCACCATCGAAGACGTCCCGCTCGAAGACGTCATCACCGAGCTTTTTAATGCACACTAATCCTTCTATTCCCATGACGCCCGCCCACACTTTTCGCCTTCTCGCTCTCTGCCTCGGTTCGCTGCTGGCGTTGTTCACCTTCACCGGTTGCGGTAGCACCTCGACCTCCTCGCATGACGGGCAGGACTCGATCCGCACCCTTACGACCTCCGCCAACACCAATTGGGTTCTCTCACGCTGGGTTTCGGCTGACGGTGAGAAACACAAGATTCACTCGCCCGCCCCGACCCTGTTGATCGGCTATCAAGGCCGCATCAGCGGCAACGCCGGCGTGAACGATTATGTGGGCAACGTGACCGTCTATGAGGATGTGATGAACTGGGGCACCCATATCGCCGCCACACGCATGGCCGGCCCGCCTGAAGTGCTCGAAGCGGAAAACGACTTTTTCAACGACCTCAAGGCCACCAAGCAGGTCACCATCCGCAGTGACCGCCTCGTGTTCACCGGCAAGAAACCGCTCCGCCTCGAATTCGCCCGCGCGAATCCGTAAATCCTGTTCCCAATGGGGAGCCTTACTTGGCAAACCGTTGCGCGACGCCGGCAAACCGCCGCCCCGCCTCCGCCAAGTCGGCTTTGCCTAGCACACCGAAACTGAGGCGCGCCTGATTCTTCGGCGCGTCGTCGCCGAAACACAGTTCGCCCGGCACATAGAGCACGCCCGCGGCCACACAGGCGTGGCAAAACGGTGAGTCCAGCCCGAGGTCCAACCCGGCCGGAGCGGTGAGCCACAGGTAAAGTCCGCCCTCCGGCACCGCCCAGCTCCAGCCCAGCTCGGGCAACCCGGCCTCGACCAGCGCCCCGTGCAGCGCCCGCATCTTTGCCTGATACGCTGGACGGATCACCGCGAGTTGCGCATCGAGTCCGCCCTGCATCAGCACCTCTTCCAAAATCGCCTGATTGTAGTTGGCCGTGCCGAAATCGTGATGCCCTTTCACGTGAAGCATCTTCGCGACGAGGTCCGCGTCCGAACAGGTGCCGTAACCGACCTTCAACCCGCTCGCAAAGGGTTTGGTGAGCGTCGAAAGATACAACTTCGGAAAGGCCGCCCACGCGGGCAGACTCAATACACTTCGCGCCGGATGCGGGCGCTCGTAGTGAAGTTCTCGATACGCCGCGTCTTCCACGACGGGAACGATCGCGCTCTCGGCAGTCAGTGCCTCCGCAATAGCGTTCTTCTCGGTCTCCTCCAAGCTGCGCGCCGACGGATTTGAAAAATAGCTGACGAAATAAACCGCCTTCAGTCGGGACAGCTCTCCGCGCTCACGCAGCCCGGCGAGCAACGCGCGCAGCGCCGCGCCGTCGATCTGCCCTGCGGTGTCGAGCGGTAGCGAACGCGCCTGCACGCCGAGTCCGGTCAACATCTCCAAAAACACGAAATAGCTTGGACGATCCACGAGCACGATGTCGCCCGGTTCACACAGCACCTGCATCGCCAAGTAGAGCGCCTGCTGGGAGCCGTTGGTGATGAAAAAATGATTCCGCACCGCGTCGGGATCGGGCGGCGTTTCCATTGCCAGCAACCGGTCGGCCAGCATTGCGCGCAGTTTGGGGCGCCCCCGATTGGTGCCGTATTGCAGGTATTCGGGATCGCCCGCGCGTTGTGCCAACGCAGAGATTGCCGCCTGGATGATCGGCACCGGCAGTGTGCTCGTGTCGGTGAATCCTGCGGCGATGGAGAGCAGCTTCGGGTTCTCCAGCATCAACGTCATCAAGCGGGCGATGGTCGGCGGCTGCGCGCGATGACCGAGAGCGGAAAAGGCGATGGAAGACATGCGAGCAAAGTAGCGCAGGCGGAACGCCCTCTGTCGAAACCTAAGCCAAACGATGCAGTTCAGCCGCCGGTATTCTCGTAGCAGCCGAGGTAACGAGGCTGNNCAGCCTCGTTACCTCGGCTGCTACGTTCGACTGCATGATTCCGGCTAAGCCAACGATGGCCGACGCATCACGAGCAGCTGAGGGCATCCCTGTCTTGGAATATTTGCGTAATGTGCGTCAAAACTCCGTCTGCCGCTCGTCGTCGTGGATCGTTAATCGCGCCCCCATTCGTGTCGTTCGGTGTGTTTCGCGGGCCATCTCCGCTTCCGACTCTCCACGTCCCTTAAAACCACAACGCACGCACTGACCGTCCACAAAAAAAGCGCCGAGGTCTTCACCTCGGCGCCTCTGCTATGGCTCCAAAACGGATTCAACGAGCAATCGCTCAAGCCGGGGACGGAGCCGGTGCGCCGCCGAGGCCTTCACCGTTGTCGCAGGTCTTCTTCATGGTCTTGTCGTCGCCGCGCAGCGGCAGCGCCGGAGGAAGCTCACGAATGACCGGCGAACTGATCGCGCCCGTCTTCAAGATTTCCATGACGTGTTTGCCCTCGATCGTCTCGAACTCGAGGAGCGCCTCGGCGATCTTGTCGAGCGCGTTGCGGTGCGTGGAGATGACCTCCGTCGCGCGCTTGTATTGCTCGTTGATGATGCGGGTGACCTCGGCGTCGATCTTGCGTGCTGTCTCCTCGGAGTAGTGCTGGTTGCGGGTGATTTCGCGGCCAAGGAACACCGTGTCGTTGCTCTCGCCGTAGGCCACCATGCCGAGCGGACTCATGCCCCAGTCGCACACCATGTGGCGCGCGATCTTGGTGACTTGGCGAATGTCGCCCGACGCCCCGTTGGAGATGTCGTGCAACACCAACTCCTCGGCAATGCGACCCGCGACGCCAATGGCGATACGGATTTCCAAACGCTTCATCTCCTGCGTGAGGATGTCTTTGCTCGGGATATACATCGTGCTGCCCAAGCTGCCCCCGCGTGGGATGATCGTGACCTTGTGAACCGGCAGCAGGCCGTCGTCCAACACCGCAGTGACGAGCGCGTGACCGGCCTCATGGTAAGCGGTCAACTTCTTCTCGCCTTCGTCCATCGCGCGACGACGTTCGCGGCCGAACTGCACCTTCTCGCGGGCGTCGTCCACGTCGATCATCTCGACCTTCTTTTTATTACGACGGGCGGCGAGCA